>NC_014217.1:1270672-1588341 GCF_000092925.1 Ancylobacter novellus DSM 506 | reverse complement strand
CACTTCCACCACGCGGCGCACCGGCCGCAAACGCCACGCCTGTCTCGACCGATCTTCTGGGCGGCCCGAGACTTCGACAGCGTATCATAGGGTTGAACGATTCAAAGAGGCGGCAGCGCGACCCGTGCATATGACGCCGGAACACAACTCGGCGACCTCGGCCGCTATGTCCACTATTGGACATGAACCGACCGCACTTCGTGCTAGGCTGACACGTCGCAATGGCAGCGGCACGTGCCGGGGGCAATCGGCCCCACCGGTCGAGATGCCGACGCGCCGAGGAGCGCTTCCTCATCCCCTCCGCCCGAACTCTAGGACACCGGCCATGGTCGGTGGCGGATGGCATTTATGAACAACGCAGTGGAGGAACGCGCACGCGCGCAGTGTGCGCTCGATGCACAGATTTATGGTGTACCCGAAGCTCAGATTCCCGCGCTCGTCGAGCGCCTGTGGCCCGTCGTGGCACGCGAGATGATGGGCGTTCTCGACCCTGAGACCCTGCCGGAACCCACAGACGTGGCGCAGCGCGAAGCCGAATACCGGCAGCTGAAGCGCCATATGAGTGTAGGCGGCTGACGCGGCACAGCCGCTCCCCAAGGCAGGAATACGTCTCGCAGCGTCCCCGGAACAGCTTTGGGGACCGCTTGCGCATTCCCTGGCAAGTATTTGATTTCGATGGGAAAGGCTGGTGGCGGAGACGGAGGGATTCGAACCCTCGAGACCCTTTTGGGGGTCTGCTCATTTAGCAAACGAGTGCCTTCAGCCTCTCGGCCACGTCTCCTGACGGCCCCACGCCGCCTTGCGGCGAACGCGGCTCCGAGCCGGCGCCCTGTCTAGGTTTCCGCCGCCCCCGGGTCAAGGCCGAATAAACGGGGGCTCCACCGCCGGCGCGGTGCGTGTCACGGACGGGCGCGCTGGCCGAACAGGATGCCCTGCGCTTCCTTGTCGGTGGCGATGTCGATCTTGTGCCGGTCCTCGGCGTTTACCGAGAGGCCGCGCTTCACCGCCGGGCGCGCCAGCACCCGCTCCAGCCAGGCGCCGAAATGCGGGAACTCGGCGATATCCTGGCCTTGGCGCTGCCACAGCTTGGCCCAGCCGACGCAGGCGATGTCGGCGATGGAATAGTCGCCGGCGATGAAGGGCCGGTCGGCGAGGCGCTTGTTGAGGACACCGTAGAGCCGGTGCATCTCGTTGGTGTAGCGCTCGATCGCGTAGGGGAGCTTCTCCGGCGCATAGATGCGGAAATGATGCGCCTGTCCGGCCATCGGGCCGAGCCCGCCGACCTGCCAGAACAGCCACTGGTCGACCTCGACCCGGCCGCGCTCGTCGGCGGGGTAGAACAGGCCGGTCTTGCGGCCAAGATATTGCAGGATCGCCCCCGATTCGAAGATCGAGATCGGCTGCCCGTCCGGCCCTTCCGGGTCGACGATGGCCGGCATCTTGTTGTTGGGCGCGATGGCGAGGAACTCGGGCTTGAACTGGTCGCCGCGGCCGATGTTCACCGGGATGACCTCGTAGGGCAGCCCGCATTCCTCGAGCATGATGGTGATCTTCCAGCCGTTCGGGGTCGGCCAGTAATGGAGCTCGATCGGGCGGGTCTGGAGCTGCGCCATGGGACGGTTCCTCGCGTCTTCCGCCTCGCGCGGATCGTCACCAGAACTAGAGCCGGTGCCCGGCGCTGGCAAGCGCCCGCCGGACCGGCGGCAATCCGGTGCCGGCCGGCATCGTTCGAAGCAGCAAGCACCGCCGCTTCGCGAAAGACGCCTGCCCACCGAATCGATGAGTTGCCGGCATCGGCGGATCGCCCTGCTGCGGCGGCGCGTCTTCACCCCGGCCTCTCAATTGCGCCTGCGCCCGGCCGCTCACGATGCTGCGCATTAGCCGTGGCAAAGCGCCCGCGCCGCTCGCCTCGCCGGGCGGGACGCGGTAGATTCGTCGCCGGGGGGAGTGCTGATGAAGAGAGCGACCGTGAATCGGCCCGAGGCCTTGCTCCCTGCCCTCCTCGCCGCTGCCCTGATAGTGGCGGCCGCGCCCGTTTTCGCCCAGTCCGGCACCGACGCGCCTTCCCCCGCGAAGGCCTGCGCCGACCGCTGGAACGAGATGAAGGCGAAGAATCAGACCGGCGACCTCACCTATCGCGACTTCGCGCAGAAATGCCTCGCCGACAGCGCGAAGGCCGCCGCCAAGGATGCCGATCCCGCGAAGACACAGGCGGCCAAGCCCGCCGAGACGCCGCCGCCAAAGCGCGGCACCGCTCCGACCGGTCCCTCCGCCGCCGCCGCGCAGCCCTCCATGAAGCAATGTGCCGATCTGTGGAACGAGCTGAAGGCGAAGAACGAGACCGGCAACCAGACCTATCGCGACTTCGCCAAGCAGTGCCTCGCCGGCACGACCGCGGTGCCCAAGGACGACGACGACCAGCCGGACGAAAAGGCGGCCGCCCCGGCCAAGCCGCGCACCTCGGTGCCCTCGGTCGCCGCCCGGCCGACGCCCGATCCCGCGCCGGCTCTGAGCAAGGCGCCGGACGAAAACGACCGCGAGGCGGTCAACCGCTGCAACGCCGAATGGGGGGACTACAAGGCGCGCCACAACCTCACCGGCGCCAAGGCCTGGCACGTCTTCATGGCCCGCTGCCTGCCGTGAGAGGCTATGGGGCCGTCATCGCGGCCCTACCCCTCACGCCTGCTCGTCGAGCTCCATCTTGAAGCCCTCGTGGCTGCGCGTGAAGCCAATCTGCTCATAGAAGCGGTGGGCCTGCGTGCGGCGCTTGTTCGAAGTGAGCTGCACCACGCCGGCGCCGGCCTTGCGCGCCTCCTCGACCGCAAAGGCGATCATCGCCGCGCCGATGCCGCGGCTGCGCCGGTCGCCGGCGACATGTACCGATTCCACCGTCGCCCGCAGCCGCCCGCGATGGACGAGGGTCTGGATGAAGGTCAGCTGGAAGGTGCCGACCACCCGGCCCTCCTCCTCGGCGACATAGAGACGGTCATTGGGGCTCGCCAGGATGCGGGCGAGCGCGGCCTCGTAACGCGGCATCACCGCGTCATCCAGCGTGTCGCCATGGCCGCCGGCCTCGTCGCCGACGAACAGGCCGACGATCGCGACCAGATCCTCCGGCCGCGCCGGCCGGAAGACCAGCGCGCCGGAAGCCGCCTCCGCCGGCGCCATCACTCGATCCCCAGCTTGCCCTTGAGCAGCTCGTTCACCGCCTGCGGGTTGGCCTTGCCGCCGGTCTGCTTCATCACCTGACCGACGAACCAGCCGAGCATGGTGGGCTTGGCCTTCACCTGCTCCACCTTGTCGGGATTGGCGGCGATGATCGCGTCGACCGCCGCCTCGATGGCGCCGGTGTCGGTGACCTGCTTCATGCCGCGGGCTTCCACGATCTCGCGCGGCTCGCCGCCTTCGGTGAAGCAGATGTCGAACAGGTCCTTGGCGATCTTGCCGGAGATGGTGCCGTCGGCGATCAGGTCGACGATGGCGCCGATCTGCGCGGCCGAGACGGGCGAGGAGGCGATGTCCTTGCCTTCCTTGTTCAGCCGGCCGAACAGCTCGTTGATGACGAAGTTCGCCGCCGCCTTGGCGTCGCGGCCCTTCGCCACCGCCTCGTAATAGTCCGCCGTGTCCTTCTCGGCGACCAGCACGTCGGCGTCATAGGCCGAGAGCCCGTAGGCCGAGACGAAGCGCGCCTTCTTCTCGTCCGGCAGCTCGGGCAGATGCGCGGCGAGCTCGGTGACGAAGGCGTCGTCGAATTCGAGCGGCAGCAGGTCCGGATCGGGGAAGTAGCGGTAGTCGTGCGCCTCTTCCTTCGAGCGCATGGAACGCGTCTCGCCCTTGTTGGGGTCGAACAGACGCGTCTCCTGGTCGATCGTGCCGCCATCCTCGATGATGCCGATCTGACGACGCGCCTCGGTCTCGATGGCCTGGCCGATGAAGCGGATGGAATTGACGTTCTTGATCTCGCAACGCGTGCCGAAATCGTCGCCCGGCTTGCGCACGGAGACGTTCACGTCGGCGCGCAGGTTGCCCTTCTCCATGTCGCCGTCGCAGGTGCCGAGATAGCGCAGGATGGTGCGCAGCTTGGTCACGAAGGCCTTGGCTTCCTCGGAGGAGCGCAGGTCCGGCTTGGAGACGATCTCCATCAGCGCCACGCCGGAACGGTTGAGGTCGACCAGCGACTGCGTCGGGTGCAAATCGTGGATCGACTTGCCGGCGTCCTGCTCCAGGTGCAGGCGCTCGATGCCGACCTCGATGCGGCCTTCCGACATGTCGACCAGCACCACGCCCTCGCCGACGATGGGGCTCTTGTACTGGCTGATCTGGTAGCCCTGCGGCAGGTCCGGGTAGAAGTAGTTCTTGCGGTCGAACACCGAGCGGTTGTTGATCTGCGCCTTCAGGCCCAGCCCGGTGCGCACCGCCTGCTTCACGCATTCCTCGTTGATCACCGGCAGCATGCCCGGCATGGCCGCGTCGACGAGCGAGACATGGCTGTTCGGCTCGCCGCCGAACGCGGTCGAGGCGCCGGAGAACAGCTTGGAGTTGGAGGTGACCTGGGCATGGATTTCCATGCCGATCACGACTTCCCAGTCGCCGGTCGCGCCCTTGATCAGCTTCTTCGGGTCGGCGGGGCGGGCGTGCATGTTCATGGGCGGCGCATCTCGTCACAACGGATTTCGTCGCCGTTTCCCTACTCCCTGGGCCCCAGCGCCGCAACCGGCACGGGCCGCCGTAGGGCTAGGTTTACCGTCCGGCGGCGATCGCCTATTGCTCGCCTGTCCCCCGCCGTCAGTTGAGTTTGCCCATGTTCACCCTCGACGAGCTGGAACACGCCCTGCGGCAGGTGCATGCGGTCTTTCCCGGCACGCACCAATATGCCTGGCCGCTGCTGGCCGAGCGGGTTGGCGCGGAAGTCTGGGTGAAGCATGAGAACCAGACGCCGACCGGCGCCTTCAAGGTACGCGGCGGGCTCATCCATCTCGACCGGCTGGCGGAAAGCGGGCACGCGAAGGCGGGCATCATCTCGGCCACGCGCGGCAATCACGGCCAGTCGCTGGCCTTCGCCGGCCGGCGCGTGGGCATTCCCGTCACCATCGTCGTGCCGCACGGCAACAGCGTCGAGAAGAACGCCGCGATGCGCGCGCTCGACGCCCGGCTGATCGAGCACGGGGCCGATTTCGACGCCGCCCGCCAGCACGCCATGCGACTCGCCGACGAGGAGGGCCTGATCTTCGCGCCGTCCTTCCACCCCGATCTGGTGGTCGGCGTCGCGACCTGGGCTCTCGAACTGTTCCGCGCCGCCCCGCCGCTCGACGTGCTCTATGTGCCGATCGGGTTGGGATCGGGCATATGCGGCGCCATCCGCACCCGCGACCTGCTCGGCCTGAACACCGAGATCGTCGGCGTGCAGAGCGCCCATGCACCTGCCTACGCCCGCTCGCTGGAAGTGGGCCATCCGGTCACGTTGAACAGCGCCGACACGATGGCCGACGGCCTCGCCGTGCGCATTCCCGATCCCACCGCTCTCGATGTCATCCGCGACGGCGTCGCGCGCGTCGTCACCGTCACCGACGACGAGGTGGCGGAAGCCATCCGCACCTACTGGACCGACACGCACATGCTGGCCGAAGGCGCCGGCGCGGCGGCGCTGGCAGCGCTGATGCAGGAGAAGAACCGCATGGCCGGACGGCGCGTCGGCGTGGTGCTGTCGGGCGGCAATATCGACCTTGCGGTCTTCCGGCGCTGGGTACTGCCCGATTGATCGGAATCAACGTCGGGAGCTGACAGATCCGCCACCCTGCCGGCAGGCAAAGGGAGGCGAGCATGCGCGTGGACACCATCGACGAGCGGCTGGCGCTGTTCCGCCAGATGATGATTCGGGCCGGTTTCGACCCGCAATTCCCGCTGATTCCGGACGAGGCGCTGCGCGCCGGCGCCCAGCGCTGCCTCGGCTGCCAGTCCGGCGAGGAATGCCGCGACTGGCTGCGGCAGGCGGAGCCGGGTGCGCCGGTCCCCGATTTCTGCCGCAACGCGGCGCATTTCGCCGAGTGGGCGGCGGGACAAGTGACAGTCGAGCAGGACGCGCTCGACGAGGCCGTGCATTCCCTCGACCGCTAGCGCGGTCGGCTCGCCTCAACCCAGGCGCTCGTTCTCGTACTCGACCACCCACTCGATCAGCACGCGCCAGAGCTTCTCCACCAGTTCGGGCGGCACGCCCTGGGTCTCGGCGCGGGCGCTGACCTTGTCGATCACGTCCTCCACCCGCTCGGGCAGCAGGGCTGCCAGCCCTTCCGCCTGCTTCACCGCGATGACGTGCTTGACCACCTCGAAGCGGCGGGCGAGCAGCTCCACCATCTGAGCGTCGATGATGTCGATCTCCGCCCGGAAGGGCGCGAGGGAGCGCTCGTTCTCGGGCAGGTCGCGCATCCGATCACTCCCACCAGCGGTCGGTGACGTCGAAGCGCCCGGCGGCCTCCTCGATCACCTGGGCAAGCGAGAACAGCCCCTCCTCGCCGAAGGGCCGGCCGATGAGCTGCAGGCCGAGCGGCAGCCCTTCCGAGGACAGCCCCGCCGGCACCGAGATGCCCGGCAGGCCGGCCATGTTCAGCGTCACCGTGAACACGTCCTGCAGATACATCTCGACGGGATCGGCGCCCGACTTCTCGCCGATGCCGAAGGCCGGCGACGGCGTCGCGGGCGCCAGCACCGCGTCGATGCCGTCGGCGAAGGCGTTCTCGAAGTCGCGCTTGATCAGCGTGCGGACCTTCTGCGCCTTCAAATAATAGGCGTCGTAATAGCCGGCCGAGAGCACATAGGTGCCGATCATGATGCGCCGGCGCACCTCGTCGCCGAAGCCGGCGGCGCGGGTCTTCTCGTACATCTCGACGATGTCGCGGCCCGGCACCCGCTCGCCATAGCGCACGCCGTCATAGCGGGCGAGGTTCGAGGAGGCCTCGGCCAGCGCCACGATGTAATAGGCCGGCAGGGCGTACTTTGTATGCGGCAGGCTTATATCGACGATCTCGGCGCCGGCGTCGCGCAGCATGTCGGCGCCCTTGTCCCACAGCGCCGCGATCTCCGGCGACATGCCGTCGACGCGGTACTCCCTGGGGATGCCGATGCGCTTGCCGCGCACGGAGCTGCCGCAATGCACTTCGTAGTCCGGAACGGCGAGGTCGGCGCTGGTCGAATCCTTCGGATCGTGCCCGGCCATGGAACGCAGCAGCAGCGCGGCGTCGTTCACCGAGCGGGCGATCGGCCCGGCCTGATCGAGCGAGGAGGCATAGGCGATGATGCCCCAGCGCGAGCAGCGGCCATAGGTCGGCTTGATGCCCACCGTGCCGGTGAAGGCCGCCGGCTGGCGGATCGAACCGCCGGTGTCGGTGCCCGCCGCGCCGGCCGCGATATGCGCCGCCACCGCCGCCGCCGACCCGCCCGAGGAACCGCCCGGCACCAGCGGCTGCTCGGAGCCGTTGCGCCGCCACGGGTTCACCGTCGGGCCGAAGGCGCTCGATTCGGTGGACGAGCCCATGGCGAACTCGTCCTGGTTCAGCTTGCCGAGAAAGACCGCGCCGTCGCGCCAGAGCTGCGAGGTCACCGTCGATTCGTAAGCCGGGACGAAGTTCTTCAGGATGTTCGAGCCGGCCGTGGTGCGCACGCCGTCGACCGCGTAATTGTCCTTGATGCCGAGCGGGATGCCTTCCAGCGGCCCCGCCTCGCCCTTGGCGATGCGCGCGTCGCTGGCCTTGGCCGTCTCCAGCGCCTTCTCCGGCGTCGTCAGCACATAGGCGTTGAGGTCGCCCGCCGGCTCGATGGCGGCGAGATACGCCTCGGTAAGCTCGGTGGCGGTGAAATGGCCCTGCGCCAACCCCTCGCGGGCGGCGGTGATGGTGAGGCGGGTGAGTTCGCTCATGAGACTCACTCCACCACTTTCGGGACGGCGAAGAAGCCGTCCTCGGCCAGAGGCGCGTTGGCGAGCACGCGCGCCGCATCGCCGCCGTCGTTTACCACGTCGGCGCGCAGGGGCAGCTTCATGGGGATGACGCTGGTCATCGGCTCGACGCCGGCGGTGTCCACCTCGGCTAGCTCATCCACGAAGGCGAGGATGGCATTGAGCTCGCCCTGGAGATGGGCCACCTCGTCCTCCGTCACGGCGATGCGCGAGAGATGCGCCACCCGCCGGACCGTCGCCTGATCGACCGACATCCGAAATCCCAATCAACGATTAAACCGACGCGCGCCCTATAGCAGGCGGGCACCGCGCCCCGCAACGCGCGGCGCCCATGGTCGGTCGGTTCGTCGTGGGTTTCGGATGCCGGCCGAAGCTGTTCCAGGGATCGACACGATCCCATTTCCCTCATCCCCGGGCTTGACCCGGCAACCCAGCCTTTGCGCTCGACGCACGGAAAAAGCCTGGGTTGCCGGGTCAAGCCCGGCCATGAAGGCGGAAAGGCTGGTTCTCGGACTAACGACTCACGACCGCGCCTGCTCCAGGCAGGCGCCGGCGGCCTGGGCGTTGGCGCGGGCATTGCCGCGCTCGATCTTGCCGGACATCACCAGCGACTTGGTCGTGTCAGTGACGATGCTGCGCAGGTCGCCGCTGGCCGAGCCCACCGCGGCGTAGATCGCCTTGCCGTCCGGCGAGAGCCCGGCGGCGCAGGCGTCGCCCGCCGCCTTGTCGGCAAGGGCCGGCGCGGCCGCGAACGCCGTGAAGCAGGTGGCGGCAAGCAGGGCGACGTGGCGATGGATCATGCTATCCTCCGTATCGATGATGTCTTCAGCGCAGTCCGGGCCGGTTCACCGGCCCGCCGCCATTCACGCCCGGACCGGGCCGCGCCACGGCGCGGGTGGCCGGCGTACCGACGGGGCCCACGCCAGGGGCACCCACCCCGCCGACGCAGCCGACGGGATAGCCCGGGCGCGTGCAGTAGACCGTCGCACGGGCCGCCGGCGCGACATAGGGCGTCGGGCGGACCACGCAGCCGACCGGATAGCCGGGGCCGGTGCAGTAGACGACCGCCGCCTCGGCCGGCGCGGCGCCGAGCGGCAGCAGGGCCGCGAGCAGAAGCGCGCCGGCAGCCGTCGGCGCCAGGATACGCATGCAGGAGGGGAACGCGATCACGTCGATTCCTCGAATGGACATCCCCTAGGGGAAACAGCGCGCATAATGATCCTTCGCCGTTGCGCGACAATGTCGATTATTGGTCGCAACGACGACGTGTGAGGTCACGATATGTTCGCGAGGCAGGCCGCCGGCACGCCCCTCCCCGCCGCAGCAGGCGCCCACGGGGCGCTCTTGGAATCGCTGCTGCCTGGCGAGGTGGAGGAGCGCGCGCGGCTGCGGGCGCGGCCGGACTTCCCGTGGGTCGCCCGGCAGGCGGCGGTCAATCTCGCCAGCGCCTATCGCGGCAATTTCCTGCTGACGCGCCTGCTGAACGACCGCGGTCGGGTCGTGCTCGCCCTGCTGATGCTCGACATGCATTTCGAGCCCCCGCCCGGACCGGGCCTCACCGCCGGCCGGCTGAAGGCGGAGGCGGCGGCGCTCGGCGTGTGCAGCCCCGGCCGGGTCGGCGCGGTGCTGGCCGCCTCCCGCCTGCTCGGCCTCGTCGCTCCGGTGCCGGACGCGGATCGCCGCCGGCGGCGGCTCACCGTGACCGATCGCATGCTGGCGATCCATCGCGACCGCTGGCGGGTGATGCTGAACGCGCTGCGCATGGTGCTGCCGGAGGGCGAGGCCGGCCTGAACCGCCTCGACGACGACGCCTTCGTCGCCGCCTATGTCGCCGAGCTGCTGCGGCCGTTCCGCGCCGGCTGGCGCATGATGCACGACATACCCTCGATGGCGATCTTCGCCGACCGCGACGGCGGGCTGCTGGTCGCCCTCGCCCTGTTCGCGACCGGCGGGACCGGCCGGCCGACGCCCGTGGCCGAGCTCGCCCGCGCCTACCGGGTGTCGCGCTCGCATGTCGTCGACATCCTGCAGAACGCCGTGCAGGAGGGATTAGTGCGCCGGGTCGAAGGGCGCGAGCGCGGCGGGTTCCTCGCCGAACCGGGGCTCACCGACGCGATGGAAGCGTTCGTGGCGACCGTGCTGGTGCGCCAGGCCAACGCCGTGCGCCACGCGTTGGCGGTGACGGGCGCGGCGGCAGACTAGTTCGCGACAGGCTCCCACAAAAAGCACGTCATGGCCGGGCTTGACCCGGCCATCCACGACTTCAGCGACACCCCGCGCATCGGTCCAAGTCGTGGATCCCCGGGCCAAGCTCGGGGATGACCGTGTGTGAGGGAGTTAGAGCCCGAACTCAAAGCTTCGACAGGTCGACCGGCACGCCCTTCTCCGGCACCACCACCGTGGCCTCCCCGCCGACCAGCGCGACGAAGCGGTCGGCGGTCGGCTCCAGCAGGCCGAAGCTGCCATAGTGGCCGGGGATGATGGTGAGGCCGCCGAGATAGCGCGACACGGCGAGCGCCGCCGTCTCCGGCCCCATGGTGAAGCGGTCGCCGATCGGCATGATCACCACGTCCGGCTTATGGATCTCAGCGATCAGCGCCATGTCGGAGAAGATGTCGGTATCGCCCATGTGCCAGACGGTCGGCTCGCCCGGCGCCTTCACGATCAGGCCGCTCGGATTGCCCAGATAGACCGCGGTGCCGTTCACCATCATGCCGGAGGAGTGGTCGGCGCGGACCATGCTGACGGTGAAGCCGTCGAGATGGATGGTGCCGCCGGTGTTCATCATCTCCAGCTTCTCGAGCCCCTGCGTGCCGAGCCAGCTCACCAGATCCGCATTGGCGACGACGGTCGCCCCGGTGTTCTTGGCCACCGGAACGGTGTCGCCGACATGGTCGCCATGGCCGTGGGTCAGCAGAATGTACTGCGCGCCGGCCGTCGCCTGCGCCACGTCGCCGCCGAAGGCCGGATTGCCGGTCAGGAACGGGTCGATGAGCACGACCTTGCCCGCGAATTCCAGCCGAAACGCCGCATGGCCGAACCAGGTGATCTTCATGAGCTTCCTCCGCAGCTGACCGCTATTTCCGGCGGCAACATAGTGCGAGAGCGGCATGACTCAAGCACGACATGATACGGCGCGATGGCATCTCGCAAGCGGTCGTGCTAGGCGCTCTCCGCCATGCCCGCGCTCATCCTCCCCGTCGCCGAGGCGGCCGGCATCCTGCCCGCGCGGGGCAGCCTGATCGGCCTCGACCTCGGCACCAAGACCATCGGCGTCGCCAGCTCCGATCCGGACCGCCGGATCGCCGCCGGGGTGGAGACCATTGCCCGCAAGCAGTTCACCCCCGATGCCGGGCGCGTCCTGTCGCTCGCCGCCGCACGCGGCGCGGTGGGCCTCGTGCTCGGCCTGCCGGTGAACATGGACGGCAGCGAGGGGCCGCGCGCGCAGGCGTCCCGCGCCTTCGCCCGCAACCTTTCCCGCCTCACCGAGCTGCCGATCATGCTCTGGGACGAGCGGCTGTCCACCGCCGCGGTGGAGCGCGACATGATCGCCACCGACATGAGCCGCGCGCGCCGCGCCGAGGTCGTCGATCAGCAGGCCGCCGCCTTCATCCTGCAGGGCGCGCTCGATCGGCTGCGCTTCATCGCGGAAGGCCGGTGAGGGTCTGACATGCATGCAGTGCTCGGCGCGCTGGTGCCGGTCTTCCTCGTCATCGCGCTGGGCGCCGCGCTCAAGCGCGGATTGCTGCCGGAAGCCTCGCACTGGATCGCGCTGGAGCGGCTGACCTATTTCGTGCTGTTTCCGGCGCTGCTGGTGGTGTCGATTTCGCGCGCCGACCTCGGCGAGGTGGCGGTGGTCGATGTCTCCACCGCCCTGCTCGGCGCGATCTTCACCGTCTCCGCGCTGCTCACCGTGCTGCGCCGGCCGATCTGCCGCGTCTTCGGCCTGGCGGGACCGAGCTACACCTCGCTGTTCCAGGGGTCGGTGCGCTGGAACACCTATATCGCGCTCGCCGTCTCCGGCGCGCTTGCCGGGTCCAAGGGGCTGGCGGTGGCAGCGGTCGGGCTCGCGGTGATGATCCCGGTGCTCAACGCCATCAGCGTGGTGGTGCTGGCCCGCCATGGCGAGAATGGCGGCGCGACCAACCGGCTGCTGCTGCAACTGGCGCGCAACCCGTTCATCTGGTCCTGCATCGCCGGGACGCTGATCAACGCCTTCGACGTGCCGATCCCGTCGGTCCTCGTCGACTTCGGCGACATACTCGGCCGGGCCTCGCTGGCGCTGGGGCTGCTGGTGGTCGGCGCCGGGCTGCGGCTCGGCGACTTGCGCCGGCCACGCATGGCGACCTGGTTCACCTGCCTCGCCAAGCTCCTGATCATGCCGACATTGGCGGTCGGCATCGGCGTGGCGCTGGGCCTGCAGGAGATCGACCTGCTGATCGTCGCCGTCGGCGCGTCCGTCCCCTCGGCACCGAACGGCTATGTGCTGGCCCGCCAGATGGGCGGCGATGCGCCGCTATTGGCGGAGATGCTGACGGTGCAGACCATCCTTGCGGCCGCGACCATGCCGGCGGTGATCGCGCTGGTGACCCTCATCGCCCATCTCTGACGAATATCTGGACGGTGCGCTTAAGTGCTTGCGGTACTCGCCGGCTGCGTCTATCCAGCCGACTTCGATATGACATCGAACCCGCTGCCCAGCTTCACCCTCTCCCGCCGGCACCTGCTCGGCATCGAGGGCCTGTCGCCCGAGGAAATCGTCGGCCTCCTCGACCTTGCCGAGGAGTTCGTCGTCCTCAACCGACAGGTCGAGAAGAAGCGCGCCACGCTGCGCGGCCGCACCCAGATAAACCTGTTCTTCGAGGCCTCGACGCGGACCCAGTCCTCCTTCGAACTCGCCGGCAAGCGCCTCGGCGCCGACGTGATGAACATGTCGGTCAGCACCTCCTCGGTGAAGAAGGGCGAGACCCTCATCGACACCGCGGCGACGCTGAACGCCATGCACCCGGACGTGCTGATCGTGCGCCACAGCGCCTCCGGCGCCGTCGAGCTGCTGGCGCGCAAGGTCGACTGCTCGGTGGTCAATGCCGGCGACGGTGCGCATGAGCACCCAACGCAAGCGTTGCTCGACGCGCTGACCATCCGCCGCAACAAGGGAACCATCCAGGGCCTGACGGTCGCGATCTGCGGCGACATCGCCCATTCGCGCGTCGCCCGTTCCAACATCCTGCTGCTGCAGGCGCTCGGCGCGCAGGTTCGCGTGGTCGCCCCGCCGACGCTGCTGCCCAAGGACATCGAGCGCTTCGGCGTCCAGGTGCATCACGACATGCGGCGCGGCCTCGCCGACGTCGACATCGTCATGATGCTGCGCCTGCAGCGCGAGCGCATGAACGGCTCCTTCGTCCCGTCGGTGAAGGAATATTTCCACTTCTGGGGCCTCGACGAGGCCAAGCTGCGCTACGCCAAGCCGGACGCGCTGGTGATGCATCCCGGCCCGATGAACCGGGGCGTGGAGATCGATTCGGCTGTCGCCGACGGCGCCCAGTCGCTCATCCGCGAGCAGGTGGAGATGGGCGTCGCCGTGCGCATGGCCGTGCTGGACGCGCTGTCGCGGAATCTTCCCAATGGCTGACCTTCGTCCCACCCTTCTCGCCAAGGCGCGCATCCTCGATCCGTCACGCGACCTCGACACCACCGGTGACATCTTCATCGCCGACGGAGTCATAAAAGATGTCACCAGTGACCTGACCTCGGCCGGCCTGTCGCCGGATACCGAAATCGTCGATTGCCGCGGCCTCATCGCCGTGCCCGGCCTCGTCGACATGCGCGCCTTCATCGGCGAGCCCGGCGCCGAGCACCGCGAAACTCTCGCCTCGGCCAGCCAGGCGGCAGCCGCCGGCGGGGTGACGACCATCATCTGCCAGCCCGACACCGACCCGGTGATCGACGACCCCGCCATCGTCGACTTCATCCTGCGCCGGGCGCGCGACACCGCCATCGTCCACGTCCATCCCATGGCCGCCCTGACCAAAGGGCTGGAAGGCCGGGAGATGACGGAGATCGGCCTGCTAGGGGCCGCCGGCGCGGTCGCCTTCACCGATGGCACGCGCTCCATTCGCTCCGCGCAGGTGCTGCGCCGGGCGCTGACCTATGCCCGCGATTTCGACGCGCTGATCGTCCATCACACCGAGGACGCCAGTCTCGTGGGCGAGGGCGTGATGAACGAGGGCGAGCTCGCCTCGCGGCTCGGCCTCGCCGGCGTGCCGAAGGCGGCCGAGACCATCGTGCTGGAGCGTGACCTGCGCCTCGTCGCCATCACCGGCGGGCGTTACCACGCCGCCTCGCTCACCTGCGCCGAATCGCTTGAGGTGCTGCGCCGGGCCAAGCGCGACGGGCTCGACGTCACGGCCTCGGCCTCGATCAACCATCTGACGCTGAACGAGCGCGACGTCGTCGGCTACCGCACCTTCTTCAAGCTCGCCCCGCCGCTGCGCGGCGAGGACGACCGGGTGGCGCTGGTCGAGGCGGTAGCGGAAGGGCTGATCGACGTCGTGGTCTCCGACCACAATCCGCAGGACGTCGAGGTGAAGCGCCTGCCCTTCTCCGAGGCCGCCTTCGGCGCCATCGGGCTGGAGACCATGCTGGCCGCCGGCCTGCGGCTGGTGAAGGACGGCGCGCTCGATCTCATCACCCTGATCGGCGCCATGTCGACCCGCCCCGCCGAGATCCTCGGCTTGCCGGCCGGCACGCTGCGGCCGGGACAGCCGGCCGACATCGCGCTCATCGCGCCGGACGAAGCCTGGCTGCTCGATCCCGCCACGCTGAAGTCGCGCTGCCGCAACACGCCTTTCGACGAGGCCCGCTTCGAGGGCCGCGTCGTACGCACGCTGGTTGCCGGCCGCACGGTATATGAATACGTGTAGGGCGTCGGCCCACCTGCCCTCTGTGCAACCGGCGAAAAGCCATTAAGGTCGCGGACATGAGCTGGTCCCTGCCACCGCTGTCGAGCTATGCCGCGCTGCTTCTCGGCTATGCGCTCGGCTCGATTCCCTTCGGCCTGATCCTGACCCGCGTCGCGGGCACGCAGGACATCCGCACCATAGGCTCGGGCAATATCGGCGCCACCAACGTGCTGCGCACCGGGCGCAAGGGGCTGGCCGCCGCCACGCTCGTCGGCGACATGCTCAAGGGCACGGTCGCCGTGCTGCTGGCGGGCTGGCTGATCGGCGAGAACGGCTTGCTGCCGGCGGCGCTCGGCGCCTTCCTCGGCCACATCTTCCCGGTCTGGCTCGGCTTCAAGGGCGGCAAGGGCGTCGCCACCTTCCTCGGCGTGACGCTGGCGCTCGCCTGGCAGGCGGCTCTGGTCTTCGCCGCCGCCTGGCTGACCGTCGCCTTCGTCACCCGCTATTCCTCGCTCGCCGCACTCGTCGCCAGTGTGCTGACCACGCTCGCCGCCTTCGCCCTCGTCCCGCCGCCGACCGGGCTATTGCTGGCGATCCTCACCGCGCTGCTCTGGTTCATGCACCGCGCCAATATCGGCCGGCTGCTCGCCGGCACCGAAGGCAAGATCGGCAAGAAGGGCTAACCATTGGCTCCGCGCGGCGTCCAACTCGATCTGGGACAACGCCGCGACTGGCTCCGCCTGATCCGCACGGAGAATGTCGGCCCGCGCGCGTTCCGCAGCCTCGTCAACCGCTTCGGTGGCGCGGCGGCGGCGCTGGACGCGCTGCCCGCCCTCGCCCGCCGCGGTGGCGGACTGATCCCGCCGCGCATCCCCTCTGCCGCCGAGGCGGAGGCGGAGATGGCGGCGCTCGATCGCATGGGCGGGCGCTTCATCGCGCTGGGCGAACCCGATTATCCCGAACTGCTGCGGCAGATCGACGATGCGCCGCCGCTCATCGCCCTGCGCGGCAAGCCGCAGATACTGGTCCGGCCGACCGTCGCCATCGTCGGCTCGCGCAACGCCTCTGGCGCCGGGCGCACCATGACCGTGCGCATCGCCCGCGGCCTCGGCGCCGCCGGCTGGGTCATCGCCTCGGGCCTCGCCCGTGGCATCGACGCCATGGCGCATGAGGCGAGCCTTGCCACCGGCACGGTCGCCGTCATCGCCGGTGGCCACGACCGGCCCTATCCGCGCGAGAACGAGAAGCTGATGGAGGCCATCGCGGCCGAAGGCGCCATCCTGTCGGAGATGCCGATGGGCTGGGAGCCGCGCGCCCGCGACTTCCCCCGCCGCAATCGGCTGGTCTCTGGCCTTTCGCTCGGCGTGGTCGTGGTCGAGGCGGCCGAGCGCTCGGGCTCGCTGATCACCGCGCGGCTCGCCGCCGAGCAGGGGCGCGAGGTCTTCGCCGTCCCCGGCTCGCCGCTCGACCCGCGCGCCAGCGGCACCAATGCGCTGATCCAGCACGGCGCGGCGCTCGTCACCGGCGCCGAGGACATATTGCAGGGGCTGGCGGCACTGCGCGACCGCCCGCCTCCGCTCATCGTCGAGGAGGAGGCCGACGCGATGGACGCGCCGGAGCCGAGCGAGGATGCCCGCACTCATGTGCTCGCCCTGCTCGGTCCGGTGCCGCTGCCGGTCGACGATCTGGTCGTGCTGTCGGGCGCGAGCGTCGGCGAGATTCAGATCCTGCTGCTCGAACTGGAACTCGCCGGACGGCTGGAGCGCCATCCGGGCGGCGCGGTCTCGCTCATTTGAGGTCGGCGTCGGAGTCTGGCGTATGGTCGAGGGCGATGCCGCGCGCCTCGTCACGCGCCATCTCCAGCAGATAGCGCAGCACTTCCATCCTGGGCCCGGCGGCAAGACCGGCCAGTTCGCCGACGATGGCGGCGATATAGCTTGCCGTGTCGCGCGGCGGCGGGTCGCGGTCGCTGTTGGTCAAGGCACGCCTGCAGGTTGGTCTCGCTTCGGCAAAAGGTAACACCGGAGCCTGACGCAACGCTACCTCTGCGTGCATATATTCGACCATATTCTATCGAGGGGTGTATTTCGAGATTGAACGGCCGTTTAATGACGTACTGTCGCGGCCATACCCGCCCTTGATACCGTTGCGCTTTCGCGAATACTCCCTTCGGGAGCCTCCGGCAAAGGCGGCATGGCTCCTGCTTCCCATTTGACAGGCCGGTACGGCTACCCCATTTTCCCGGGCTCTTCGGGCTGGACAACTCTCAACGGACACGGCGGGCGCATGCAGGTCGTCATCGTCGAATCGCCTGCGAAGGCGAAGACGATCAACAAATATCTCGGGCCGGGCTACGAGGTCATCGCCTCGTATGGCCATGTGCGCGATCTCCCCGCCAAGGACGGCTCCGTCGATCCCGAGCACGACTTCCATATGCTCTGGGACATCGACCCCAAGGCGCAGAAGCGCCTGTCCGACATCGCCCGGGCGGTGAAGGGTGCCGACGGCCTCATCCTCGCCACCGACCCCGACCGCGAGGGCGAGGCGATCTCCTGGCATGTGCTGGAGATCCTGAAGGAGAAGCGCGCGCTCAAGGACCAGCCGATCTCGCGCGTCGTCTTCAACGCCATCACCAAGCAGGCGGTGCTGGATGCGATGGCGCACCCGCGCACCATCGACGCGGCACTGGTCGACGCCTATCTCGCCCGCCGCGCGCTGGACTATCTCGTCGGCTTCACCCTCTCCCCGGTGCTGTGGCGCAAGCTGCCGGGCGCCCGATCGGCGGGGCGCGTGCAGTCGGTGGCGCTGCGCCTCGTCTGCGACCGCGAGCGTGAGATCGAGACCTTCGTCAAGCGCGAGTACTGGTCGATCGCCGCGACGTTGGCGACGCCGCGCAACGAGACCTTCGAGGCCCGCCTCGTCGGCGCCGACGGCAAGAAGATCACCCGGCTGGACGTCGGCACCGAGGCCGAGGCGACGGATTTCCGCAAGGCGTTGGAATCGGCCGACTTCAAGGTGCGCTCGGTCGAGGCCAAGCCCGCCCGGCGCCACCCCTACCCGCCCTTCACCACCTCGACGCTGCAGCAGGAAGCCAGCCGCAAGCTCGGCCTCGCCCCGGCCGTGACCATGCGTATCGCGCAGCGCCTCTATGAAGGCGTCGACGTCGGCGGCGAGACTGTCGGCCTCATCACCTATATGCGTACCGACGGCGTCGACATGGCGCCGGAGGCGGTGGCGCAGGCGCGCTCGGTGATCGGCCGCGACTATGGCGACCGCTACGTGCCGAATGCGCCGCGCAAGTATACGGCCAAGGCGAAGAACGCGCAGGAAGCCCATGAGGCGGTCCGCCCGACCGATCTTTCCCGCCGGCCGAAGGACGTCTCCCGGCATCTCGAGCCCGAGCAGGCGAAGCTCTACGAGTTGATCTGGCTGCGCACCGTCGCCAGCCAGATGGAATCGGCCGAGTTGGAGCGCACCACCGTCGATATCGACGCCAAGGCTGCCGGCCGCGCGCTGGAGCTGCGCGCCACCGGCCAGGTGGTGAAGTTCGACGGCTTCCTCACCCTCTACCGCGAGGGCATCGACGACGGCGACGAGGACGAGGAGAACCGTCGCCTGCCCGCCATGTCGACCGGCGAGGCGTTGGCCAACAAGGGCATCAAGGCCGACCAGCACTTCACCGAGCCGCCGCCGCGCTATTCGGAAGCCTCGCTGGTCAAGCGCATGGAGGAGCTCGGCATCGGCCGTCCCTCCACTTATGCCTCCGTGCTCGCCGTGCTGCGCGACCGCGAATATGTGAAGCTCGATAAGCGCCGCCTCGTGCCCGAGGACAAGGGCCGCCTTGTCACGGCGTTCCTCGAGAGCTTCTTCGACCGCTATGTCGAATACGACTTCACCGCGGACCTCGAGGAGAAGCTCGACCTCATCTCCAATGGCGAGCTCGCCTGGAAGGACGTGCTGCGCGACTTCTGGCGCGACTTCACCGCCGCCGTCGGCGAGACCAAGGAACTGCGCGTCTCCGACGTCATCTCCGCGCTCGACGAGATGCTCACCGCCCATATCTTCCCGCCCAAGGAAGACGGCTCGGATCCGCGCATCTGCCCGACCTGCGGCACCGGGCGGCTGTCGCTGAAGGTGGGCAAGTTCGGCGCCTTCATCGGCTGCTCAAACTATCCCGAATGCAAGTACACCCGCCCGCTGGCGGTGCAGAACGGCGATTCCGACAACCCGGCAGAGGCGAACGGCACCCGCGTGCTCGGCACCGACCCCGTGAGCGGGCTCGAAGTCACCGTGCGCGACGGGCGCTTCGGCGCCTATCTCCAGCTCGGCGAGGCCAAGGACGGCGAGAAGCCCAAGCGCTCCAGCCTGCCCAAGGGCCTGGCGCCGGCGGACGTGGATCTGGAGACGGGCCTCGCTTTGCTCTCGCTGCCGCGCGAGATCGGCGTCCATCCCGACAATGGCGAGCCGATCCTCGCCGGCATCGGCCGCTTCGGTCCCTATGTGCAGCACGGCCGGACCTACGCGAATCTCGAAGCCGGCGACGACGTGCTCTCCATCGGCCTCAACCGGGCCGTCGCGCTGATCGCCGACAAGCAGAACAAGGGTCCGGGCCGCGGCCGCGGCGCCGTCGGCGGGCGCGAGCTGGGCGAGCATCCCACTCTCGGCGGGCAGGTGACGGTGCGGCCCGGCCGCTTCGGCGCCTATGTGAACCACGGCAAGGTCAACGCCACGCTGCCCAAGAGCATGCCGGCGGAGAGCGTGACGTTGGAACAGGCGGTCGAGCTGATCACCGCCAAGGCCGGCTCCGCGCCCGCCAAGCCGGCGCGCCGCGCGGCGGCGAAGACGGCAAGCGGCGACAAGCCCGCCAAGAAGGCGGCGCCGAAGAAGGCCGCGGCGAAGAAGTCACCTGCAAAGAAGAGCGGCTAAGCTGCTGATTATAGACGTCATCCCGGACGGCCCGCGGGGCCGATCCGGGATCGTTTTCCAATGTAGCGCCTAAAGCGGCATGCGATCCCGGCTCTCGCTGCGCTTGGCCGGGATGACGAGAAATGGCGGGGCGCGGGCGCCCGTCCCCCTACTCCGGCATCGGCGCCGGGGCGTGGCCGGAGCGCAGCGGGCGCTCTTCCATCGCCAGTGTCATCACCAGCGAGAGCACCAGCGCCGCCGCCGCCGCGCCGAACACCCAGCGGAAGGCTTCGGCCAGCGGCTCCACCTGCGCGTGACCGGACAGCAGCCGCTCCAGCAGCGCGCTGCCCTCGATGCCCGACAGGCCGATAACGATGGCGCCAAAGCCGGCGGTCAGCATGGCGCCGGACAGCGAGCGGAAGAAGTTCAGCACCGCCGTCGCGATGCCGATCTGCGGCAGCGGCACGGCGTTCTGCACCGCCACGGTGGTCACCGGCAGCACGGTGCCGAGCCCCATGCCGGTAATGCCGGTAGCCAGCGCCACCACCGCGACCGGCAGGCCGTAGGGCCACACGGTAAGCAGCACCATGGAGGCGATGCCGCAGACGAGGCCGATCAGCGGCAGCCGCTTGTAATGCGTCACCCGCGCCATGACGTTTGCCGCGCCGGTGGCACCCACCACCACGCCGCCCATCAGCGGGATCAGCGCGAGCCCGGATTCGGAAGCGGTGAGGCCGAGCACGCCTTCCAGATAGAGCGGCATCTGGATCGACAGCCCGATCAGCGTGCCCATGGCGAAGGCGGCGGCCGGCACGCCGGTACGCACCACCTGATCCGCCAGCACGACGGTCGGCAGCAGCGGCTCGGTGGCGGTCGCCATGCGCAGCGCAAAGCCGCCCCAGATCACCACCGAGAGGCCGAGCAGCCCCAGGATCGGCGCCGAAATCCAGGCGAAATGCGTGCCGCCCCAGCTAAGCGCCAGCAGCAGCGCGACCGTGGCCGCGCACATCAGCAGCGCGCCGAGCACGTCGAGCCTGTGGGGATGGTGATGCGCCGGCAGGCGCCGCAGCGCGCGGTCGCTCATCACGCAGGCGCCGATGCCGAGCGGCACGTTGATCCAGAAGATCAGCGACCAATGCAGGTGCTCGGCGAAGAAGCCGCCGAGGATCGGGCCGGCGATCGAGGAGGAGATGAACACCACCGCGAAATAGCCCTGGTAGCGACCGCGCTCGCGCGGGGCGACCAGAAGGCCGATGATGGTCTGGGCGAGCGCGATCAGGCCGCCGCCGCCGATGCCCTGCACCGCGCGGGCGATGATCAGCCCGATCATGCTCGGCGCCAGCGCGCAGGCAATGGAGCCGATCAGGAACAGGCCGATGGCGATCAGCAGCACCGGGCGCGGACCGTGGATGTCGGCGAGCTTGCCGACCAGCGGCGTCACCGCGGTGCCGGTCAGGAGATAGGCGGTGACGATCCAGGAAAGGCTTTCGAGGTCGCCGAACTGCGAGCCGATGGTGGGCAGCGCCGTCGCGATGATGGTTTGGTCAAGCGCGCTCAGGAACATCGCGAGCATGACGCCGATGATGATCGTACGAATTTCGGCGTGATCGAGCGGTGCTGCCACGTCGTGCGGCGAACGGGCGTCCATCGTGTAACGTTTTCCAGAACAGATGTGAGTCCCGCCCCCGGGAGGCGGCAAAATCTGCGCCTAAGGGCATAAAAGCAATACGCCAGACGCATTGCCGATATGCAGGAGACGCGGACGGTCGACGCGGCGCCCGCATGCCGCTAGCGTCATGGCTGCCGTCCCCCGGATCGTGAATCGTGCGCAAACCAACAAAACCCAGATCCCGAAAGCCCGTCACACCGCCGCTGCCCCAAGGAGTGCCGAAGGGCCTGCCGACTCGCGAGGATTTGATGGCGTTCATCGCCGCCCATGGCGGCGATGTCGGCAAGCGCGATATCTCAAAGGCTTTTCGCCTCGACGGCACGGAACGCATCGCGCTGAAATCGATGCTGCGCGAACTCGCCGATGAGGGGCTGATCGGCCGCAAGCGCAAGAAACTGCATCTGCCGGGCGCCCTGCCCGCCGTGGTCATGGCGGAAATCGTTGACCGCGACGAGGATGGCGAGCTCATCGCCACCCCCATCGACTGGGACACCGAGGAGCATGGCGAGGCGCCGCGCATCCTTGTGCGCCTCGCCCGCCGCGGCCGCGTCGCCGGCCCGGCCCCGGCCATGGGCGACCGGGTGCTGCTGAAGACCGAAGAAATTCCCGAGGCCGACGGCCATATCCGCCACACCGGCCGCGTGCTGAAGCTCATCGAGAAGGCGCGTGCGCTGACGCTGGGCATCTTCCGCCGCGACGCGCAGGGTGGTGGGCGGCTCATCCCGGTCGACAAACGCAATATGGGCCGCGAACTCGCCATCCCGCCGGACTTTTCCGGCGGTGCCGAGGAAGGCGATCTCGTCTCGGTCGAGATCGTCCGCCACCACGCCTATGGCCTGCCGACCGCCAAGGTGAAGGAGCGGCTCGGCTCCATCGCCACCGAGAAGGCGATCAGCCTCATCGCCATCCATGCCCATGGCATTCCGAGCGTGTTCCGCCGCGAGGCGCTGGCGGAGGCGGAAGAGGCGAAGCCCGCCACCCTCGCCCATCGCGAGGACTGGCGCGACCTGCCGCTCGTCACCATCGATCCGCCCGACGCCAAGGACCATGACGACGCGGTTCATGCCGCGCCCGACACCGACCCGGAGAATGCCGGCGGCTTCATTCTCACCGTCGCCATTGCCGACGTCGCCGCCTATGTGCGGCCGGGCAGCGGGCTCGACCGCGAGGCGCTGGTGCGCGGCAACTCGGTCTATTTCCCAGACCGCGTGGTGCCCATGCTGCCCGAGCGCATCTCCAACGACCTATGCTCGCTGCGCCCGCTGGAGGACCGGCCCGCGCTTGCCGTGCGCATGATCGTCGGCGCCAACGGACGCAAGAAACGGCATTCCTTCCACCGCATCATGATGCGCTCGGCCGCCAAGCTCGGCTATGCGCAGGCGCAGAGCGCCATCGACGGTCGGCCGGACGAGACTACGGACCCGCTGATGGAAGGCGTGCTGCGCCCGCTCTGGGACGCCTATCGCGTGGTGAAGAAGGCGCGCGACGCCCGCGCCCCACTGGAGCTCGACCTGCCGGAGCGCAAGATCCTGCTCAAGCCCAATGGCACGGTCGACAAGGTGATCGTTCCCGAGCGGCTCGACGCGCATAAACTGATCGAGGAGTTCATGATCCTCGCCAATGTCGCCGCCGCCGAGACGCTGGAGGAGAAGCGCGTCCCCTTGGTCTACCGCGTCCACGACCAGCCCTCGCTGGAGAAGATGTCGGGCCTGCGCGAATTCCTGCAGACGCTCGACATCAAGCTGCCGAAGACCGAGACGGTGCGGCCGGCGCAGTTCAACGACATCCTCGCCCGCGTCGACCGCACCGAGCTGGCGCCGCTGGTCAACCAGGTGATCCTGCGCAGCCAGGCGCAGGCGGAATATGCCAACGAGAATTACGGCCATTTCGGCCTCAACCTGCGCCGCTACGCGCATTTCACCTCGCCGATCCGCCGCTATGCCGACCTCATCGTGCATCGCGCGCTGATCCGCGGCCTCGATTTCGGCCGTGACGGCCTGCCGGAAGCGACCACGCCCGAGCAGCTCGCCGAGGTCGCTGCCCGCATCTCGGCGAGCGAGCGCCGCGCCATGGCGGCCGAGCGCGAGACCATTGACCGGCTGATCGCCCACCACATGGCCGAGCAGATCGGCGCTACCTTCAAGGGCCGCATCGGCGGCGTCACCAAGGCGGGGCTTTTCGTCACCCTCGACGACACCGGCGCCGACGGCTTCATCCCCGCCGTGACACTCGGCATGGACTATTATCGCTACGACGAAGGCCGCCACGCGCTGATCGGTGACCAGACCGGCGAGATGCACCGGCTCGGCGACCGCGTCGAAGTGAAGCTCGTCGAAGCGGCGCCGGTGGCTGGCGCGCTGCGATTTGAGCTTATATCCGAGGGACACTATGTGAAGGGTGAGAAGCGCGGCCCGCGCGGACCCGGCCGTGGCCGCTACCGGCGGCCGGAGGAGCGCTCCCGCCGCCCCGCCGCGCGCGGCAAACGCAGATAGGCAGCGAACGCTGACAGTGCCTTGGAGGCGCGAGAGAATGGAATTCCAATCGGACCGACCGATCGGCCAGGCGTTGCGCAACGGCTTCAGTTGCCGTTGCCCCGCCTGCGGCAAGGGTGCGCTCTACAGCGCCTATCTGAAGGTGAACGAGCACTGCCCGAACTGCGGCCAGGAGCTGTGGCACCACCGCGCCGACGACGCTCCGCCCTATATGGTCATCACCATCGTCGGCCATATCGTCGTACCGCTGCTTCTGGCGGTGGAGATGGCGCTGCACCCGGCGCTGTGGATCCACCTCGTCGTCTGGCTGCCGCTGACCGTCCTCCTTTCGCTGGTGCTGCTGCCACCGGTGAAGGGGGCGCTCATCGGCTTCCAATGGGCGGTGCGCATGCACGGCTTCGACCCCACCGACGAGGAATACGATCCCGTCCCGCCGAGCCGCCGGCCGGATGCCGCGCTCGTGCCCTCCTCCTCCCGTCCGCCCGCCTGAGCCTTCCGAACAGCATGAGCCCCACCGACGTCTCCGCCCGCTTCCTCGGCGTGGACCGCGATGCCCGCCATCCGACCGTCCGCCCCGCCGACGCCGCCACGCTCGTCCTCGTCGACCGCTCGAAGCGCACGCCGCGCCTCCTGTTCGGCCGGCGCAACCCGAAGCTGAAGTTCATGCCGGGCAAGTTCGTCTTCCCCGGCGGTCGGGTGGACGCACAGGACCGCCGCATGCCGGTCTACGGCACGCTCGACGCCGAGAGCGAGCGGCGCCTGCTCACCCGCGTCACCCGGCCGAGCCCGGCCCGCGCCCGCGCGCTGGCGCTCACCGCCATCCGCGAGACCTGCGAGGAGACCGGCCTCCTGCTCGGCACCCGCGAGGCCGGCGTGCCGGAAGGGCTACCCGAGGGCTGGGCGGCCTTCGGCGCGGCCGGCGTGTTCCCCAATCTCGAGGCGCTGACCTTCGTTGCCCGCGCCATCACCCCGCCCGGCCGCCCGCGCCGCTTCGACACCCGCTTCTTCATGGCCGACGTTGCCGACATCGCTCATCGCGAGGAAGGCGTGGTCGGCCCTGACGCCGAGCTGGTGGAGACGGCGTGGCTGACCATTGCCGAAGCCAAGAAGGCCGAGGTGCCGAACATCACGCTGGCGATCATCGAGGAGATCGAGACCCGCCTCGACGGCGGCAATCGCCCCTGGCTTCCGGTGCCGTTCTATTTCACCCGCGGCGGCAAGATGTACCGCGACTCGCTGGCGTAGCCTCCTCCCTCCGTCATCCCGGCCGAGCGCAGCGAGGGCGGGATCGCTCTCCCGGACAAAACATCGTCATCCCCGGGCCTGCCCCGGGTATCCACGCCTTGGACCGGGCATGCGGCGGGACCGAAGGAGTGGATGGCCGGATCAAGTTCGGCCATGACGTCGTCCATGGAGATCCGTCATGACCGCATCTGCAAAAGTCATTCGACTTCCACGGCCCATGGTTTAGACGGAACGGCCCGGAGGCTGCCCGCCTCCCCTGCGTCAGGTGAGCGTCATGCATGCCCCCGCCGCGCCGCGCGGCGTCAATATCGCGTCCATCGCCGCCGCCATCGGCGCCATCTCGGTGGTCGGGCTGGGCCTCGCCTTGTCGATCCCGCTGCTCGCCTTCGAGCTGAACGACCGCGGCATCCCCTCGACCTGGATCGGCATCAATACCGCGGTGGGCGGCGTCGCCACCGTCATCGTCGCACCTTTCCTGCCCAACCTCGTGCGCCGCGTCGGCGCCGGGCCGCTGCTGCTCGCCGCCATCGCCAGCGCGGCGCTGAGCCTGATCGCCTTCAAGCTCACGCCGTCCTTCGTGCTGTGGTTCCTGCTTCGCTTCATCTTCGGCGCGGCGCTCTGCGTGCTGTTCGTCGTCTCCGAGTTCTGGATCAACGCCGCCTCGCCCAACCACCGGCGCGGCTTTGTCATCGGCATCTACGGCACCGTCCTCTCCATGGGCTTCGCCGGCGGACCGGCGATCCTCAGCCTCGTCGGCACCCATGGCTGGGCACCCTATCTCGCCGGCGCCGCCTTCTTCGCCATCGCCGCCATCCCGGTGATGATCGGCGCCTCCGGCGCGCCGGCCATCGAGAAGGAGAGCTCGCGCGGGGTGTGGAGCCTGATGCGCATTGCGCCTGCAGCAACGCTCGCCGCCTTCGTCTTCGGCGCGGTGGAGACCGGACTGATCAACTTCCTGCCCCTCTACGGCCTGCGGCGCGGGCTGGAGGAGAACCAGGCGGCGATCCTGCTCACCGTCGCCGAGCTCGGCAATGTCGGGCTGCAGCTCCCCCTCGGCCTCCTCAGCGACCGGCTCGACCGGCGGCGGATGCTGCTCGCCTGCAGTGTCATCGGCGTCGTCGGCGCCCTGTTGATTCCCTATCTGCCGATCGACGGCTGGTCGATGTGGATCGTCGTGTTCCTCACCACCGGCATCACCGCCGGCCTCTACACGGTCGGGCTCGCCCTGCTCGGCGCTCGATTCGACGGCGCCGCGCTCGCCACCGCCAATGCCGCCTTCGTCATGCTCTATTCCATCGGCCTGATCGTCGGCCCGACCGCGGTCGGCGGCGGCATGCAGATGTTCGACCCGGACGGCTTCGCCTGGACCATCGGCGCCTTCCTGCTGGTCTATGTGCTGGTTGTCGCGGGGCAGATAAGGCGCGAGCGCTGAACACCTTCGGAAGTGCCTTTTGGCGCCCCTTTTCCTGGCGCCCTTCCTTGACTTTTGGGCGCCGATCCCTGATACGGACGCCCAACGAGCGGCGTTCGCGCCGCGCGAACCTTATTTCTTCGGCGTGGCCCGGCTGCGTCCGAACGCCTCCAGGAGACCGGCCATGGCCAAGGCTACGACCATCAAGATCAAGCTCGTGTCGAGCGCCGACACCGGCTTCTTCTACGTGACCAAGAAGAACTCGCGCACCATGACCGACAAGCTGGTCGTCAAGAAGTACGACCCGGTCGCCAAGAAGCACGTCGAGTTCCGCGAAGGCAAGATCAAGTGATCTGACGCCATACGGGCTCACGCCCGGCATGCGAAAGGCGCCGCGAGGCGCCTTTTTTGTTGGCTGCGGGACTGCCCCGCTCACCGTCATCCTGAGGTGCGAGGCAGCGAGCCTCGAAGGATGGTCCTTGCAGCGCGCCAGGACGCCCCTCCTTCGAGGCCGCCTTTCGGCGGCACCTCATGATGACGGTTATCAGGGAAACAGAGAGCTACTCTGGAATCGGCGGGCGATGGGACGGAGAGGCCTTCCGAGCCATCGCCCGCCGACCAGACCTGCGGGCCCAGGAGATGCGGCGGACCCGAGCATTCCGCAGGGCAAGCGGATAGGTCGGGAAAGCTACCCCAACCGACCGGGAAAGCAACGGGGTACGGGCGGCCTGGCTGCGAATCGCCACCGGCGTGGCCTTCAGGCCGCAGGCAGGAACTGGCGCACCGTCTCGAGGAACTTCGACACCGAGATCGGCTTCGACAGATAGGCCTCGCAGCCGCCTTCGCGAATCCGCTCCTCGTCGCCCTTCATGGCGAAGGCGGTCACGGCGATGACGGGGATCGCCTTCAATTCCGGATCGGCCTTTAGCGCGCGGGTCACGTCGAGGCCGGAAACCTCGGGAAGCTGGATGTCCATCAGGATCAGGTCGGGCCGGTGCCGGCGCGCCAGATCCATCGCCTCCACGCCGCTGCGCGTGCCCACCGTGCTATAGCCGTGCGCTTCGAGCAGATCGTTGAAGAGCTTCATGTTGAGCTCGTTGTCCTCGACGATCAGGACGGTCTTGGACATCTGGTGACGGATCCTCGACTCGACGCCGACGGATTCGGCGACGGATTAAGCGACCGCGGATCATGACGGAATCGTGCATGCGTCCGCCCGTCGATAGGTTAGCTTTAAGCATGCATTCCTTACGGAACCGGAAATGAGAAGCTCCAAACCCCTCTCGACCCAGCAGGCCGCGCGCGAGGTCAGCCTCGGCGCCCTTTCCTATCTCGCCGTCGATCCCGAGCGCATCGGCCCCTTCCTGGCGGAAAGCGGCCTGTCGCCTGCCGATCTGCGCGGGGCCATCGGCTCGAGCGCCTTCCATGTGGCGCTGCTCGACTACATGATCAACCGGCAGGACCTGCTCGTCGCCTATGCGGACGAGGCGGAGATCGAGCCCGGCCATGTGGTTGCCGCGCGCGAGATACTGGCCCACGCCGACATAGGCGAAGAGTAGGGCCGGGAACCGAGGGACGCGCCATGGCGCTGCCGGGCTTCTGCCGCGACTGCCTGTGCGAGGCGGACGACGCACCGCGCTGCCGGCATTGCGGCAGCCCGCGCCTCGCCCGCCACGCCGAGCTCGAGCAGCTCCACATCGCCCATATCGACTGCGACGCCTTCTACGCCGCGGTGGAGAAGCGCGACGACCCGAAGCTGCGCGACGTTCCCGTCATCGTCGGCGGCGGCAAGCGCGGCGTGGTCTCCACCGCCTGCTACCTCGCCCGCGTCAACGGCGTGCGCTCGGCCATGCCGATGTTCAAGGCGCTGGCGCTCTGCCCCGACGCCGTCGTGGTGAAGCCGAACATGGCGAAATACGTCGTGGTCGGCCGGCAGATCCGCGAGCGCATGCTGGCTCTCACCCCCCTCGTCGAACCGCTCTCCATCGACGAGGCATTCCTCGACCTCGCCGGCACCGAGCGCCTGCATGGCGAGAGCCCGGCCCGCGCGCTCGCCCGCCTCGCCCGCTCGATCGAGAGCGAGATCGGCGTGACCATCTCCATCGGGTTGGCGCCGAACAAGTTCCTCGCCAAGATCGCCTCCGAGCTCGACAAGCCGCGCGGCTTCGCGGTAATCGGCGCTGCCGAGGCGGTGGACTTCCTCGCCTCCCGCAGCGTCGCCACCATCTGGGGCGTGGGAAAAGCGACGCAGGAGCGCCTCGCCCGCGAGGGCTTCCGCCTGATCGCCGACCTGCAGGCGGCGGACGAGGCGACGCTCGCCCGGCGCTTCGGCAATGAGGGGCTGCGGCTGTGGCGTCTCGCGCGCGGCATCGACTCGCGGCCGGTGAATCCCGAGCGCGAGACCAAGAGCGTCTCCACCGAGACCACCTTCGACGTCGACATCAGCGATTTCCGCGCGCTGGAGCAGGAGCTCTACCGGCTGACGCGAAAACTCTCGGATCGGTTGAAAGCAGGGAACTATGCCGGCCGCACGGTGACACTGAAGCTGAAGACCGCCGATTTCAAGCTGATCACCCGCGCCCGCTCGCTGGAAGACCCGACGCGTCTCGCCCACCGCATCTTCGAGCATGCCCGGGAATTGCTGGCGAAGGAGACGGACGGGCGCCGCTTCCGCCTCATCGGCGTCGGCGTTTCGGAACTCGCCGACCCGACGCTGGCCGATCCGGCCGACCTCGTCGACGCGCGGGCCACCAAACGCGGCTTGGCCGAACTCGCCACCGACAGCCTGCGCGCCCGCTTCGGCAAGGAGATCATCGACCGCGGCATCGCGCTCGACGCGCCGCGCCGGCGCGGCGCCGAACAACCGCACCGCAACGTGCCCGACGCCGCGGCGCAGGAAGCGGCGGAGAGCACTACTTCGCGCACTCCTCCTTCGGCAGCGCCTCGTAGGCGGTGAGCGTGCCGCGCAGCGCGAACTCGCCATAGTCGAGCTTGAGGTTCCGGCTCACCCCGTTGTCGAACATGTCGAAGCTGATGATGTAATCCGGCGTCTGGCTGTCGCCGCCGCGCTCGTAATAGCTGATCGTCACCGGAAAGCGCATGCGCCCGGCGAGGTCGCCCTTGGTCGCGGCCTCTTCCAGCCCCTTCGCGTCGCTCACGCCCTTGCCGATGATGGAGAGCGTGTCATAGACCTTGCGCGCGTCCGGCGAGCCGTCGAACACCGGCGCCTCGAGCACGGATTCTCCCTGCTCGGCGCTGGTGATCAGCTTGAGCACGTGCTGGGTCGGCAGCAGCACGCCGGTCCCGAGCTGCACCGTGCCCGCCTCGGGCTTGGTCGCCTGCACCACCAGCTTGCCATCCTTGCGCTCGGCGACGCCATCCGCCTCGTCCGGCGCCTCGCCGTTCAGCGCGTTGGTGACGCGGAAGCGGTAGGCGTTGCCGTCGCCGTCCTCCCAGGTCGCAGTGGTCACCGCGCTGTTGAGCCGCCCGCCCTCGGTGGCGAGGTCGGTGCTCTGGCGAAGCTGGACAGAATAGCCGGCGCACGGGTTGCCGCGCAGCTCATAGGTGATCTGCCCCTCGGCGCCGTTGACCCGGTTGCCGGGCTTGGAGGCGTCGAGCGAGACGGCATAGGTGGCGCGGTGCGGCGTCAGCTGGATCGCCGCCGCCGGCAGGGCAGAGCCGCCGAGCAGCGAAAGGGCCGCGGCGGCGCGGACGGGGTAAGCGAAACGCATAGGCAAAAGGCTCCTCGGCAGCTCGACGCGGCTTGCGGATGACAGTTTGATCGGCCAAACATCGCCGACAGAAAATGGCAATTGCACGTCGGCTCCCCGCCGGCGCACGCGCACAACGATAGCAGGAGAAAGCCATGTCAGGAACGGTTGAGGCGAAGCTCGCCTCGCTCGGCATTGTCGTCCCCGCCGCCACTGCGCCGGCAGCGAACTACGTGCCTACCGTCGTCAGCGGCAACCTCCTGTGGATCTCCGGCCAGATCTCCGTCGCCAACGGCCAGATGATGACCGGCAAGCTCAGCTCCGAGGCCGATGTCGAGGCCGGCCGCGCCGCCGCGCGCCAGTGCGCCATCAACGTGATCGCGCAGATCAAGTCGGCGCTGGGCGACCTCGACCGGGTGAAGCGGGTGGTCAAGCTGGTCGGCTTCGTCAACTCCGCGCCGGACTTCTCCGATCACCCCAAGGTGGTGAACGGCGCCTCCGACCTGTTCGTCGAGGTGTTCGGCGATGCGGGCCGCCACGCCCGCTCGGCGGTGGGCGTCGCCGCCCTGCCCTTCAATGTCAGCGTCGAGGTCGAGGCCGTCATCGAATTCGCCTGATCATGAACGCCCCCGATTGGCTCACCGCCCGGCCGGTGGCGCATCGCGCGCTGCACGATGTCTCGCGGGGCGTCATCGAGAACACGGCCTCGGCGGTAGATGCTGCCATCGCCCGCGCCTACGCCATCGAGGTCGACATCCAGCTTTCGTCGGACGGCGAGGCGATGGTGTTCCATGACGACACGCTGGAGCGCCTCACCCTCGCCGCCGGCCCTGCCAAGGCGCTCAGCCGCGCGCAGCTCAAGGCGATCGAGATGCGCGGCACCGCCGACCGGATGATGACGCTCGCCGAATTGCTGGCGCGCGTCGCCGGCCGCGTCCCGCTGGTCGTCGAGTTGAAGAGCCAGTTCGACGGCGACACGGCCGTCGCCGCCCGCGCCGCCGACATCCTCGCCGCCTATGACGGCCCGGCGGCGCTTATGTCCTTCGATCCCGATCTCGTCGCCGCCGTGCGCCATCTGGCGCCGCACCTCCCGCGTGGCATCACCATGGAGCACCGCTACGACGACCCGGAATGGGACATGCTCCCGCCGGCGAGGAAGTTCGCCTACGGCAACCTGCTGCATTTCCCGCGCACAAGGCCGGATTTCATCGCCCACTATGTCAAGGAGCTGCCCTCGGCGCCGGTCTCCCTCGCCCGCCGCGCCTTGCATCTTCCGGTGCTGACCTGGACCGTGCGCACCGCCGAGGATCGCGCCATCGCCGCGCGGCACGCGGACCAGATGATCTTTGAGGGCTTTCTGCCCTGAAGGGGGTGGCCGAAGCCCCGTTCCCGTTGTCGTGAACGGACTTCCATCGCCGGGGCAAGGCGCGCAAAGTAACCGGGCGCCTTCGTCAAATCCCTCGTGCCGAAAGCCTCCATCACACCCATGTCTGACGACACGTTCAGCCTCCGCGTCGAGAGCGACATCACTGCGCTTTCGCCCGATGCCTGGAACGGCTGCGCCAACCCGTCGCCCTCGCACATCAAATTAACATCTTCCTGTAACCAATTGATTCGCATAGAAGACGAGACACATGAAGAGATTCAACCAGCGCCTCACTCCATAGCTGCGGCGGCTGAGCGGCGCCCCTACAACCCCTTCGTCAGTCACGAATTCCTCGCGGCGCTGGAAGAGTCCGGCTCGGCCGCGCCCGCCACCGGCTGGCTACCGCAGCACCTCGTGCTGGAGGCGCCGGACGGCACGGTGATCGGCGCCTGCCCGGCCTATCTCAAGTCCCATTCCAAGGGCGAATATGTCTTCGACGGCGGCTGGGCCGAGGCCTATGAGCGCGCCGGCGGGCGCTACTACCCCAAGCTCCAGGTCTCGGTGCCCTTCACCCCGGCGACCGGCCCGCGCCTGCTCGCCGCGCCGGGTCCCCTGTCCGACACCGCCCGCACGGCACTCGCCGAGGGTCTCGTGACGCTGGCCGGCATGCGCAAGGTCTCCTCCATCCATGCCACCTTCCTCGAGGATGCCGACGCCGCCGTGCTGGAGGAGGAAGGCTTCCTCCCTCGCACCGACCAGCAGTTCCACTGGCACAATCGCGGCTATGACGACTTCGACGCCTTCCTCGGCGAACTCGCCTCGCGCAAGCGCAAGCAGATCAGGCGCGAGCGGCGCGAGGCGCTGGAGGACGGCATCACCATCCACCAGCTGACCGGCAAGGACCTCACCGAGGACGTCTGGGACGCCTTCTTCGATTTCTACATGGAGACCGGCTCGCGCAAATGGGGACGACCCTATCTGACGCGCGAGTTCTATTCGCTCATCGGCGAACGCATGGCCGACAAGGTGCTGCTGGTGATGGCGAAGCGCGCCGGCCGCTGGATCGCCGGCGCCATCAACTTCATCGGCGGCGACACGCTCTACGGCCGCCACTGGGGCGCGATCGAGCACCACCCCTTCCTGCATTTCGAGGTCTGCTACCACCAGGCCGTCGACTTCGCGATCACCCGCGGCCTCTCCACCGTCGAGGCCGGCGCGCAGGGCGAGCATAAGCTGGCGCGCGGCTATATGCCGGTCACCACCCGCTCGGCGCATTACATCGCCGATCCGCAGTTCCGTGCGGCGGTGGCGCATTATCTCGAGCGCGAGCGGGCCTATGTGGCCGAGGCCGGCGAGGAGCTGGCCGAGCATGCGCCGTTCCGCCACGCCCAAGCCGAGGCGCGCGACGAGCCTTGACCGGCGCCGCGCGGCTTGCCATCAGGTCGGGCCACAGGCGAGAGGGAGAGACGCATGGCCTACGATCCCGGCAATATCTTCGCGAAGATCCTGCGCGGCGAACTGCCCGCCCACCGCGTCTATGAGGACGACCGGGCGCTCGCCTTCCTCGACATCATGCCGCGCTCGACGGGCCACGCGTTGGTGATCCCGAAGGCCGCCGCGCGAAACCTGCTCGACGTCGCCCCCGACGACCTCGCCTATGTGGCGCAGGTCGCCCAGCGCATCGCCAGGGCGCAAGTGAAGGCGTTCGACGCCGACGGCATCAGCGTCCACCAGTTCAACGAGACGGCCGGCGGCCAGGTGGTGTTCCACCTGCACGTCCACGTCATCCCGCGCTTCGAGGGCGTCGACCTGCTGCCGCCGCAATCGAAGATGGAAGCGCCCGAGGTGCTGGCGGAGAACGCCGCGAGGCTGAAGGCGGCGCTGGAGAACTGATCTCAGACGCCCAGCCACCAGCCGCCGAGGATCAGCACCGCCTCGGCGGTGAGCACACCGGCGAGAACCGAGCGGCGCAGGAGGAGGAAGCCGGCAATGCCGCTCGCCACCGCGCCGATGCGCAGCCAGAGCGGCAGCGTCACCAGCGCGCCGCTCGGCACCAGCAGGAGCCGGGCGACGACGGCAGCGAGCAGCGCGGTGGCCACCGCCCTCACCCACTGCATCCAGACGCTGTTCTCGTCGATGCGCCGGCCGAACAGCACGCCGAGCACCCGCCAAAGCTCGTTCGGCAGGAAGCCGACGAGGACCACGACCAGCATGGCGCCGAGCTCGGTGGAATAGAAGTTCATGCCCGCCGCCTCGGCATATGGCGGGCGATGAGGAAGGCGAGCGTGCCCCCTCCCACGCCGGCCCAGAACAGGTCCAGCCCGCCCGGCGCGTTTACCGCCAGAGGCGATATCCCCGCGCCGAGCACGATGGCGAGCCAGTCCACCGGCTCGCGGGCGTTGCGCACCAGGAGGATGGTGAAGGAAATCGGGGTCAGGAGCAGCAAGGCAATGGCGAACGGCCCCGGCAGCGTATGGGTGAGATAGAAGCCGATCGCCGTGCCGGCCATGCTCAGCGCGATCAGCCCGCTCCCCAGCCCGCAGGCATAGGCGGGGCGTCCCTCAGGGGATACCTTGGGCAGCAGGCGGAAGCCTTCGACCCAGAGAGTCACGGCGACGAAATGGGCGCAGAAGAGCTCGGTGGAAAGGCGCGGGCGCGGGCCGCGCATCAACGGCATGAGCGACACCACCATCGGCAGCAGCCGCACGCCCGACAGGCAGACGGCCACCGCCAGTGCCGGCAGCGAGGCGCCCGCGGCGAGCCCGCCGATCAGGATCACCTGTGCCGGCAGCGCCCAGATCAGCAGCGTCGAGAGCAGCCCGGCGCCGAGCGGGAAACTGAGGTCGTGAAGTAGCCCGCCAAAGCCGACGAAAGTCGCCACCAGCACGAATCCCGGCACGGAAAGCGCCCCCAGCAGACCGCGCGCAAAACACTGCGCCGGGCGGACCGGGACGGACACGGGCGGATCGGGGATTGCATGCATAATGATGGACTCGATGCCCATCGTTCATCGACATTGCCGCGCGTCCGGTCAAGCCGAACCTGCTCCCGACTGTGCATGGCTGGCATGAGGCGGCGTGTCCGGCGACGCAACGCCCCGTAACATTATCCAACCCACGCCTTCATCCTGAGGTGCGAGCGGAGCGAGCCCCGAAGGATGGTCCGCTGGGTGCACTCGCACGAGCATCCTTCGAGGTCCGGCCGCTGGCCGGGCACCTCAGGATGAGGGTGCTCCATCAATCCGTCTCGGGAGGTGCCTTAAAAGCAAACCGCCCGCAGGTCTCCCCGCGGGCGGTCGCAATCTTCAGAGACGAAGGCGCGTCAGGCCTTGACCAGCGGCACCTTTGGCACCCGCGAGCCGGTCGGCTTGGCGCGGCTGCCGGTGCCGGGGGCCTTCTTGGCCTTCGGCGCTGCCGGCTTGCGGCGCGTCGCACGCTTGGCCTTAGCCGGCGCGATCTTCTCGGGCTTGGGCGTGATCGGCCCTTCCGGGAACTCGAAGCCGAGCGTGGTCTCGCCATCCTCGTCCGTCTTGACGATGACGCGGACATGCCCGCCCGAGCGCAGCTTGCCGAACAGCACCTCGTCGGCCAGCGGCTTCTTGATGTGCTCCTGGATCACCCGGCCCATCGGCCGCGCTCCCATCTGCTGGTCGTAGCCGCGCTCCACCAGCCACGCGCTCGCCTCGTCGGTGAGCTCGATGGTGACATTGCGGTCGGCGAGCTGCGCCTCCAGCTGCAGGACGAACTTCTCCACCACCAGCGCGATGATCTCGTTGGTGAGGTGGGCGAAGGGGATGATCGCGTCGAGGCGGTTGCGGAACTCCGGCGCGAACAGACGGTTGATCGCCTCCACGTCGTCGCCCTCGCGCTTCGAGCGGGTGAAGCCGAAGGCCGATTTCGTCAGGTCGGCGGCGCCCGCATTCGTCGTCATGATCAGGATGACGTTGCGGAAATCGACCTGCTTGCCGTTGTGGTCGGTCAGCTTTCCGTGGTCCATCACCTGCAGCAGGATGTTGAACAGGTCGGGATGCGCCTTCTCGATCTCGTCCAGCAACAGCACGCAGTGCGGATGCTGGTCGATGCCGTCAGTGAGCAGTCCTCCCTGGTCGAAGCCGACATAGCCGGGAGGCGCGCCGATCAGCCGCGAGATGGTGTGCCGCTCCATGTACTCGGACATGTCGAAGCGCAGCAGCTCGACGCCGAGCGAGGAAGCGAGTTGCTTGGCCACCTCGGTCTTGCCCACGCCCGTCGGGCCCGAGAACAGGTAGGAGCCGATCGGCTTCTCCGGCTCGCGCAGGCCCGCGCGGGCGAGCTTGATCGCCGAGGCGAGCGCCTCGATCGCCTTGTCCTGACCGTAGACGACGCGCTTGAGCGTGGTCTCCAGCCCGGCGAGGATCTCGGTGTCGTCCTTCGAGACGGTTTTGGGCGGGATGCGGGCGATGGTGGCGACCGTCGCCTCGATCTCCTTGACGCCGATGGTCTTCTTGCGCCGGCCCTCGGGGAGCAGCATCTGCGCCGCACCCGACTCGTCGATAATGTCGATCGCCTTGTCGGGCAGCTTACGGTCGTGGATGTAGCGCGCGGAGAGTTCCACCGCCGCCTTGATGGCGTCGTTGGTGTAGCGCAGCCGGTGATAATCCTCGAAGTAGGGCTTCAGCCCCTTCAGGATCTCGATCGCGTCGGGCACGGTCGGCTCCGGCACGTCGATCTTCTGGAAGCGGCGGACCAGCGCCCGGTCCTTCTCGAAGTACTGACGGTACTCCTTGTAGGTGGTCGAGCCGATGCAGCGCAAAGTCCCGGAGGCGAGCGCGGGCTTCAGCAGGTTGGAAGCGTCCATCGCGCCGCCGGAGGTGGCGCCGGCCCCGATCACTGTGTGGATCTCGTCGATGAACATGATGGCGTCGGGATAGGCCTCGATCTCCTTCACCACCTGCTTGAGGCGCTCCTCGAAGTCGCCGCGATAGCGCGTGCCAGCGAGAAGCGCGCCCATGTCGAGCGAGAAGACGGTGGCCTTGCGCAACACGTCCGGCACCTCGCCGTTGACGATGCGGCGCGCCAGGCCCTCGGCGATGGCGGTCTTGCCCACGCCGGGGTCGCCGACGAAGAGCGGGTTGTTCTTCGAACGGCGGCAGAGCACCTGGATGGTGCGCTGGATCTCGCCGTCGCGGCCGATCAGCGGGTCGATCTTACCTTCGCGCGCCTTCTTGTTGAGGTTCACGCAGTAGGCATCGAGCGCATCGGCCTTCTTCTTGGAATCCTCCCCGGTCTTCGTCTCCGTCTCCTCTTCGGCTCCGCGCACGGGGCGGCTCTCCGACATGCCGGCGCGCTTGGCGATGCCGTGGCTGATGTAGTTGACCGCGTCGTAGCGGGTCATGTCCTGCTCTTGCAGGAAATAGGCCGCATGGCTCTCGCGCTCGGCGAAAATCGCCACGAGCACATTGGCGCCGGTCACTTCTTCGCGGCCGGAGGATTGGACGTGGATGACTGCGCGCTGGATCACGCGCTGGAAGCCGGCGGTCGGCTTGGAATCCTCGCCGCCGTCCTGGACCAGGTTGTCGAGTTCGGTGTCGATATATTCGACCAGGTTCCGCCGCAGCTTCTCAAGGTCGACATTGCACGCGCGCATCACCGCCGCCGAGTCCTGGTCGTCGACCAGAGACAGCAGCAGGTGCTCAAGCGTCGCATATTCGTGGTGGCGCTCATTGGCGAGCGCAAGGGCCCGGTGAAGCGACTGCTCGAGGCTGCGGGAGAAGGTTGGCATCAGGACCTCTTCATTTAGCCGTCGCGGGGCGTCACTTCTTCTCCATGACGCACTGCAAAGGATGCTGGTGCTTGCGCGCGAAGTCCATGACCTGCGTGACCTTGGTCTCGGCCACCTCGTAGGTATAGACGCCACACTCCCCCACGCCATGCTGATGCACATGCAGCATGATCTGGGTGGCTTCCTCCCGGTTCTTGGTGAAGAAATGCTCCAGCACGTGCACGACGAACTCCATTGGCGTGTAGTCGTCGTTGAGCAGGAGCACCCGGTAGAGGCTCGGCCGCTTCACCTGCGGCTTGGTACGCGTGATCACCGCCGTTCCGGGCGCGTTGTCCCCGCGCCGCCGACGCTCCTCGTCGGCCATCATCGCTTCGCGGAACTGGGACGTGACGTACTCGGACATTCAGGCTGGACCTTCCCCGACCGGCTCACCGGCTCGTAGCTATAATATGTACGCCTCCCCGGCGGCGCCAGAGCCGCATTGCGACAGGACCGTCGCAATCCGGTGACATTTTCACGAGCCGGCCCGGATGCCTTGCGCGAAGGGGCAAAGACCGTGCGCGGCCGAACAGGCAACGAAAAAGGCCCGGCAACGTTGCCGGGCCTTCCGAAAATCTCTGGCGCAGTCGCCCGGCCGGACGGCCGCCGCTAATGAGCGCTCACTTGCCGGTCGGGATCTTCCCGATCAAGCTCTCATACGGCTTGTAGGTCTCCTTGGCGAGATCGGCGTAGAGTTCACCCATCTTGGTCGCCTGGGCGACGAAGCCCTCGTAAGCGTGCTTGAAATACTCGGACTGGATCTCGACCGCCTTATCGAGGGTCTTGGCGCCGAACAGCTTCTCGGCGGTCGCGGTGCCTTCCTCGAACGACTTCTTGGAATAGTCGGCAACTTCGACGGCGATCGCCTGGACGCCCTTCGAAACGGTACCGAAGCTCTTCATGGCGAGGTCCAGATTGTCCTTACCGAGCTTCTGGATATCATCGATGTTCTGCAGCATGAGCCAACTCCTTGTGGTGTTGCCACGCGCGCCGCGCTCCAACCGCTCGCGCCCGCCCGGGAAAGCTCTCTCCCTGCTTTATTGCTAATGCACCGCACCAATCATCGTCAAGCGAAATTGTGCAGTGCAATATAATGCATTCTACGCTTCCCCACCCTGCGCTCATCTTCTCGCCACATCCACAGGGTTCATCACGCATCTTTACGACTCTGTAACCGCACCCTTTTTAAGGTTTGGGAAGTGATGGTTCGGCAGAGTTCCTTAACGGTCGGCCCCTTCGCAACGGCAACAGAACCGCTGCAGGGCCCGGGATTTTGGCGGACGAGTGGGGTTCCGGCGGCGGCCGGAATTGAGTAGCGGGACAGGGTACATGCGAGTTCCGGGGATTGTCGGCACGTCTCTCATGCGTGTCGCCGTAGCGGTCTTGGCGATCTCCCTCGTGGGAGCCGGGGTGGCGGAAGCCGCCTCGAAAAAGAAGAAGCGCACCGCGCGCAACAAGGCCGCCGTCACGCGAACCGTGGCGAGCGGCGACTGGCACCGCGGCTACTCCGACATCATCATCGACGCCAATACCGGTCGCATCCTGCACGAGCAGAACGCCGACGCGCTGCGTCATCCCGCTTCCGTCACCAAGGTGATGACGCTCTATCTGCTGTTCGAGCAGTTGCAGGCGGGCAAGATGCGCCTCAACACGCCGCTGCGCGTCTCCGCCTATGCCGCCAGCCAGCAGCCCTCCAAGCTCGGCGTGAAGCCGGGCTCGACCATCGTGGTCGAGGATGCCATCCAGGCGCTGATCACCCGCTCGGCCAACGACGTCGCCGTGGTGGTGGCGGAGAATATTTCGGGCGACGCCTCGACCTTCGCCGCGCTGATGACCCGCCGCGCCCGCCAGCTCGGCATGTCGCGGACCACTTTCCGCAACCCGAACGGCCTGCCCAACCCGCAGCAGGTGACCACCGCGCGCGACCTCGCCACTCTCGGTCGCGCCATCCAGGAGCGGTTCCCGAAATACTACGCCTATTTCGAGACCCGCAGCTTCATGTATCGCGGCCAGGCGATCCGCAACCACAACCGTATGTTCGGCCGCATCAACGGCGTCGACGGCATCAAGACCGGCTACACCAATGCCTCCGGCTTCAACCTGCTGACCAGCGTCAAGCAGAACGGCCGCTACGTCATCGGCGTGGTGATGGGCGGCGCCAGTGCCGCCTCGCGCGACAACCGCATGGTCGCGCTGCTCAGCGACGCCATGCCAAAGTCCTATGCCGGCCGCCAGCAGGTCGCGCGGATGGATTCCGTTCCCTCCGGCGCCGCGGATGATGATGTCGTCACCCCGGTCGCCCTCGCCGCGGCCGAGCCCACCCCGACGCCTGTCGCCGCACCTGCGGTCGCCCAGGAAGTGGCGCGCAAGCCAGCGACGATCCCCGTTCCCTCGGCCAATCCGCGCCTCGCCATGGCCTCGGCCGCTGGGGAGATGGACCAGGAGACCACCGCCTCCATCCCTGCCCCGGCTCCCGCGCCAGCCCGTCCGGCGCAGGTCGCTGCCGACGCGCCGCCGGTCGGCTCCGCCGCCCCCATCGTCCCGGTCGCGGTCAAGACTGTCGCTATCGGCCGCCCGGCCGCGCCAACCGCCGCCTTCAGCAACCAGCCGGGCATCCTCGGCACGCTCTCCTTCACCAACGGCCAAGTCTCCGGCGCTGCCAAGAACGCGCAGAGCGCCGTGCAGGCCGCTCCCGCCCAGCAGGCGATCAAGCCGGTCCAGCTCGCCAGCGCCGGCGCCACCGAGATTCCGCGCCAGGAAGCCGAGAGCGCCGACCAGTCTGCCGCGCCCCGTTCGGGCGGCTGGGCCATCCAGATCGGCGCCTATGGCAGCGAGGCCGACGCCCGCGCCCAGATCGCCAAGGCCCAGCAGAAGGTCGGCGCCCCCCTGTCCAAGGCCGATCCGTACACGGAAGCGGCGACCAAGGGCTCGACTAAGATCGTTCGCGCCCGCTTCGCCGGCTTCGACGCGGAATCTGCTGCCCGCAAGGCTTGCCAGGCGCTGAAGCGCAGCGATTTCGGCTGCATGGTCTTCCGGAATTGACGGGGAGGCCTCAATGCCCGTCGAGCAGGATATCCTTGGCTTCGTTCACCCGGGCGGCGAGATAGTTCGACCCGCCCTGGTCGGGATGGAGTTTCTTCATAAGGGATCGGTGAGCTTTTCGGATCTCGTCCGTCCCCGACCCCGGCTGAAGCCCCAGGATCTGGTAGGCCTCCTCTTCCGTCATCGCGCCGCGGCGCGGCGGGTCAGCGCGCCGCCCACCCGTGTCGCCCTGAGCGTTCTCACGCCAGCCGGGCGACCGGCGGTCAAGATAAGCTTCGAGTAGCTGCCGGCTCTCCACGTCGACGTCCAGCGCCAGACGCGCCAGCGTCGGCACGTCGAGCGCATCCAGCGCGGCGCCCGCAAGAGGCCCGCTCGTCACCTTGCCCGTCAGCCGGCCGCTGTCATGGTCGAGCATCATGTCGAGCGCGGCGGTGCGCACCTTCGAGGTCCGGCCCGGGCTGGCGCTGCCGCGCGACCAGGGCATGGCGCCCCTTATGTCCCAGCCGATCAGCGACAGGCCGAATATGCCGAGCGGCAGCGCGGTCTCGATATGGCCGCGAGCACCGAGAAAAGCGGCGAGGAGCAGCAGCGCGCCGCCGCCGGCCCGACGGCCGAGCGTCGCCAGCGCCTTGGCATCGGCACGGCCGAAGGCCTTCAGGCCGTAATAGATCAGCGCGACGATGGCAGCGCCGATGACGAGGTTGATCATCGTGCGTCGTCCTTACCGCGTGTCCCGCATGGCCGCGATGAGCCGACGGGCACCAGGAGAGGCATCCGCCAGTGCGGCGAGCGCCTTGGCGCCGCCGGCGGCGTAGCTCGCGGCCGCCCGCAGCAGCGCCCGCAGCTCGGCGGCGGCACCGGCGTCGAAGCGGCAATAGGCGCCACGTGTCAGCCGGGCGATCTCGCGGAAGGCGCGTTCGACCGTGGGATCGTGTCCCTCCTGGAACATGAACACCGGCACGCCGCGCAGCGCCAGCGGCCCGGCCTCGGCGCAGAGTGCGTCGATCGGCTCCTCCATCGCGTCGCCGACGAAGACCACCGCGCCGACCGGACCCTTTTCCGCCTGCGAGGCCGCGTGACCCAGCACCCGGCCTATCTGCGTGCGCCCTCCCCGGCAGTCGATGCGCGCCATCAGCGCGCCGAGCTTGTTCGCATCCGCCATCCAGGGCGAGGCGCGGCATTCGCCGAGGCCACGGTAATAGACGAGCTGGATATCGAGCCCGCCGATCCTGCCGGCTTCCTCGAACATCTCCGCCTGCAGGGCGCAGGCGAGGTCCCAGGTCGGCTGCCGGCTCATCGTGGCGTCGAGCGCGAAGATCAGCCGCCCGCGCCGCTCGGCGGTCAGCGGCGCGCGCGCCTCCAGCTCCTTGAGGAAGGCGGCGACGCCTTCGGATTGGGCAGTGGGCGCGTTGGACTTGGTCTTCTCGATGGCCATCGGACGGTACGCAGCTCGGATTCGGCGCGAGTGTAGCGGGATGGCGCGGCGGGAACAGCATCCTCCCGCAAGGTTGACCCGTTGACCCCCCTTCTCGCTCTGCTAGCTTCCGCGCCCCGACGCAACGGACCTGCCACCATGAGCACCGCCCGCACCATTCGCACCGTCCACACCGTTTCGGAGCTGCGCGAGCAGGTGAAGGCATGGCGAGCGGCGGGCGAGCGCGTGGCGCTGGTGCCGACCATGGGCGCTCTGCATGCCGGCCATGTGGCGCTCATGAGAGCCGCGCGGTCGCACGCCGAGCGCATCGTCGTCTCGATCTTCGTCAACCCGACGCAGTTCGCCCCGACCGAGGACCTCTCCCGCTATCCGCGCACGCTGGAAGCCGATCTCGACAAGGCGGATGCGGCCGGCGTCGACCTCGCCTTCGTGCCAGACGCGGCGGAGATGTACCCGGAGGGTTTTTCCACCACCATCTCGCTCACCGGCCCGGCGCTCGGGCTGGAGACGGATTTCCGCCCCACCCATTTCGCCGGCGTCGCCACGGTGGTCGCCAAGCTGCTGCTCCAGGCGGCACCGGATGTCGCGATGTTCGGCGAGAAGGACTACCAACAGCTCCAGGTCGTCACCCGCATGGCGCGCGACCTCGACATTCCGGTGCGCATTGTCGGCGTACCGACCGTGCGCGAGAGCGACGGCCTCGCCCTCTCCTCGCGGAATGTCTATCTGAGCCCGGAGGATCGCGCCGCCGCCCCGGAGCTGCACCGCGCGCTGAGCGGCGCGGCAGCTGCCATCGCCTATGGCGGAAACGTGCTCTCCGCCGTCGATGCAGCGCGGCGGACGGTGACAGCGGCCGGTTTCCAGCTGGACTATCTCGAGGCGCGGCACGCCGAGACGCTGGCTCCAGTTGCCTCGCGCGAACAGGGGCCGATCCGGCTGCTGGTCGCGGCGCGGATCGGCGCCACCCGTCTCATCGACAACCTCGCCGTGCCGGACTGACATCCGGCATCAGGTGAAGCTCATATAGCTGATCGCAAAGCCGATGATGACCAGCGCCAGCCCGATGCCGAGCACATAGCGCATCGGCTTCACCTCGACGGCCTGGCGCTCCTCGGTATTCGCCTTCACCACAACCTCGCCGTGCTCGACGACGCGGTGATCATCCGAATCCTGCACCATGAGCGCCTCCCTTTCACGCTGTCTCACGCAGGGACAACGCGGAAAGAGGCGTCTCGGGTTCCCTCAAAGCTCAGAGCAGGCCGAGCGAGCGCAGTTCGCGGCGGAGCGTCTCGGGCAGCAGCGGCGCATCGCCGACCGCGTCGAGGTCCGGCGGCGCATCCTTGGCGGGAAGGTAGCGCCAGCCCTGGAACGGTCGGCTCGGGCGCGGTATCACCCGGTACACCACCGGCTCCAGCATCAGCCGGCAGCGGCGTATGCCGTCCTCGTCGACGAAGGGGCGGATGCCGGTCAGCACCTGCCGGCAGGCCACCTCGCCCTTGATGACCCAGTAGAGCGAGCCGCCGCCCAGCAGTTCCTCGGTACGGGTCGGCACCATGCGGGTGGTGTGGAACTGCTCCACCGGCTCGCCACGCGCCGCCTTGTCCGCAAGGTTCTCCGCGATCCACTCTTCCAGGTCCTCGATGGACTCGGCGCCGACGCAGAGCTTGATGAGGTGCAGAGGCATGGGCAGGCTCGCGATAGTTCTCCCGCCCTCTATACGCGCTTGACCGTCGGCCAGTCGACCTCGTCCTCCGGCAATACCCCGGTTTCCTTCAGCCCCTCTTCCTTCCAGGCGACGAAGGCGGGGTGGGCGTGGATCGCCTCGACATAGGCGGCCGCGACCTCGTCGACCTCGATCGCATAGGTGCGGATGCGTGTCGCCACCGGGGCATACATGGCGTCGGCGCCGGAGAATGCACCGAACAGGAAGTCGCCACCCTCGCCGAAGCGCCGGCGCGCCTCGCCCCAGCGCCGGACAAGGACGCGCACGTCCTTGAGTGCCGCCTCCGGCAGGGTGCGCGGCTCCACCGGCCGCCAGAGGTTCATGGGTGCCACGCTGCGCAGCGCACCGAAGCCACCATGCATCTCGGTCGCCAGCGAACGGGCATGGGCGCGGGCCACCGGCTCGCTCGGCCAGACGTTCTTTTCAGGGAACCGCTCGGCCAGATGCTCCAATATAGCGATCGATTCCCACACCACCGCCTCGCCGTCGATCAGCACCGGCACCTTGCCGGCGGGCGAATGCGCGCGGACACGGTCCTTGAAGTCCGGCGCGTCGAGCGGCACCAGGATCTCCTCGAAGGGGATGCCGAGCGCGGTCATCGCGAGCCATGGACGCAGCGACCATGACGAGTAGTTCTTGTTGCCGATGATGAGCTTCAGCGCCATCGTGCGTCTCCCCGTGGATGGACGCCAAGATTCCGCCAGAAGCGGCCGGCGCGCAAACGCATGCGCGTGATGGCGACCATTAATCCGGGTGATCGCAATCGGGCCGATCCCGAGGCCGAAAATGGAAACGGCCCGGCCTTGCGGGCCGAGCCGTCATGGAATGTGCGGGGCGGTCTTTCCGACCACCGCCAGGCGCAGCTGCCGTCAACTGGCGACGATCTGAGCCGCCTGAAAACCGCCGAACAGATAGACCAGGGCGACGCCGGCCAGGAAGGCGGCAACAGCCCAACGCGCGACTCCCCAACAGGAGCGCTCGGGAACCGAATTCATGGTAATCCTCGGAACATCTCACTGCCGCGTCGCGTGCGCCGATGATTCGCGCCATGCGAGCGGTCTGACTGATATTTAATAAAACGTTATCGACTTCGCAATCGCGAAATGGTGATCATTCACTGCAAATCAGCCCCGATCCAGACGCATGACGCAGCGTCGGCAATGCGCAGTCATGCTCCTGGCTCTCGCGAGCCGCTTCCAAGGCAGCAGCTTTCGGTTCACCTAGTGCGTCAAAGCAAAAAATGAGGGAATTTGCCTAAGATCATGCTCGGCTTCACTTATGTCGATGCCACGGCCTTCGCCGCCTTCGTCGCCGCCTGGGTCGCCTATCATCTGTTGATGGAAGGCGGCTGGGCGGAGGGACGCACTCTCAACCGACGCATGGACAAGTACCGCCACGAGTGGATGCAGCGCATGCTGGCGCGCGAGAACCGCATCGTGGATGCCCAGATCGTCGCTGCACTGCAGAACGGCACGGCCTTCTTCGCCTCCACCTCCCTGCTCGCCATCGGCGCTTCGCTCGCCATCCTGCAATCGACCGACGCGGTGATGGCGATCTTCCTCGACCTGCCCTTTGTCGAGCCCAACCGGTCGAGCTGGGAATTGAAGACGCTCGGCCTGACGCTGATCTTCGCCAACGCCTTCTTCAAGTTCGCCTGGGCCTACCGGCTGTTCAACTACACCACCATACTGCTCGGCTCGACGCCACCGCCTGACGAGGCGACGACGCCGCGGGCGCAGGCGCATGCCGTCAAGCTGGCGCGCATGGCCACCCTCGCCGGCCGGCATTTCAACCGTGGCCAGCGCGCCTTCTTCTTCGCCATCGCCTATCTCGGCTGGTACATCAACGGCTGGGCGCTGATGGCGGCGACGTTGGCGATCTTCTTCGTCATGACCAACCGCCAGGTCGGTTCGGACTCGCGATGGCTGCTTGATGATGAATGACAAACCCGTTTACCCTTCCGAAGAGGCCGCTGAGGCAGCCATCCTCGCCCTCGCCGGCCGCCCCGACGCACCGAAGACGATCGCGCCGGAAGAAGCCGCCCGGGCGCTGGCGAGCAATGCCGACTGGCAGAACCTGCTGCCGCTGGTCCGTCGCGCCGCCGTGCGGCTGGCCCAGTCCGGGCGGCTCGTCATCTACCGAAAGGGCAAGCCGGTCGACCCGGCTGACTTTCGCGGCGTCTACCGGCTCGGACTGCCGCCGGGCGGCTGATCCGGCGCCGGGAAGAGCGCGTCGGTACGCCCTGCAAGATAATAGGCGACGAGCCCCATCCATTCGCGGGTGGCGAGATCGACGAAACTCAGACCGTCCGCCACCGTGCCGAAGAGACGGAAAAGCTCCGGCCGGCCGATGGTACGGTAGTCGACCGGATAAGGGATGACCGGAAACCCCGCCGCGCGGAAGCAGCCGATGGCGCGCGGCATGTGAAAGGCTGAGGTGACGAGCAGCCAGCGCTGATCCGGCTGCGGTTTGACGAGCTCGCGGGCGAGCCGGGCGTTCTCTGCCGTGTTGCGGGAATAGCGCTCGAACTCCACCCGTGCCGGATCGACGCCGATCTGCGGCAGCGCCAGGCGAACGACGTCGGCCTCCTGCATCGGCGAGGCCTCGACCAGGTTGCTGCTGCCGCCGGCGAAGACGATGCGCGCGCCGGGGTAGCGCCGCGCCAGCTCGCCCATCGCCAGCATGCGCTCGCCGGCCTCCTGGAAGGAGGACTGGCCGCGCGCGGCCGTGATGCCGGCGAGTTCGGCCCCGCCGAGCACGATCACGCCGTCGACCGGCGACCCTTCGTCGACATAGGCGGGAAAGCGGTTCTCCAGCGGAACCATGAGCATCCGCCCGATCGGGCTGAGACCGGCGACGAGAAGTCCGACGCCGCCGAGAACCGTCAGCACCGTGCCTAGCCGCCGGAACCACGGCAGCAGCACAAGACCGGCCACCGCCAGCAAAGTGAGGAAGGTCGAAGGTGCGGCGACCGCCCAGGCGAGTTTCGAGAGCGTGAAGAACATGCCGACTCGCTAGATAGCCGCGCGCGAGGCCGAGGCGGCGGGCGTGGCGCGCTCCAGATAGCGCTCGATGCTGGACACGGGCACAGGCCCGGCCAGAAGGTAGCCCTGCACATGGTGGCAGCCGACCAATTGCAGGTAACGCAGCTGCTCGCGTGTCTCCACGCCCTCGGCGGTGACGGTGATCGCCAGCGCCCGCGCCAGCCGCACCACGCAGTCGATGATCGCCGCCGCATCGTCGCTCTGGCCGATATTCTGGGTGAAGCCGCGGTCGATCTTGATGGTGTCGACGCGGAAGCGGCGGATATAGCCGAGCGAGGAATAGCCGCTGCCGAAATCGTCGAGCGCGATGCGGATGCCCATGCGGCGCAGCGCGGCGAGCGAGGCGAAGGCCTCCGGCTGGTTGCCGAACAAGAGGTTCTCGGTTATCTCGATCTCCAGCCGCTCGGGCGGGAAACCGGTCTCCTCCAGAATGCGCTTCACCTGCGCTTCGAGGTCGCGCGTGCGGAAGTCGACCGGCGACAGGTTCACCGCCAGCTTGACCGAGCCCCAGCCACGCGCCTGCGCGCAGGCATTGCGCAGCACCCACATGTCGAGCTCGGTGATCAGCCCGGTCTGCTCGGCGATGGGGATGAACTCTCCTGGCGAGATGAGCCCCTGGGTCGGATGCACCCAGCGCACCAGCGCCTCGAAGCCGATAACCGCCTCGCCGTCTATGGCGAATTGCGGCTGGTAGTAGACGGCGAGCTCGCCTTCGGCGAGGGCACGCTGGAGCTCCAGTTCGAGGTCGCGCCGCCGCATCACCTCGCGCTCCATGCGCGGGGCGAAGATTTGGACGTTGCCGCGCCCCTCCGCCTTCGCCCGATAGACCGCGATGTCCGCGAGGCGGATCAGCTCGATGGCATCGACGCCGTGATCGGGTGCGACTGTGCAGCCGATGGAGCCGCTCACCGTCAGCGTCTGACCCGCGATCGGCGCCGGCTGGCGCACCGCGTCCAATATGGCGCTGCCAGCCGCCTCGATGTCCTCGCGCTCGTTCGCCACCGCGACCAGTATGACGAATTCGTCGCCGCCGAAGCGCGAGGCCAGCAAGCTGGAAAATGGCAGCCGCTTGAGGCGGTTACCGATCTCGGCCAGAAGCAGGTCGCCGACATGGTGGCCGAGCGTGTCGTTGATATCCTTGAAGCCGTCGAGATCGAGGAACAGGATCGCCAGCCGCTCGCCGCTGCCCACGCGCTGCAGTCTCTCGCCGAGGGTGCGCATCAGCATGGTGCGATTGGCGAGGCCGCAGAGCGGGTCGGTATAGGCAAGGCGCGAGGCGAGCGCCTCGCTCTCCGACAATTCCTGCGCTGCCCGACGCGCGTACCAGAGCACGATGGCGGCGACCATCAGCAGCAGGGCAGCGGTGCCGACCAGGGCCGGCAGCAGTGCAGCAAGCAGCGCGCTGCCGGGATTCTCCGGCACCCAGCTAAGCCAGGCCGGCGGCGTCTGCGGGTCGTGGAAGGGAATGGGTATGCCCTGCCGGTCGGGCGGTGGCGGCGTGTCCGAGATCAGCGGCTCGGTCATGTGCAGCTCACCGACCAGATCGCCGAGGAAGCTGCGGTCGAGAAACAGCACCGTTACCGCGACCGGTGGCACCCGCGAGGGCGAGACGACCCGTCCGTAGTCCGGCGTGATGCTGATGGCGCCGACCAGCGCCGGGCGTCCCTCGACCCGCATGTAGCCGGCACGGAACACTGGCGGGTTCTCACGGCCACGCGGCTCGGCGGAGGAGCCGGCTGCCTGCATTGCGGACGTCTGGTCGCGATAGGCAGCCTCGACGCCGCGCACCAGCGGGGTGATCGCCGCCTCGTCGAAGGGCGCCTGCGGCACCTGGAAGGAGACGCCGTCTATGGACGCATAGGCTGGGCCGCTCTCCAGCACGATATAGGAGCGGTCATGGCGCTGGGTCTCGTAAAGCCAGCGGCCGAAATTCTCGTGGACCCATTCCACGTCGAGAAAATAGGCGGTGCGCAGCACCGACTCGTCCCAATGGGCAAAGCTGGAGAGGTCGCGTTCGAGGAAGGCCGCACGGCGTTGCAGCGAATCCAGCACCAGCCGGTTCCAGCGATCGCGCGAAGCCACGTCGATCCGCTCGGCGGCGACCAGCGAGAACGCCCCCATCACCACCACCGCCGCCACGATGACGAGCGCCACCGCGAGGATCATGCCGTCGCCGGCTCGTAAGCGCCGTCGCGGCGTCACGGCAATCGGAATTGCCTCGGACACCGGCTCGCCCCGGGACTGGAGCCCCGGACGGCCGCCCTCTGGCGCCCTCATCCGCTCCTCCGACTCGCCACGATCAATCCAATTTATGTTTTTGATGCTGCTCGACGTGGTGGGCACTCAATGAATACAAACTTTGTCGACGAAGTTCAAAACCACAGCGAAGCGATACCGAGAAAGGCGAAGAAGCCCACGACGTCGGTCACGGTGGTGACGAAAGGCCCCGACGATACGGCTGGATCCACCTTAAGTCGATCCAGCGTCAACGGGATCATAATACCCCCGAACGCAGCCGCCAGCAGATTGATGATCATCGCAAGGGCGATGACGAAGCCGAGATCGGCAATGCCGAAACGGGCGAAGACGACGACCGCCATGATCACCGCGAACACCACGCCGTTGAACAGGCCGACCAGCAGCTCGCGGGCCACCACCCGTCGTGCATTGCTGGCGCGCAATTCGCGCGTCGCCAGCGCGCGCACGGCCACGGTCATCGTCTGCGTGCCAGCGTTGCCCCCTTGGCTGGCGACGATCGGCATGAGGACGGCGAGCGCCACCATGCGCTCCAGCTCGCCCTCGAACAGCGAGATGACGAAGGAAGCGAGGTTGGCGGCGATAAGGTTGAGCAGCAGCCAGGAGAAGCGGCTTCTGGCGATGTACCAGAAGCTGTCGGACAGCTCCTCGTCGCCCGCGACGCCGCCCAGCGCCTTCAGGTCCTCATCAGCCTCCTCCTGGATGACGTCGACAATGTCGTCGATGGTCAGTACGCCGACCAGGCGGCCGGCGTCGTCCACCACGGGCGAAGAGATGAGGTTGTAGCGCTCGAAGACGCGCGCGACGTCTTCCTGGTCGTCGGTGGCGTTGACGACGTGGCGGTCGGGCGTGACCACCTCGCCGAGCTTCACCCCGCGCTTGGTGCGCAGTAGCCGGTCGAGCGGCACCGAGCCGGTGAGCCGATAGGTCGGATCGACGACGAAGACCTCGAAGAAAGTCTCCGGCAGGCCTTCGGTTTCGCCGACATAGTCCAGCGTCTGGCCGACGGTCCAGAACGGCGGCAGAGCGATGAACTCGGTCTGCATGCGCCGGCCAGCGCTCTCCTCCGGATAGTCGAGGCTGCGCTGCAGCGCCGCCCGCTCCGGGATCGGCAGATGGGCGAGGATCTCCTGCTTGTCGGCGTCGTCGAGGTCTTCGAGGATATAGACCGCATCGTCGGATTCGAGCTCGCGCACGCCCTCCACGACGGTCTGCGTCGGCAGCTCCTCGAGGATTTGCACACGGACGGTCTCGTCGAGCTCCGTGAGCGCGGTGAAGTCGAAGTCGCTGCCGAGCAGCTCGATGAGCTGCGGCCGATCCGCTGGCGGCAGGGCTTCCAGCAGGCGCGCAAGATCGCTCTCGTGCAGGTCGGCGACGAGGGCCCGCAGCGCATCGACGTCGCGCGATTCGATCGCGCCCAGCGCCGCCTCGACGAAACCGGGCGTCTCCGTCGGGTCCGCGTCGTGTTCCGGGCCGCGCGGCAGGGCGGCGAGATCGGTCTCTTCGCGCATGCCTCGCTCCAGCGGAAGGTTCTGGCGGAAAAGGCGATGGCTCCCCACCTCGGGAAGCCCATGTTGCTTCTAGCGGAATTGTTCTTAAAGAAGCGTCGGCGAAGGACAATGCGGAGCCGACGCGTTCGGTTCGCCGCTTTGCGTCTCGAATCCACCTCTGCGACAAGGCACCGCCAAAGGGCAAGGTCATGAGTTCGAAGCTCGCCACCCGCCTTCTCATACGCGGCCGCGTCCAGAGCGTCGGCTATCGCGCCTGGTTCGCGGCGGAGGCCGAACGGCGTCGGCTGACGGGCTGGGTGCGCAACCGGCGCGACGGCAGCGTCGAGGCGCTGATCCTTGCCCCGGCCGAAACTCTACATGATCTCATCGAGGCCAGCCGGAGCGGACCACCGGCGGCACGCGTCACCGAAGTCGCGTTCAGCGAGGAAGACGTGCAGGAGAGTGAGGCCGGACCCGGCTTCGACGTGCGGCCGACCGCCTAAGCTTCGTCCGGCGTGACCACGGTGGGGCCGAACACCGCCTCGAACTCGCTGCGCAAAGCCAGGTCGACATCCTCCATCGTCACCGGCAGGCCGAGTTCGACGAGACTAGTGACGCCGTGCTCGCGCACTCCACAGGGAACGATGCCCGCGAAGTGCGACAGGTCGGGCTCCACATTGAGCGAGATGCCATGCATCGTCACCCAGCGCCGGACGCGGATGCCGATGGCGGCGATCTTGTCCTCACCCTCCCCGGCCTTGGTGCGATGGCGTACCCAGACGCCGACGCGGTCCTCGCGCCGCTCGCCGCGCACGTTGAAGGCGGCGAGCGAGCGGATGAGCCATTCCTCCAGCGCGGCGACGTAGCGGCGCAGGTCCGGAGCCCGGCGCTTCAGGTCCAGCATCACATAGGCCACGCGCTGGCCAGGGCCGTGATAGGTGAACTGTCCGCCCCGTCCCGTCTCGAAGATCGGGAACCGGCCGGGCTCGACGAGATCCTCAGGCCGCGCGCTGGTGCCGGCAGTGTAGAGCGGGGGATGCTCGAGCAGCCAGACGAGTTCGTCTTCGCGCCCGGCGGCGATCTCCTCGGCGAGCCTGTCCATCTCGGCGAGTGCATCGGGATAGGCGACCGGATGTGCGCTCACGCGCCAGCGCACCGGCCGGCTGGCCGGCTGCGGCAGCAGCAGCGGTGACAGCTCGTCACGGGCGATGGCAGCAAGGATCGGCGCGTCGTTCATGGCCGATACATAATCATCGTGCGGCCCGCTGTCGCCTGCCTATAGCAGCGCCCGCGCCATGCGTTCTCGGCGGAGCTGTGTACAGCCCTGCCGGAGCGGCGGCAGGCCTTGTGGAGCCCCATTCGATCTGTTAGACGATCCCCCGCTCGCGCCGGCCCCGCTCAGTGGCCGCGTGCGGTGATGCGGTCGTGGCGGAATTGGTAGACGCGCTGCCTTGAGGTGGCAGTGGGTAACACCGTGGAGGTTCGAGTCCTCTCGACCGCACCATAATTCGGATCGGAACCATACGATCCCAGCGAACGGCGACCTTCGGGTCGCCGTTGTCGTTTCAGGCCTGTCTCGCCTAATGCGGCGCCGCTGCCGTCTGCACCGGCGGCGGTACGACGTGCACCACGCGGTAGCCCTTCTCCCGCAGCGCCGCGAGGAAGAGCGGCAGCATCCTCGCCGTCTGGTCGCGAGTGTCGTGGAACAGGATGATGCCGCGATGCTCATGTTCCAGCCGCGCCATCACCAGATGCAGCTGTTCCTCGGGCGTCATCGGGTTCCAGTCGCCGGCCCAGAAGTCGGCACCGAACACGCCGATGCCCCGCTGCTTCAGATAGTCGAGCAACTCGGGCGTGGAACCGAAGCCGGGAAACCGGAAAAACGCCACGCGCGGACGTACGCCAGCGCTGCCATAGGCGGCCTTCTCGTCGGCGCGAAACCCCTTCTCGATCTCCGTAACCGCCTTGTCATAGGGAATGTCGGCCAGCGTCATCGGATGGGTCATGCTGTGATGGCCGAGCGTGTGGCCTTCGGCGAGGATGAGGCGCACGAGGTCCGGATGGGCTGCGGCATTCCGGCCGATGGTGAAGAAGGTCGCGTGCACACATTCGCGCGCCAGTGCCTTCAGCACCGCCGGCGTCGTGCCGGGATGCGGGCCGTCATCGAAGGTCAGCACGACCTCCTTGTCGGCGAGGTCGAGCGTCTGGGGGAAATGCTTGGTGCCGACCTGCAGCCCCACCGGGTCGACCTCCAGCACCCGCGAGGTGCCGAGCTTGCCGGTACAGTCCTGGGGCATGGCCAGCGCCGGTGCAGCCATGAGCGTGCACAGCGCCACGGCGAGAAGGACGCGGCGCGCGAGGTTGGGCATATCGAATCCCTGAGAAGCAGATGTTGGCGTCTGCATAGCCGATCCGCCCGCGCCACGCCGTCACGCCGGCGCCACACCAGGCCCTCTAAAGCCCGGTCAGCTCTCCGGCGCGTCGACGATCGGGTCGTAATGCGAGGTGTCGAAGCCGAGCACGTTCCAGCTCTGCTGCATGTGCGGCGGCAACGGCGCGGAGACATCTATCAGCTTGTCGGCCCTCGGGTGCGGGATGACCAGCCGGCGCGCCAGCAGATGCAGCCGGTTCTGCAGCCCGCCCGGCAGCGGCCAGTTCTCGACGTTGAAATATTTCGGGTCGCCGACGATGGGATGGCCGATATGCGCCGCATGGGCGCGCAGCTGGTGGGTGCGTCCCGTCACCGGCTTCATCGACAGCCAGGACAATTTCTGCGCCGCATGGTCGACAACCGCGTAATAGGAGATGGCGTGGCTGGCCTCGTCGTCGCCGTGGCGGGCGACCCGCATGCGCTCTGCCGCCTCGTCCTTGGCGAGATAGGTGGAGATGCGCCCCTGTGCCGGGCGCGGCACGCCGGGCACCAGAGCCCAGTAAACCTTGCGGGCCGAGCGCGAGCGAAAGGTCTTGGCCAGCGTCGAGGCCGCAAGCCGACTCTTGGCAACCAGCAGGATGCCCGACGTGTCCTTGTCGATGCGGTGGACGAGGCGCGGCTTCTGGCCATCGTCGCCACGCAGCGCCTCCAGCATGCCGTCGACATGGCGGTAGGTGCCGGAGCCGCCCTGCACGGCGAGGCCGTAGGGCTTGTTCAGCACCAGCACGTCGCGGTCCTCGAACAACGTCATCGCCTTGAGCGCGGCGGCGTCCTTGTCGTCGACACTGGCGCGCTTCACCGCCGGGGCAGCAAGATCGGATCGGCGGGCGCCCTCCCCGTTCCGTGGCGGGCGCGGCGGAGCCTCGCCGCGCGCTATCGCTTCCTCCGCCTCGATGTGGTCGGCGGCGGAGAGCTGCGGCTTCTCCTCCAGCGGCGGGATGCGCACGCTCTGGCCGGAAGAGAGACGCGTATTGGTCTTCACCCGACCGCCATCGACCCGCACCTGGCCGGAGCGCAGCAGCTTCTGCAGATGGCCGAAGGAAAGTTCGGGAAAATGCGTCTTGAACCAGCGGTCCAGGCGCATGCCCTCCTCATCCCGATCGACGCGGCGTGTCTCGACGGCCATTTCAAATCTCCTCAACCCAGCAGATAGCCGAGGATTGAGGCCAAGTCATTCGGCCAGTTCACGCGACGGCGCGCACCAGCGCGAGGCCGCCGAACACGGCGGTGAGCGAAAGCGCCACCGAGCCGCCGACATAGAGGGCGGCAAGGCCCACCTCTCCGCGGTGCACCAGCATCGCCGTATCCAGCGAGAAGGAGGAGAAGGTGGTGAAGCCGCCCAATATGCCGGCCATCACGAACAGCCGGGCCGGCGTCGTCCATGACGCACCGCCCTTCATCGCCATCCAGCCGGCAATGCAGCCGATGACGAAGGAGCCGACCACGTTGACGACGAAGGTACCGGACGGAAAGTGCATGCCGAACACGCGCATCGCCGCCTCATAGGAGGCGTAACGCAGGACGCCGCCGATGCCGGCCCCGATGAAAACCAGCACGATCGCGTTCACTGCCCTGCCCTCGCCTATTTGCCCTGTTGGCGCTCCGCTCTCAGCCGCGCCCAATATTCCAGCCGCTTGCGGATTTCCCGCTCGAAGCCGCGCTCCACCGGTTCGTAGAAATGCTGGCGCCCGAGCTTCTCCGGGAAATAATCCTGCCCAGAGAAGGCGTCCGGCGCGTCGTGGTCGTAGTCGTAACCCACGCCGTAGCCCTCCTGCTTCATCAGGCGGGTCGGCGCGTTGAGGATATGCCTTGGCGGCACCAGCGAGCCGCCTTCCTTGGCGACGCGCAGCGCCTGCTTCCAGGCGGTGTATACGGCGTTCGACTTGGGTGCCGTTGCCAGATAGACCGCGGCCTGCGCGAGGGCGAGTTCGCCCTCGGGCGTTCCGAGAAAATCGTAGGCGTCCTTGGCCGCGCTGGCGACGACGAGCGCCTGCGGGTCGGCATTGCCGATGTCCTCGGACGCCATGCGCACCAGCCGGCGGGCAAGGAACAGCGGATTCTCGCCGGCGTCGATCATCCGCGCCAGCCAGTACAGCGCCGCGTCGGGGTCGGAGCCACGGATCGACTTGTGCAGGGCGGAGATGAGGTTGTAGTGGCCGTCCTCGCTCTTGTCGTAGATCGGCGCCCGGCGCTGCACGATCTCCTGCAGCTTCGCGCCATCGAACACCTCGCCCGGCCGGGCGGCGCGCCAGGCTTCCTCGGCCAGCGTGAGCGAGGCGCGCCCATCGCCATCGGCGAGGCGCACCAGCACCGCGCGCGCCTCCTCATCGAGCGGCAGCGGCTTGCCCTCCAGTTCCTCGGCACGCGACAGCAGCCGGCCGATGGCGTCGTCGTCCAGCGAGCGGAAGGTCAGAACGCGGGCACGGGAGAGCAACGCTGCGTTGAGCTCGAAGGACGGGTTCTCCGTCGTCGCGCCGATCAGCGTGACGGTGCCGTCCTCCATGACGGGCAGGAAGCTGTCCTGCTGCGCCTTGTTGAAGCGGTGGATCTCGTCGACGAAGAGCAGCGTGCCGCGCCCCACCGCACGGCGCCCCCGCGCGGCCTCGAACACCTTCTTGAGCTCGGCGACGCCGGTGAAGATGGCCGAGACCTGCTCAAAATGCAGGTCCGTCTCGTGCGCCAGCAGCCGCGCCACCGTGGTCTTGCCGGTGCCGGGCGGCCCCCAGAAGATCAGCGAGCCGAGCGAGCGGCTGTCGATCATGCGGGTGAGGATGCCGTCCGGGCCGGTCAGGTGCTCCTGTCCGACCACCTCGGCGAGGCGTTGCGGGCGCAACCGGTCGGCCAGCGGGCGCGGCGCGGCGCCTTCGAGCCCGGCACTGGTGAAGAGGTCGGACAAGATCGCCTCAGCCCGGCAGCACGGCCGAGAGCGTGCGGCCGCCGCGCTGCAGCGTGATCCGCCACATCCGCGCCGGTGTCGCCGTCGCGCGCGCGAGGTCGGCGGTGCGGGTGATCGGCACGCCGTTCACCTCGAGCAGGATGTCGCCTGGCCGGAAGCTGGTGCGCTCGGCGAGGGAGCCTTCTGCGACTGCCGTGATCACCACCCCCTTGCTGGCATCCACCGTGCGCATCTCCTCGACCACGGCCGGGGAGAGATTGACCACCGTCGCCCCGGTCAGCGGCGAGCGCCCGGCAAGAGTGATCTCCTCGCGCGGCACGGTCTCGGGCGCGGTCTCCAGCATCACCCTGAGCGTCACCGGCTTGCCCTGTCGGATGATTCCCAACTCGACGGCGCCGCCCAGCGGCCGGGTGGCGAAGCGGTAGCCGAAAGCGTCGGGATCGCCGACTTCCTGGCCGGCGACCGCGATAATGAGGTCACCCGCCCGAAGCCCGGCCTTCGACGCGGGGCTATCCGGGAGCACATTCTGCACGAGCGCGCCGGTCGGCCGGGCGACATCGAGCCCATCGGCGATATCAGGTGTCACCTGCTGGAGGTCGGCGCCGAGCCACGGACGCCGCACCACCTTGCTGCCGGTGAGCGCAGACTGCAGAACGACGCGCACCATGTCGGCCGGGATGGCGAAGCCGATGCCCAGCGAGCCGCCGGAGCGCGAGAAGATCGCCGTGTTGATGCCGACGATCCGGCCGGCTCCATCCACCAGCGCACCGCCCGAATTGCCGGGGTTGATGGCCGCGTCGGTCTGGATGAAGAACCCGTAATCGGTGATGCCGCGCTGCGTGCGCGCGAGCGCCGAGACGATGCCCTGCGTCACCGTCTGCCCCACGCCGAACGGATTGCCGATCGCCAGCACGATGTCGCCGACCTCGAGGTCGTCGGAAGAGCCGAACACGGCAGAAGGAAATCCACCCTTGGCGCCCTCGATGCGCAACACGGCGAGGTCGGTGCGCGGGTCGCGCAGCACGACATCCGCGTCGAACTCGCGCTTGTCGGACAGGGAGATGCGGATCTCGTCGGCGCCTTCGATCACATGGTTGTTTGTAACGACGATGCCGGACGGGTCGACCAGCACGCCCGAGCCGAGCGAACGCTGGATGCGCTCCGCCGGCATGTCGAGGCCCGGCACATCCGGGCTACCCCTGTCGCCGAAGAAGCGCCGGAAGAAGGGATCGTCCAGCAACGGATTATTTCGAGCCGGCATCGCCTTCATCGCATAGACATTGACGATGGCCGGCGCCGTGCGCGCCACGATGGGCGCAAAGGACAGCCCGATCTCGGCGCGCGAGGCCGGTACGCGCGGCCCACCTACCGCGGCCCCGGGCGCGGGTGCCGTCTGGGCGAGGACGGGAGCGGCCATGAGCAGGGCCGCGGCGACGAGGGCGGAGCGTGTGGCGAAGCGTTTCATGCCGCCAGATATAGTCCCCGGCCTGCGGCGGAGAAAGGGCAAGACGCCAACGCAGCGCCCATATCGCGGCACCGCCGGCTGGCGCGCACCTTCACGGGAGGCGCAAAAGAAAAGGGGCGGTGAAACCGCCCCTCGCCTCAATTCGATGTCGCTCAGGCTCAGGCCGCGACGGTCTCTTCCGAGCGGGCCGCCTCGACGCGGGCGAGGTCCGCCGCGCCCTTGGCCGCCTCGTCGCGATCGACCAGCTCGATCACCGCGATCGCCGCCGAATCACCGTGGCGAAAGCCCGCCTTGATGATGCGGGTGTAGCCGCCGTTGCGGTCCTTGTAGCGCGGGCCGATCACGTCGAAGAGCTTGCGCACGACGGCGACGTCGCGCACCTCGGCGATCGCCTGGCGGCGCGCATGCAGGCCGCCGCGCTTGCCGAGGGTGATCAGCTTCTCAACCACCGGGCGCAGGTCCTTTGCCTTCGGCAGGGTGGTGACGATCTGCTCATGGGTGATGAGCGCCTGCGCCATGTTGGCGAACATGGCCTTGCGGTGTTCCGCGGTCCGGTTGAACCGGCGATGGGCTTTGCCGTGGTTCATGGCGACTAAATCCTAACGTGCGACGGCTTCGAGCCGGGTGGTGAATGTGACGGCCCGAATGCCGCGTTCAATGCTCAGTAATGGTCTTCGAACCGCTTGGCGAGGTCCTCAATGTTCTCCGGCGGCCAGCCAGGCACTTCCATGCCGAGGTGCAGGCCCATGGAGGCGAGGACTTCCTTGATCTCGTTCAGCGACTTGCGGCCGAAGTTCGGGGTACGGAGCATCTCCGCCTCGGTCTTCTGGATCAAGTCGCCGATGTAGACAATGTTGTCGTTCTTCAGGCAGTTGGCCGAACGGACCGAAAGCTCCAGCTCGTCCACCTTCTTGAGCAGCGCCGGGTTGAACGGCAGCTCCTGCATCGCAGGGCTCTCCGTCTCGCGCTTGGGCTCCTCGAAGTTGACGAAAATTTCGAGCTGGTCCTGGAGAATGCGCGCGGCGAAGGCAAGCGCGTCCTCCGGGCTGACCGAGCCATTGGTCTCGATGGTCATGGTCAGCTTGTCATAGTCGAGGATCTGGCCCTCGCGGGTGTTCTCGACCTTGTAGGAGACCTTCTTGACCGGCGAGTAGAGGCTGTCGACCGGGATGAGGCCGATCGGCGCGTCCTCGGGACGGTTGCGCTCACCCGCGACATAACCCTTGCCGGTATCGACGGTGAATTCCATGCGGATCTCGGCGCCGTCGTCGAGGGTGCACAGCACCAGCTCGGGGTTCAGCACCTGCACGTCGCCCACGGTCTGGATGTCACCGGCGGTGACAATGCCGGGACCCTGCTTCTTCACCACCATCCGCTTCGGGCCGTCGCCGGCCATCTTGATGGCGATGTCCTTGATGTTGAGGACGATGTCGGTCACGTCCTCGCGCACGCCCGGGATCGAGGAGAACTCGTGCAGCACGCCGTCGATATGCACCGAGGTCACCGCCGCGCCCTGCAGGGACGACAGCAGAATACGGCGCAGCGCATTGCCGAGTGTCTGGCCGAAGCCACGCTCCAGCGGCTCGGCGACAACGGTCGCGAGGCGCTTCGGGTCGCTGCCTACGGCGACCTCGAGCTTCTCGGGCTTGATCAGCTCTTGCCAGTTCTTCTGAATCACGACGTCACCCTTGGTTTCGACGGTGCCCCGGACACCCTGCCGGCCGTTCCATCCCCCATGGGCGGGAGGGAAGGCCGATGGCAGCGGCCCCTGCGGCGCCGAAGCGCCGCTGGATAATTAAGCGTCAGACGCGCCGACGCTTGCGCGGACGGCAGCCATTGTGCGGGATCGGCGTGACGTCGCGGATCGACGTCACGGTGAAGCCCGCCGCCTGGAACGCGCGCAGCGCCGACTCGCGGCCGGAGCCGGGACCCGACACCTCGACCTCGATGGTGCGCATGCCGTGCTCGGACGCCTTGCGGGCGCAATCCTCGGCAGCGACCTGCGCCGCATACGGGGTCGACTTGCGCGAGCCCTTGAAGCCCATGGCACCCGCCGAGGACCAGGCAATGGTGTTGCCCTGCGCGTCGGTGATGGTGATCATGGTGTTGTTGAACGACGCATTCACATGCGCGACGCCGGAGGCGATGTTCTTGCGCTCGCGGCGCTTGATGCGGGCAGCTTCTTTAGCCATAGACCTCAGATCCTTCAGGCGCGCCCGTCATTCCAGGCGCTCGGGACATTACTCGTAACGAAGCGCCGGCCGCTGAATGCCGCCAGCGCGCAAAAGCGGGCCGAAGCCCGCAAAATCACTTCTTCTTGCCGGCGATCGGCTTGGCCGGACCCTTGCGGGTGCGGGCGTTCGTGTGGGTACGCTGACCACGCACCGGCAGACCGCGACGATGGCGCAGGCCACGGTAGCAGCCGAGGTCCATCAGGCGCTTGATGTTCATCGAAACTTCGCGGCGCAGGTCGCCTTCGACCAGATAGTCGCGGTCGATGGTCTCGCGGATCTGCAGCACTTCCTGGTCGGTCAGCTGGTTGACCCGGCGATCGAGCGGAATGCCGACCTTCTCGACGATATCGGCCGCGTTCTTCGCGCCAATGCCGTGAATGTACTGAAGCGCAATGATGACGCGCTTGTTGGTCGGGATGTTAACGCCTGCAATACGAGCCACGTCGCTCTCTCCATGTGGACCGGACGAGCCGGAAGGGATTGCTCCGCGTCCGGTGGAGGCCGGCCCCTGCGGAGATACACACGAAGTCGCGCGACATCAGCGAATGATGTCGATGCGCGACGCTCGCTTAAGTGAAGCGCGGCACATAGAGCGATTCAGCCCTGATGTCAAGCCGCACGGTCGAGTTTCTCAGACGGTCTCCAGAACGTCCGAGATCGCCTGCGTCACCTCATCGATCGGCCTCATGCCGTCGATCGCCACCAGGAGACCGCGCTCGGCGTAATAGGGCGCCACCACGGCGGTATCGCGGTTATAGGCTTCGAGGCGGGTCTTGAAGACCACCGGATCGTCATCCTTGCGCACCGGCTCGCCGCGGGCGGCGGTCTCACGGGCGCGCTGCAGGATGCGATCGACCAGCTTGGCCTGATCCACCTTCAGCTCGATCACCGCGTCGAGCTTGAGGCCCTTCTCGGCGAGGATGCTATCGAGCGCCTCGGCTTGCGCCACCGTGCGCGGGAAGCCGTCGAGGATGAAACCTTTCGAGCAGTCCGGCTGGTCGATGCGATCGGAGATGATGCCGATCACAATGTCGTCGGACACAAGCTGGCCCGCATCCATCACCGCCTTGGCCCGAAGGCCGACCGGCGTACCGTTGCGTACCGCCTCGCGCAGCATGTCGCCCGTCGACAGCTGCACGATACCGTGGCGCGCGACCAGTCGCTGCGCCTGCGTGCCCTTCCCCGCCCCCGGAGGTCCGAGCAGTATCAGCCTCATCGGCGCTTCCCCCTGAGCTTAGCCTTCTTGACCAGCCCTTCGTATTGGTGTGCCAGCAGGTGCCCCTGAACTTGGGCCACCGTATCCATGGTCACGCTCACCACGATCAGCAGCGACGTGCCGCCGAAGTAGAACGGAACCGCAGCATAGGAGATCAGAATCTCCGGGAACAGGCACACTATCGCAAGGTAAGCCGCACCGATGACAGTGATGCGAGTCAGCACATAGTCGATGTACTCGGCGGTACGCTCGCCCGGACGGATGCCGGGGATGAAGCCGCCATGCTTCTTCAGGTTGTCCGCGGTCTCGGTCGGGTTGAACACGATCGCGGTGTAGAAGAAGCAGAAGAACACGATCAGCAGCACGTAGAGCAGCATGAACAGCGGCTGACCGTGGCCTATCAGCGTCGTCACCGTGGTCAGCCAGCCCGGACCCGAACCCTGCATGAAGCTCGCCACCGTCGTGGGGATAAGCAGCAGCGAGGACGCGAAGATCGGCGGGATGACGCCCGAGGTGTTGAGCTTCAGCGGCAGGTGCGAGGACTGGCCCTCATACACCTTGTTGCCGACCTGGCGCTTCGGATACTGGATCAGCAGCCGGCGCTGCGCGCGCTCCATGAAGACGATGAACATGATGACCGCCACGGCCATCAGGATCACCGCCAGAATGATGCCGGTCGACAGGGCGCCCTGGCGGCCGAGTTCCAGCGTGTTGGCGATCGCCGAGGGCAGCTCCGCCACGATGCCGGCGAAGATGATCAGCGAGATGCCGTTGCCGATGCCGCGCGAGGTGATCTGCTCGCCGAGCCACATCAGGAACATGGTGCCGCCGGTCAGGGTGATGACCGTCGAGATGCGGAAGAACCAGCCCGGATCCGACACAACGGCGCCCGAGCCCTCAAGGCCGACGGCGATGCCGTAAGACTGGAACACAGCGAGCACCACGGTGAGGTAGCGCGTGTACTGGTTGATCTGCTTGCGGCCCGCCTCGCCTTCCTTCTTCAGCGCTTCCAGCGTCGGAGAGACGGTGGTCAGCAGCTGAATGATGATGGAGGCCGAGATGTACGGCATGATGTTCAGGGCGAAGATCGCCATGCGCGAGACCGCGCCGCCCGAGAACATGTTGAACAGGCCGATGATGCCCTGCTGCGCCGTGCGGAACACGTCGGCGAGCGCGTCGGGATTGATCCCGGGCATCGGAATGTAGGTGCCCAGCCGATACACGAGAAGCGCACCCAGCGTGAACCAGATGCGCTTCTTCAGTTCGTCGGCTTTTGCCAGAGCACCGAAATTGAGGTTTGCCGCAAGCTGTTCTGCTGCCGAGGCCATGGTGGCTCCGCTCCTCGTCTGTGCCCTGATAGATACGGTAGGCCCGACTTAAGCGTCAGGCCGCCGTTTCGCCAGTGTCGGCCTTCGACGCGAGCAGCGTCACAGTGCCGCCGGCCTTCTCGACCGCCGCGACGGCGGACTTGGTGGCGTGGGCCACTTCGAGCTTGACCTTGGCCTTCAGCTCGCCGCCGCCGAGGACGCGTACGCCCGCCTTGGCGCGGCGCAGCACGCCGGCCTCGACCAGCGCTTCCTGCGTGACGGTCGCCTTGGCGTCCAGCTTGCCGGCATCCACCGCCTGCTGGATACGGCCGAGGGAGACCTCGTTCCAGTCCAGCGCAAAGATGTTGTGGAAGCCGCGCTTGGGCAGACGCCGATGGATCGGCATCTGGCCGCCTTCGAAGCCCTTGATCGCCACGCCGGTGCGCGAGGTCTGACCCTTCACGCCGCGGCCGGCGGTCTTGCCCTTGCCGGAACCGATGCCACGACCGACGCGCATCCGCTTCTTGCGGGCGCCTTCGTTGTCCTTGATCTCGTTAAGGCTGCTCATCGCCTGTCTCCTTCGCCGTCACGCTTCGACGACGCGGACGAGGTGGCGGACCTTATAGATCATGCCACGCACGGCCGGGGTGTCTTCGAGCGTCGAACGACGCCCGAGCTTGTTGAGGCCGAGGCCGATAAGCGTCGCCCGCTGCTCCTGAGGGCGGCGGATCGGGCTGCCGGTCTGCTCCACAGTGACGGTGGCCTTCGCGGCCGCCTTCTGGGTGCTCTTCGCCATGATTAGCTTCCTACCTCTCAGGCGGCTCAGTCGGTCGCTTCCGCGTCGTCGACGCGGCGGCGGGACTGGAGCTGCGACACCTTCAGGCTGCGACGGGCAGCCACGAGACGCGGGCTGTCCTGGTTCTTCAGGGCCTCGAAGGTCGCGCGGACCATGTTGTACGGGTTGGACGAGCCGAACGACTTCGCCACCACGTCCTGCATGCCGAGCGTCTCGAAGACGGCGCGCATCGGGCCGCCGGCGATGATGCCGGTACCGGCCGGGGCGGCGCGCAGGATGACTTTGCCGGCGCCGTGATGGCCGTGCACGTCATGATGCAGCGTCCGGCCCTCGCGCAGCGGCACGCGGATCAGCGCACGCTTGGCGGCTTCCGTCGCCTTGCGGATCGCCTCCGGCACCTCGCGGGCCTTGCCGTGGCCGAAGCCGACGCGGCCCTTCTGGTCGCCGACGACGACCAGCGCGGCGAAGCCGAAGCGACGGCCGCCCTTCACCACCTTCGCGACACGGTTGATGTGGACCAGCTTGTCCACGAACGTGTTGTCGCGATCCTCGCGTTCACGCTCACGTTCACGAGCCATGATCTTATCCTCGTCGTTCTGCGGGGGATCCCGCTCGTGATCAGAAGTTGAGGCCGCCCTCACGGGCGGCTTCGGCGAGCGCCTTCACGCGGCCGTGATAGATGAAGGCGCCGCGGTCGAACACCACGTCCTTCACCCCGGCCGCGACGGCACGTTCCGCCACGAGCTTGCCGATAGCCTGGGCCGCCGCGATGTCCGCGCCGGTCTTCAGGCTGCCCCGCAGGTCCTTCTCAAGCGACGAGGCGGCCGCGATGGTCACGCCGCGCGCGTCGTCGATGATCTGCGCATAGATGTGCTTCGACGAGCGATGCACCGAAAGGCGCGGCCGCCCGTTCGCCGTCGAGCGGATCGCCCGACGGACACGCGCCTTACGGCGCTCGGTAGCGTCCTGATACTGTGCCATGGTTCGGGTCCGTTACTTCTTCTTGCCTTCCTTGCGGAAGATGAATTCGCCCGCGTACTTCACGCCCTTGCCCTTATAGGGCTCCGGGCCGCGATATTCGCGGATCTCGGCGGCGACCTGACCGACCTTCTGCCGGTCGATACCGGAGACGACGATCTCGGTGGGCTTCGGCGTGACAATCTGGATCCCTTCCGGGATCGGATAGTTCACGTCGTGGCTGTAGCCGAGCGCGAGGTTCAGGGACTTGCCCTGCACCGCGGCGCGGTAGCCGACGCCGTTGATCTCCAGCTTCTTCTCGAAGCCCTTGGTGACGCCCTCGACGAGGTTCGACACCAGCGTGCGGGACATGCCCCACATCGCCTTGTGGCGGTTGGTCTCGCCGTTCAGCGAGAAGAGGATGGCGCCGCCTTCCAGCTTCACGCCGATCTCGTCGACAACCGTGACTTCCAGGGCGCCCTTGGGGCCCTTCACCTTGACCGTCTGGCCATCGACCGTGGCAGTGACGCCGGCCGGGATGGTGACGGGAGCTTTACCGATCTTGGACATGTGCTCTCTCTCCTCCCCGATCAGAAGACCGTGAAGAGGACCTCGCCGCCCACGTTCTTATCGCGGGCTTCGTGGTCCGCCATCACGCCCTGCGGCGTGGAGACGACAGCGACGCCAAGGCCGTTGGCGACGCGGGGAAGGGTCTTGACCGACGAGTAGACGCGCCGGCCAGGCTTGGAGACGCGGGAGATCTCGCGGATCACCGGCTCGCCGTCATAGTACTTGAGCTCGATCTCGAACTCGGTGCGGCCGTTGACCGGCTCGCCCGCGGTGTAACCGCGGATGAAGCCTTCGGCCGTGAGCACCTCGAGAACGCTAGCGCGCAGGCGCGAGCCAGGGGTGGTGATCTTTTCCTTGCGCCGCAGCTGAGCGTTGCGGATGCGGGTGATCAGATCGCCGATCGGATCAGTCGTGGACATGGATCGACCCTCCTCACCAGCTCGACTTGACGAGGCCAGGGATCTGGCCCTGCGAGCCGAGCTCGCGGAGCGCGATACGGCTCATCTTCAGCTTGCGATAGAACGCGCGCGGACGGCCGGTGACTTCGCACCGGTTGCGGATGCGCACCTTCGCCGAATTGCGCGGGAGCTGCGCGAGCTTGAGGACCGCAGCGAAGCGCTCCTCGATCGGCAGATCCTTGTCACTGATAAGGGCCTTGAGACGCGAACGCTTGCCGGAATAGTTCTTCGCGAGCTTCCGGCGGTGTTCGTTCTTTTCGACCGCGCTCTTCTTCGCCATATGATCTTGCTCCTAGTCTCCGCGTTTGGGGCTCCCGCCCCACGGCCGGAAGGGGATGCTTACTGACGGAACGGGAAGTTGAAGGCCTTCAGAAGCGCGCGCGCCTCTTCGTCCGTCTTCGCCGTCGTGCAGACGATGATGTCCATGCCCCACATCTGATCAACCTTGTCGTAGTTGATCTCGGGGAACACGATGTGCTCCTTGATGCCGAGCGCGTAGTTGCCGCGCCCGTCGAAGCTCTTCGGGTTGAGGCCGCGGAAGTCGCGGACACGCGGCAGGGCGATGTTCACGAGCCGATCGACGAACTCAAACATGCGCGTCTTGCGCAGCGTGACCTTGGCGCCGACCGGCTGGTTCTCGCGTAGCTTGAAGTTGGAGATCGCCTTGCGGGCCCGGGTGACGACCGGCTTCTGGCCGGCGATCAGCGCGAGGTCGCCGGCGGCGTTCTGCACCTTCTTCGTGTCGGCGGTCGCCTCGCCAACGCCCATGTTGATGACGATCTTCTCGATCGTCGGCACTTCCATGGCGTTCTTGTAGCCGAACTGCTCGATCATCTTCTGGCGGACCACGTCCTCGTAATAGGACTTCAGCCGCGGCGTGTAGCTGGTCTCAGCCATCGATCTTCTCCCCCGAGCGCTTGGCGACGCGCACCTTGGTGCCGTCCGCCTGCACAAGGAAACCGACGCGGGTCGGCTTGCCGTCCTTCGGATCGGCGATCGCGATGTTCGACAGGTCGATCGGGGCCTCCTTGGAGATGATCCCGCCTTCCTGGTTCGCGCTCTGCCGCTGGTGGCGCTTCACGAGGTTGACGCCGCGCACGCGGGCGGTTCCCTCCTTCGGCAGCACCTCGAACACCTCGCCGGAGCGGCCCTTGTCGCGGCCGGCGAGAACGACGACCTTGTCGCCCTTCTTAATCTTCGCGGCCATCAAAGCACCTCCGGCGCCAGCGAAATGATCTTCATGTGGTTCTTCGCGCGCAACTCGCGCGGAACCGGCCCGAAGATACGGGTGCCGACCGGCTCCTTGTTGTTGTTGATCAGCACGGCCGCGTTGCGGTCGAAACGGATCACCGAACCGTCGATGCGGCGGATGTCCTTGGCCGTGCGAACCACGACCGCCTTCATCACGTCGCCCTTCTTCACGCGGCCGCGCGGAATCGCTTCCTTCACCGACACCACGATGATGTCGCCGACATGGGCATACTTACGCTTGGAACCGCCAAGCACCTTGATGCACATGACGCGACGCGCACCGGAATTGTCCGCCACGTCGAGATTGGTCTGCATCTGGATCATGACGCACCTTTTTCTCGCAAAAACCGCGCGCTGCCGTCACCGGCGCGCGCCCCTCAATTCCCGTTGCCGGGCGCTCAGACTTCAGCCCGCTTCTCGCCCTGGACCACGATCCAGTTCTTGAGCTTGGACAAGGGGCGGTGCTCCTCGATCCAGACGGTGTCGCCTTCCTTCCACACATTGCCCTCGTCATGGGCATGGTACTTCTTGGAACGGCGGACGGTCTTCTTCAGCAGCGGATGGGTGAAACGGCGCTCGACCCGGACCACGACGGTCTTGTCCTGCTTGTCGCTCACCACGACGCCCTGCAGCAAACGCTTCGGCATCGTTATCTCCTCACTTCGCCTTGGCCGCGGAAGCGGCCTTCTGCGCCTGGATGGTCTTGGTCCGCGCGATATCGCGGCGGACCTGACGCACCCGCGCCGTGTTCTCGAGCTGGCCGGTCGCCTTCTGGAAGCGCAGGTTGAACTGCTCCTTCTTCAGCTTGAGCAGCTCGTCCTGAAGCTCGTCCGCGGTCTTCGTCCGAATGTCGGAAGCCTTCGTCATCGTTCCCTCCGTCACTCGGCGATGCGCTCGACGAAGCGCGTCTTGATCGGCAGCTTCGCGGCGGCGAGGGTCAGCGCCTCACGGGCGATCTCGTGGCTGACGCCATCGATCTCGAACATGATGCGGCCCGGCTTGACCTTGGCGGCCCAGAATTCCGGGGCGCCCTTGCCCTTACCCATACGGACTTCGGTCGGCTTCTTCGACACCGGCACGTCCGGGAAGACGCGGATCCACACGCGGCCCGCACGCTTCATGTGACGGGTCAGCGCGCGGCGCGCGGCTTCGATCTGACGCGCGGTAACGCGCTCCGGCTCCAGGGCCTTCAGCCCGAACTGGCCGAAATTGAGGTCAGTCCCGCCCTTCGCAGTGCCGCTGATGCGACCCTTGAACTGCTTGCGGAACTTTGTGCGCTTTGGTTGCAGCATGTCGCGCCTCTTATTCCTTGCGTCTCAACTCACGCCGCGTCGCGGCGCGAGGAGCGACCACCCGACGGCTCACCTTCCGCCTGGCGCTTGTCCTGCGCCATCGGATCGTGCTCCAGGATTTCGCCCTTGAAGATCCAGACCTTCACACCACAGGTGCCATAGGTCGTGAAGGCGGTGGCCGTACCGTAATCCACGTCCGCGCGCAAGGTGTGAAGCGGCACGCGCCCTTCACGATACCATTCGAGGCGGGCAATCTCGGCGCCGCCGAGACGGCCGGAGCAGTTGATACGGATGCCTTCCGCGCCGAGGCGCATGGCCGACTGCACGGCGCGCTTCATGGCGCGACGGAACGCCACACGGCGCTCGAGCTGCTGAGCGATCGATTCGGCGACGAGGCGCGCGTCGATTTCCGGCTTGCGGATCTCGACGATGTTGATGAAGACCTCCGAGTTGGTCATCTCGGCGACCTTCTTGCGCAGCTTGTCGATGTCGGCGCCCTTCTTGCCGATCACCACGCCCGGACGCGCCGAGTGGATGGTCACGCGGCACTTCTTGTGCGGACGCTCGATCACGATCTTCGACACCGCCGCCTGCTTGAGCAGCTTCAGCAGCATCTCGCGGATCTTGATGTCCTCGTGAAGCAGCTGGCCGTATTCGCCCTTGCCGGCGAACCAGCGCGAATCCCAGGTGCGGTTGATGCCGAGCCGCAGCCCGACCGGGTTGACCTTCTGACCCATCAGGCCTTCTCCTCGACTTCACGCACCACGATCGTGATATGCGAGAACGGCTTCTCGATGCGGCTGGCGCGACCACGGGCGCGCGCCGCGAAGCGCTTCATGACCAGGCCCTTGCCGACATGCGCCTCGGCGACGATGAGATCGTCGACGTCGAGCTCATGGTTGTTCTCGGCATTGGCGATGGCCGATTCCAGGCACTTCCTCACGTCGCCGGCGATCCGCTTGCGCGAGAATTGCAGGTCGGCGAGCGCCGCCGAGACCTTCTTGCCGCGGATGAGACCGGCGACGAGGTTGAGCTTCTGGGGGCTGACGCGGAGATTCCGCGCAACCGCCTTGGCTTCCGTATCCGCGAGCGTGCGCGGACGAGCTGCCTTACCCATGACCCTGCCCTTACTTGCGCTTGGCTTTCTTGTCCGCCGCGTGCCCGTAATAGGTACGGGTCGGGGCGAACTCGCCGAACTTGTGGCCCACCATGTCTTCGGTCACCGAGACCGGGACATGCTTGTTGCCGTTATAGACGCCGAACGTGATCCCCACGAACTGCGGGAGGATCGTGGAACGGCGGCTCCAGATCTTGATGACGTCGTGACGACCCGACGAGCGCGCGGCATCCGCCTTCTTGAGGAGGTAGCCGTCGACGAACGGACCTTTCCAGACCGATCGAGACATAGTTCAGATTCCCTCGCTCACTTCTTGCGGGCGTGCCGGCTGGACACGATGAACTTACCCGTCGACTTGTTCTTCCGGGTCTTCTTGCCCTTGGTGGGGAAGCCCCACGGGGTGACCGGATGACGGCCGCCCGAGGTGCGGCCTTCACCGCCGCCGTGCGGATGGTCGACCGGGTTCATCGTGACACCGCGGTTGTGCGGGCGACGGCCGAGCCAGCGCTTGCGGCCGGCCTTGCCGAGATTGGTGTTCATGTGGTCGGGGTTCGACACCGCGCCCACCGTGCCCATGCACTCGCCATGCACCAGACGCTGCTCACCCGAGTTGAGCCGGATGATCACGTAGCCCTGGTCGCGGCCAACGATCTGCGCATAGGAGCCAGCGGAACGGGCGATCTGGCCGCCCTTGCCGATCTTCAGCTCGATGTTGTGCACGATCGTGCCGACCGGCAGGTTGCCGAGCGGGGCCGCATTGCCGGGCTTCACGTCGACGCTCTTGGAGGCAATCACCTGGTCGCCGACCGCGAGGCGCTGCGGCGCGAGGATGTAGCTCAGCTCGCCGTCCTCATACTTGATGAGGGCGATGAAGGCGGTACGGTTCGGATCGTACTCGATCCGCTCGACGACCGCCGCCACATCGCGCTTGGTGCGCTTGAAGTCGACGAGGCGATAGGCCTGCTTATGGCCGCCGCCGCGGAAGCGGACCGTGACCCGGCCGGTGTTGTTGCGGCCGCCCGCCTCGCTCTTGCCCTCGGTCAGCGTCTTGACCGGCTTGCCCTTGTACAGGGCCGAGCGGTCGACGATGACGAGCTGGCGAAGGCTCGGCGTTACCGGCTTGAAGGTTTTGAGCGCCATGTCTCTGGTCCCTATCCCCGGCTCACAGACCCGTCGTGATGTCGATGGAGTGACCCTCGGCGAGGGTCACGACCGCCTTCTTCACGTCGCTCTGCACGCCCTTGCGGCCCTTGAAGAACTTAGTCTTCCCCTTGCGGACCAGCGTGTTGACGCTCTCGACCTTCACGTCGAAGAGCTTCTCGACCGCCTCCTTGATCTGCGGCTTGGTGGCCGACAGAGCAACCTTGAAGACGACCTTGTTGTGCTCGGACGCGGTCGTGGCCTTCTCGGTGATCACCGGGGACACGATCACGTCGTAGTGGCGCGGATCGAGACTCATTTGAAGCGGGCCTCCAGGGCGTCGACAGCCGCCTTCGTCAGCACCAGGGTCTGACGGCGCAGGATGTCGTAGACGTTGATGCCCTGGACGGGCAGCACGTCGAGATGGCCGACATTGCGCGAGGCGAGGCCGAAATTGGCGTCCACCTCGGCGCCCGAGACGACGAGCACGTTCGACAGGCCGAGACCCGCCAGGCGCTCCTTCAGCAGCTTCGTCTTCGGCTCGGCCAGCGTGGCGTCGTCGAGGACGACGATCTGCTGGTCCTTGGCCTTGGACGACAGGGCATGCTTCAGGGCGAGCGCGCGCACCTTCTTGGGAAGGTCGATCGCATGGCTGTGCTGGACCGGGGCGAAGGCCTTGGCGCCGCCCCGGAACTGCGGAGCGGAAGCCGCACCGTGGCGAGCGCCGCCGGTGCCCTTCTGCTTGTACATCTTCCGCTTGGTGCGGTTCACCTCAGAGCGCGAGAGCGTCTGGTGCGTACCGGCCTGGCGGCGGGCGAGCTGCCACACCACCATGCGGTGCAGGATGTCCTGGCGCGGCTCGAGACCGAAGATCTCGTCCGACAGGGTCACGGAGCCGGCGTCGGTGCCGTCGAGCTTTTTGACCGCGAGTTCCATCACACGTTCTCCTCAGCCGCGGCCTCGGTGGCGGGCGCGGCGTCAACCGCCGGCGCCTCGCTCGCCGGGTCCTCGGCACCCGGCAGCCGGAACTTGCCCGGCTTCGGCGCTTCGGCCGGCAGCTTCTTCTTCACCGCGTCGGCGACGATGATCCAGCCGCCCTTGTTGCCGGGAACCGCGCCCTCGACCGCGATCAGGCCGCGCTCGACGTCGGTCAGAACGACCTTGAGGTTCTGGGTGGTCACCGTCTCGGCGCCGAGATGGCCAGGCATCTTCTTGTTCTTGAAGGTCTTGCCCGGGTCCTGACGGCCGCCGGTCGAACCGATCGAACGATGCGAGATGGACACGCCGTGCGTGGCACGCAGACCGCCGAAATTATGGCGCTTCATGCCGCCGGCAAAGCCCTTGCCGATGGAGGTGCCGGTCACGTCGACGAACTGGCCGACCACGAAGTGGTCAACCGTCAGCTCAGCGCCGACCGGAATGAGGTCGCTCTCTTCGACGCGGAACTCCGCCATCTTCCGCTTCGGCTCGACCTTCGCGACAGCGAAGTGGCCGCGCAGAGCGCGGGTGGTGTTCTGCGGCTTCGCCTGACCGACGCCGAGCTGCACGGCGGTATAGCCGTTCTTCTCGACGGTCCGGTGGGCGACCACCTGGCAATTATCGACTTTCAGCACAGTGACCGGAACATGTTCACCTGCATCGTTGAAGATGCGGGTCATGCCGACCTTCTGGGCGATGACGCCTGACCGCATGGCCGTGTCCCCTCGCCTTCCCTCAGAGCTTGATCTCGACGTCGACGCCCGCGGCGAGGTCGAGCTTCATCAGCGCGTCCACCGTCTGGGGGGTCGGGTCGACTATGTCCAGCAGACGCTTATGCGTCCGCATCTCGAACTGCTCGCGCGACTTCTTGTCGACGTGCGGCGAACGGTTGACCGTGAATTTCTCGATCCGCGTCGGCAGCGGAATGGGGCCGCGAACCTGCGCGCCGGTGCGCTTCGCCGTCGACACGATCTCACGCGTCGAGGCGTCCAGGATGCGGTGATCGAACGCCTTGAGGCGGATCCGAATGTTCTGGCCGTTCATTGACTTCAGGCTCCCGGAGGGTTCGCCAAATTGGGGCTCGTAAAAGGGCTCTCACGAGCTCCACGAAATAAGGGGCGCAGGCGATCCCGCGCCCCTCGGGTCTTCTCTAGTTCACTCGATGATGGAGGCGACGACGCCGGCGCCGACGGTGCGGCCGCCCTCGCGGATGGCGAAGCGCAGCTTCTCTTCCATCGCGATCGGAACGATCAGCGCCACGTCAACCGTGATGTTGTCGCCCGGCATCACCATCTCCGTGCCTTCCGGCAGCGTCACGATGCCCGTCACGTCCGTCGTCCGGAAATAGAACTGCGGACGATAGTTGGTGAAGAACGGCGTGTGACGGCCACCCTCCTCCTTCGTCAGGATGTACGCCTCGGCCTTGAACTTGGTGTGCGGCTTCACCGAACCCGGCTTGCACACCACCTGGCCGCGCTCCACGTCCTCGCGCTTGGTGCCGCGGACGAGGATGCCGACATTGTCGCCCGCCTGGCCCTGGTCCAGCAGCTTGCGGAACATCTCGACACCGGTCACCGTCGTCTTGGTGGTCGGACGAATGCCGACGATCTCGACTTCGTCGCCCACCTTGATGATGCCGCGCTCGACGCGGCCGGTCACCACCGTGCCGCGGCCCGAGATCGAGAACACGTCCTCGATCGGCATCAGGAAGGGCTGGTCGATCGGACGCTCCGGCTGCGGGATGTAGGCGTCGACCGCTTCCATCAGCTTCAGCACCGCGTCGCGGCCGAGCTTGGGATCGCCGTTCTCAAGCGCCACCAACGCCGAGCCGCGGATGATCGGGATGTCGTCGCCGGGGAAGTCGTACTTCGACAGCAGCTCGCGAACCTCGAGCTCCACCAGCTCAAGCAGTTCCTCGTCGTCGACCATGTCGCACTTGTTGAGGAACACCACCAGCGCCGGAACGCCGACCTGGCGCGCCAGGAGGATGTGCTCGCGGGTCTGCGGCATCGGGCCGTCCGCCGCCGACACCACCAGGATCGCGCCGTCCATCTGCGCCGCGCCGGTGATCATGTTCTTCACATAGTCGGCGTGGCCGGGGCAGTCGACGTGCGCGTAGTGGCGGTTCGTCGTCTCGTACTCGACATGCGCGGTCGAGATCGTGATGCCGCGCGCCTTCTCTTCCGGCGCCTTGTCGATCTGGTCATACGCCGTGAACGTCGCGCCGCCAGACTCCGCCAAAACCTTCGTGATCGCCGCCGTCAACGACGTCTTGCCATGGTCAACATGGCCAATCGTCCCAATGTTGCAGTGAGGCTTCGAACGGTTGAACTTCTCTTTGGCCACGGGGCTCTCCGTCGGTCAGTATTCGATGTTGATTACGAATTCGCTCAAAAGACTCAGGCGTACTTCGCCTGAACCTCCTGCGCGACGTTCGACGGCACCTGCTCGTAGTGGTCGAACTGCATGGTGAAGGTCGCGCGGCCCTGGCTGAAGGACCGCAGCGTGTTGACGTAGCCGAACATGTTGGCGAGCGGCACCATCGCGTTCACGACGTTGGCGTTGCCACGCATGTCCTGGCCCTGGATCTGGCCACGGCGGGAGTTGAGATCGCCGATGACCGAACCGGTGTAGTCTTCCGGGGTGACGACCTCGACCTTCATGATCGGCTCGAGCAGCACCGGGCCGCCCTTCTGCAGGGCTTCGCGGAAGGCCGCACGCGAGGCGATTTCGAAGGCGAGCGCCGACGAGTCGACTTCGTGATAGGCACCGTCGGTCAGCGTCACCTTGACGTCGACGACGGGGAAGCCGGCCAGCACGCCCGAACCGAGCACGCTTTCCAGACCCTTGTTCACGCCGGGGATGTACTCCTTCGGCACCGCGCCGCCGATGATGGCGCTCTCGAAGGCGAAACCCTTGCCGACTTCGTTCGGCTCGACGGTGAACTTCACGCGAGCGAACTGGCCGGTACCGCCGGTCTGCTTCTTGTGGGTGTAGTCGACCTCGGTCTTGCGGGTGATCGTCTCGCGATAGGCGACCTGCGGGGCGCCGATATTGGCGTCGACCTTGTAGGTGCGCTTCAGGATGTCGACCTTGATGTCGAGGTGCAGTTCGCCCATGCCCTTCAGGATGGTCTGGCCGCTCTCGAAATCAGTCGACACGCGGAAGGACGGATCCTCGGCCGCCAGCTTGGCGAGCGCGAGACCGAGCTTCTCCTGGTCGGCCTTCGACTTCGGCTCGATGGCGATCTCGATGACGGGTTCCGGGAACTCCATCTTCTCGAGGATCACCGGCTTGGCGGGGTCGCACAGCGTGTCACCGGTGCGGACTTCCTTGAGGCCGGCGAGAGCGACGATGTCGCCCGCATAGGCTTCCTTGATGTCCTCACGGTTGTTCGCATGCATCAGCAGCATGCGGCCGACGCGCTCGCGCTTGTCGCGGGTCGAGTTGAGCAGACCCATGCCGGTCTCGAGCTTGCCCGAGTAGATGCGGCAGAAGGTGATGGTGCCGACGAAGGGGTCGTCCATGATCTTGAACGCCAGGACCGACGTCGGGTCGCCGTCCGACGGCTTGCGATCCGTCTCTTCCTCGGTGTTGAAGTCGATACCCTTGATGGCGCCACGATCGATCGGCGAGGGTAGGAAGTCGCAAACCGCGTCAAGAAGCGGCTGTACGCCCTTGTTCTTGAAGGCAGAACCGCAGAACACCGGGTTGAAGACGCGGCCGATGACGGCCTTGCGGATCAGGCTCTTGAGGGTCGCCTCGTCCGGCTCGACACCGTCGAGATAGGCCGCGAGCACGTCATCGTCGAGCTCGACGGCGGCTTCGAGCAGCTTGCCGCGATACTCGAGCGCCTGATCGGCGAGCTCGGCCGGGATCTCTTCGTCGCGATAGGTCGCGCCGAGGTCCTCGTTGTCCCAGACAACGGCCTTCATGCGGACGAGGTCGATCACGCCCTTGAAGTTGTTCTCCGAGCCGATCGGGAGCTGGCAGCACACCGGCTTGCCGTCCACGCGGTCGATGATCATCTCCACGCAGCGGAAGAAGTCCGCGCCGGTCTTGTCCATCTTGTTGACGAACACGATACGCGGCACGTTGTACTTGTCGGCCTGGCGCCACACGGTCTCGGTCTGCGGCTCGACGCCCTGGTTGCCGTCGAGCACGCACACGGCGCCGTCGAGCACGCGCAGCGAACGCTCGACTTCGATGGTGAAGTCGACGTGGCCGGGGGTGTCGATGATGTTCAGGCGCTTGCCGTGCCAGAAAGCGGTCGTCGCGGCCGACGTAATGGTAATGCCGCGCTCCTGCTCCTGGGTCATCCAGTCCATGGTGGCGGCGCCATCATGGACTTCGCCGATCTTGTGGCTCTTGCCGGTGTAATAGAGGATCCGCTCGGTCGTGGTGGTCTTGCCGGCATCGATGTGGGCCATGATGCCGAAGTTGCGGTAGTCTTCGATAGCGTGCGTGCGCGACATAATCAGATCCTCGTCCCGGCTCTCGTCATCACCAGCGGTAGTGAGAGAAGGCGCGGTTGGCTTCCGCCATGCGATGGGTGTCTTCGCGTTTCTTCACGGCAGTGCCGCGGTTGTTCGAGGCGTCCAGCAGCTCGGCCGACAGACGCTCGACCATGGTCTTCTCGTTGCGGGCACGCGCGGCGGTGATCAGCCAGCGGATCGCCAGCGCCTGACGACGCTCGGGACGCACCTCGACCGGCACCTGGTAGGTGGCACCGCCGACACGGCGGGAGCGCACCTCGATGGCCGGGCTCACATTGTCGAGCGCCTGGGTGAACACGCCGAGCGGCTCGCTCTTGGCGCGGTTCTCGACCATGTCGAGAGCGCCATAGACGATGGCTTCGGCGACCGACTTCTTGCCGTCATACATGACGGCGTTCATGAAGCGGCTCAGCACCTCGGACCCGAACTTCGGATCCGGCGTGACTTCACGGCGCTCTGCACGATGACGACGGGACATCGCTCAAATCCTCACTTCGGCCGCTTGGCGCCGTACTTCGAACGGCGCTGCTTACGATTCTTGACGCCCTGCGTATCGAGCACGCCGCGCAGGATGTGGTAGCGCACGCCCGGAAGATCCTTGACGCGGCCGCCGCGGATCATCACCACGGAGTGTTCCTGCAGGTTGTGCCCCTCGCCGGGGATGTAACCGATGACTTCGTAGCCATTGGTCAAACGAACCTTGGCGACCTTACGAAGCGCCGAGTTCGGCTTCTTCGGGGTCGTCGTATAGACGCGGGTGCAAACACCACGCTTCTGCGGGCTGGCCTGCAGCGCCGGAACCTTGTTCCGCGCCCTCTGGGCTTCCCGCGGCTTGCGGATCAGCTGGTTGATCGTCGGCACCTGTCTCGCCTTCGTCTCGCTGCGCCAGGACACGAATGCCCCGCGCTAACCCAATTTCCGCGGCCGCAACCGCATTCTTCTCTCTCGACGGGTCGGAACCTTCCGCACGAATCCGGCCTGTCGCGAACGAAAGAAGCGCCGCCAGCCAGAACCTGGCCGGGGGCGCTCAACGTTCAGAGGATCGCGCGAACGGTCGAAAACCGTTATTTTGCGCGATCATGCGCCGGATTTTAGTCGTGCCTGCGTTCCGGCAGCGTCTTGGGATTCTGTGTCCAGACAAGGCGTCCGAACGCGGTAATCCCAACCGCCTGCCGTGAAAGTAGGCGCCTTCTACGCGCCGAGTCGCCTTTCGTCAACCCCAAACCGTGCAATGACGCCAGTCACGGAGGCGTGCGGGGCGTTGCAGACGTTAGATTTCGCCGCGCCCGTCATGCGCGCAACTAAGTGACGGTCGCGGACGGCCGGTGGCGCGGATCAGGGCACCTCTATATTCCCCGGCGCCGTAGCGCCGCCCTTCTCCGCCCGCGTGGCGGCGAAGGACCGGCGAATCCCCGTCAGCTCGTCACGCAATTGCAGGAGACCGGGCAGGTCCCGGCCGGAGGCGCAGAGAATCGCGTCGGGAATCGCCTCCGCCTTCTCCCGCAACGTCCGGCCGGAATCGGTCAGGCTGACGATGAGCTGGCGCTCATTATCGGGATTGCGCCGGCGTCCGATTAGCCCCAGCAACTCCAGCCGCTTGAGCAGCGGGGTGAGCGTGCTCGAATCCAGCAGCATGCGCTCGGCGAGCCCCCCGACCGTCTCGTCGCCCTCCTCCCACAGCACCAGCATGACGAGGTACTGCGGATAGGTGAGGCCGAGCGGCTCCAGCAGCGGGCGATAGCTGCGCATCACCGCATGCGCCGCGGAATAGAGCGCGAAGCAGAACTGGCTTTCGAGCTTGAGTATGTCGGTGCTGCTCATAGTGGCCTCTCGCTGCTTCCTTCTCGGTCATCCCAGCGCACCATCATCCCGAGGTGCGGTTCCGGACGTGATCCGGGCGAGCCTCAGAGCCTGCCCCAGCAATTCGCGACCGGGATGCTTGGATCTTCGTCATGGCCGGGCTTGGCCCGGCCATCCACGCCTTCGGTTCAGTTCGCGCCGGGCAAGTCGTGGATCCCCGGGCCAAGCCCGGGGATGACGGTCCAAAGGCGGCATCCCCGGGCCGAAAAGCCATTACACGTCAGACGCTAAGAATAAGGTTCAGAAGTCGGACTGTGCCCTACGCGAACCGGAGTCAGCTTCCGGTTCATCCCAACCATCGCTGGTTACATAATAGTTAGCGCGATAATTTTTCGCTAGACACCCGTTCGCCGCCCGACTATTACGATTTACATCGCGCACGATATTTTATCGCGGACGAATTTCCGGGCGCCTTGTCGCCCTCAAATGGGAGTGCTGACCATGAAGGTTCTCTACAAGACGCAGGCCACGGCCACCGGCGGGCGCACCGGCTCCGCCGCCACCTATGACGGCGCGCTGAAGGTCGACCTCGTGACCCCGAAGGAGCTCGGCGGGCCGGGCGGCGTGGGCAACAATCCCGAGCAGCTCTTCGCCGCCGGCTATTCCGCCTGCTTCCTCGGCGCGATCAAGTTCGTGGCCAGCCAGCAGAAGATCAAGGTATCCGACGAGAGCACCGTCACCGCCGATGTCGGCATCGGCCCGCGCGACGACGGCCAGGGCTTCGGCCTGGACGTGGCACTGACGATCAAGCTGCCGGGCGTCGAGCGCACGGTCGCCGAGGACCTGGTGCAGCGCGCCCATATCGTCTGCCCCTATTCGCACGCGACCAAGGGCAGCCTCGACGTGCGCCTCACCGTCGCCTGACGTCGCCTTCTCGGCAGAAAACATAAGGGCCGCTCCAGAAGGAGCGGCCTTTCTCATGTTTGAGGTCGTATCAGTTTGTCAGCGTTCCTCTTCGAGCGGCAGCAGGATGCGCGCCTCGCCCCGCCGCACGGCCAGGACCACATCCTCATCGCCGGGCCCGCTCGATGCCAAAGCCGCAAGGTCGTCGATGGGGCGCGTGTTGATGCCAACCAATATGTCGCCGACCGCCAGCCCACTGGCGGCCGTCTGCTTCTCGTCGCTGTAGAAACCGGCAATGCTGGGCTCCAGATCGACCACCACCACACCCTTGGCGCCGGCCTCCGGCCTCGGAGCGAAGACGGCGCCGAAGCGGTTCAGCCGGTTCTTAGGCTTGCCGTCGAGCGCGACTTTCATCTCGCGGCGGCCGCGGTCGCGCATCACCGTCAGCTTCACCTCCCGCTTGGTGTCGGAGATGCTGACTGCGTTGCGGAACTGGCTGGCGCGACGCGCCGGCCGGCCGTCGATCTCGACGATGATGTCGCCGGTCTTCAGCCCCGCCCTGTCGGCGGCAAGCCCAATGCGCACCGCAGTCACGAGGATGCCCGCCGGCGGACCGAGTTCGAGCGCACGCGCGATGGACGGCGTTAGCGAGCGCACCTCGGCGCCGACCGCCGGGCGCGAGACCTCGCCGGCGTCCGCAAGCTGGCGCGCGATGCGCAGCGCGAGGCCGGAGGGGATCGCGTAGTTGATTCCGGTCTCGTCGTTCAGATCGTCGAGATAGGACGCATTGGTGATGCCGACCACGTGACCCCGGGCGTCGATCAACGCGCCGCCGGATGAACCCGGATTGATGCGAGCATCGGTCTGGATCAGTTCCTCATAGGCCTGCCCGCTGCTGCGGCCGAGGCCGCTGACGATGCCCATGCTGATGGTCTGTTCGAGACCGAACGGGTAGCCGGCACTGAGGACCAGATCGCCGACCTCCAGCCCGTCCTCGGTGTCCAGCGTCGCGGCGGGGAGACGATCCGGCGGTATCTCGATCAGCGCGAGGTCGGTCGCCGGATCGACGCCCCGGATGCGGCCGCGAAACAGCCGGCCATCGGGAAGCTCGACGGCAACCGACGACACGCCCTCGATGACATGGTTGTTGGTCAGCAGCAGCCCTTTCGCCGCATCGAAAATCACCCCCGAACCGGAACCGTCATACGCGCGTGGCCCCGGCCTGGACGATCGCGTGCCCTGGCGCTCGACGACGGCGAGGGGCGGCGCCGGCTCACCGATATCAACCAGCACCCGGACCACGGCGGGCAGCACCGGCGCCAGCACGGCGCGATAGCTGGACACTTTCGGCGGCTCCGACCGGGCGGACGACGCCCACATCCCACTGACCGCCAGCGCGGCAAGCATGGCCGCCGCATGAAAACCCTGCTTACACATGCGCATCCCGTCAGCTCCGGACACCTGAAACGGCCGAAACTCCCGATGCCGCCGCGCAGCATTCCCAATTCTGAGGCACGAGGCGGTCCACCCCCACGCGGAACCTCGCACCACTGAGAATGCGCTCAATCGTGCAAGTTGCAACCGATTATGCGTCAACCCGCCATTACCCTCCCCACGCCGGCCCCGCCGAACGAAAAAGGCCGCCCTCACGGGCGGCCTCTTCCACTTTCGAAGATGCGAGATTCGAGAATGCCGGAGCCGATCACTCGGCGGCGGCGGGACCTTCGATCTGCGGCGCGTTGCTGGCGCCGTTGTCCTGCTCGTTCTGCGCGGCGATGAGATCGTCGCGCGTCGTAGCAGTGACGCGGAGCTTCGACATCTGCGCGCCGGTGCCCGCCGGGATGAGGCGGCCGACGATGACGTTCTCCTTGAGGCCGGCGAGGTCGTCGGACTTGCCGTTGACCGCCGCCTCGGTGAGCACGCGGGTCGTCTCCTGGAAGGAGGCGGCCGAGATGAAGGAGCGCGTCTGCAGGCTCGCCTTGGTGATGCCGAGCAGCACCGGGTGGCCGGCCGCAGGCTTCTTGCCCTCGGCGATGAGCACCTCGTTCAGCTCGTTCAACTCCGAAGCGTCGATTTGCTCGTTGGTGAGCAGGTCGCTGTCGCCGGCGTCGTCGATCTCCACCTTCTGCAGCATCTGGCGGACGATCACCTCGATGTGCTTGTCGTTGATGAGCACGCCCTGCAGCCGGTAGACCTCCTGGATCTCGTTGACCAGATAGGCGGCGAGTTCCTCGACGCCCTTGATCGCCAAGATGTCGTGCGGCGCCGGGTTGCCGTCGACGATGAAGTCGCCCTTCTCGACGAGGTCGCCATCCTGCAGGTGGATGTGCTTGCCCTTCGGGATCAGGTACTCGACCGTGTCGTCGGTCGAGTCCTGCGGCTCGATGGAGAGGCGGCGCTTGTTCTTGTAGTCCTTGCCGAAGCGGATCGTGCCGGAGATCTCGGCGATGATCGCCGCGTCCTTCGGACGACGAGCCTCGAACAGCTCCGCCACGCGCGGCAGACCGCCCGTGATGTCGCGGGTCTTGGCGCTTTCCATCGGCACGCGGGCAAGCACGTCGCCGGCCTTGATGTGCGAACCCGGATCGGCCGAGAGGATCGCATCGACCGGCAGCGTGTAGCGGGCGTCGCCGCCGCGCTGCAGCTTCAGCACCTTGCCGTCCGGCCCCTTCACCACCAGCGAGGGACGCAGCTCAGAGCCGCGACCGGTGCGCCAGTCGGTAACGACGCGCTTGGCGATGCCGGTCGATTCATCGACCGTCTCGCTCAGCGAGGCGCCTTCCACCAGGTCCTCGTAGCCCACCGTACCCTCGACCTCGGTGAGGATCGGGCGGGTGTAAGGGTCCCACTCGGCGATGCGCTGGCCGCGCTTGATCGCGTCGCCCTCGTCCACCTTCAGCTTGGCGCCGAACTGGATGCGGTGCGCCGCCTTCTCCGAGCCGTCATGATCGACGATCAGGACGGAGAGGTTGCGGCTCATCGCGATCAGCTCGCCTTCCGAGTTCCGCACCACGTTGCGGTTGCGGATCTTCACCGTGCCCTCGAAGGAGGCCTCGATGAAGGACTGCTCGGAGAGCTGCGCCGCGCCACCGATGTGGAAGGTGCGCATCGTGAGCTGGGTGCCCGGCTCCCCGATCGACTGCGCCGCGATGACGCCGACCGCCTCGCCGATGTTCACCGGCGTGCCGCGCGCGAGGTCGCGGCCATAGCAGGTGCCGCAGACGCCGTTCTTGGCCTCGCAGGTGAGCACGGAGCGGATCTTGATCTCCTGCACGCCCGCCTTGCTGATGCGCTCGACATCGGCCTCGTCGATCATGTGGCCGGCCGGGATCAGCACGTTGCCCGTGCCGCCCTCGATCACGTCCTCCGCCGTGGTGCGGCCGAGCACGCGCGAGCCCAGCGTCGCGACGATCTGGCCGGCGTCGACGATGGCGCGCATGGCGATGCCGTTGTCGGTGCCGCAATCGCGGATCGTGATGATGCTGTCCTGCGCCACGTCGACCAGACGGCGGGTGAGGTAGCCCGAGTTCGCGGTCTTCAGCGCGGTGTCCGCGAGGCCCTTACGAGCGCCGTGGGTCGAGTTAAAGTATTCGAGAACCGAGAGGCCTTCCTTGAAGTTCGAGATGATCGGCGTCTCGATGATCTCGCCCGAAGGCTTGGCCATCAGGCCGCGCATGGCCGCCAGCTGGCGCATCTGCTCGCGCGAGCCGCGCGCGCCGGAATGCGCCATCATGTAGATCGAGTTGATCGGCTTAGCCCGGCCCGTCTTGGGGTCGGTCTTCACCGCCGAAATCTCGGCCATCATCTCGTCGGCCAGGCGCGCGGAGCACTTGCCCCAGGCGTCGACGACCTTGTTGTACTTCTCGCCCTGGGTGATCAGGCCGTCATTGTACTGCTGCTCGTACTCCTTGGTGAGCGCACGGGTCTCCTCGACCATGTCCCACTTCTTGGAGGGCACCACCATGTCGTCCTTGCCGAACGAGATGCCGGCGCGGAAGGCGTTGTGGAAGCCGAGCGACATGATCCGGTCGCAGAAGATGACCGTCTCCTTCTGACCGCAGTGGCGGTAGACGGTGTCGATCATGTTCGAGATTTCCTTCTTGGTCATCAGCTTGTTGACGACGTCGAAGGTGATCTTGGAACTGCGCGGTAGCAGCTCGCCGAGCTTCATGCGGCCCGGCGTGGTCTCGTAGATCTTGGAGACCTCGTTGCCGTTCTCGTCCACGCCGATGTACCGCCCGCGCACCTTGGTGTGCAGGGTGATGACCTTGTTGCCGAGGGCGTGGTCGATCTCGCCCATGTTCGCGAACGCCATGCCCTCGCCGGGCTCGTTGTCGCGCATCATGGTGAGGTAGTAGAGGCCGAGCACGATGTCCTGCGACGGCACGATGATCGGCGCGCCGTTCGCCGGGTGCAGGATGTTGTTGGTCGACATCATCAGCACACGGGCTTCGAGCTGCGCCTCGATGGACAGCGGCACGTGAACCGCCATCTGGTCGCCGTCGAAGTCGGCGTTGAAGGCGGCGCAGACCAGCGGGTGAAGCTGGATCGCCTTGCCCTCGATCAGCACCGGCTCGAACGCCTGGATGCCCAGGCGGTGCAGCGTCGGGGCGCGGTTCAGCATCACCGGATGCTCGCGGATCACCTCGTCGAGGATGTCCCACACCTCGGGACGCTCCTTCTCGACGAGCTTCTTCGCCTGCTTCACGGTGGCGGACAGGCCCTTGGCGTCGAGGCGCGAATAGATGAAGGGCTTGAACAGCTCCAGCGCCATCTTCTTAGGCAGGCCGCACTGGTGCAGCTTCAGCTCGGGACCGACGACGATCACCGAACGGCCGGAATAGTCGACGCGCTTGCCGAGCAGGTTCTGGCGGAACCGGCCCTGCTTGCCCTTCAGCATGTCGGCGAGCGACTTCAGCGGGCGCTTGTTGGCGCCCGTGATGACGCGGCCGCGACGGCCGTTGTCGAACAGCGCATCGACCGCTTCCTGAAGCATGCGCTTCTCGTTGCGGATGATGATGTCCGGCGCCTTCAGCTCGATCAGTCGCTTCAGGCGATTGTTGCGGTTGATGACGCGGCGGTACAGGTCGTTGAGGTCGGAGGTCGCGAAGCGGCCGCCATCCAGCGGGACGAGCGGGCGCAGGTCCGGCGGGATCACCGGGACATGCGTCAGGATCATCCACTCCGGCTTGTTGCCGGACTCCTGGAAGGCCTCGACGATCTTCAGGCGCTTGGCGAGCTTCTTAGGCTTGAGCTCTGTGGTCGCCTCGGCGATCTCCTTGCGCAGGTTGCCGGCGATCTTCTCGAGGTCCATGCCGCGCAGCAGCTCGCGGATCGCCTCAGCGCCGATCAGCGCGGTGAACGAATCCTCGCCATACTCTTCCTGGGCGCGCAGATAGTCCTCTTCCGAGAGGAGCTGACGTTCCTTCAGCGGGGTGAGGCCCGGCTCGATGACGCAGTAGTACTCGAAGTACAGGATGCGCTCGAGGTCCTTGAGCGTCATGTCGAGCAGCAGGCCGATGCGGCTCGGCAGCGACTTCAAGAACCAGATGTGCGCGACGGGGGCGGCGAGCTCGATGTGGCCCATGCGCTCGCGGCGCACGCGCGACAGCGTGACCTCGACGCCGCACTTCTCGCAGATGATGCCCTTGTACTTCATGCGCTTGTACTTGCCGCACAAGCACTCGTAGTCCTTGATCGGGCCGAAGATGCGCGCGCAGAACAGACCGTCACGCTCGGGCTTGAACGTGCGGTAGTTGATGGTCTCCGGCTTCTTGATCTCACCGAAGGACCACGACAGGATCTTTTCCGGACTCGCGATCGAGATCTTGATCTGATCGAAAGTCGGCGCCGGCGCCGCCGGGTTGAAGAGATTCATGACCTCTTGATTCATCGCCGTCTCCTTCGGCTGGACCCTGCCACCGCCGCCGCGGGTAGTCGGGGTCACTGAAAAGTCTGTCTATCGCGCGAACGAAGGGCGCGGGCACCACCCTGAAGGGGCGCCCGCGCGGGGTTCGTCGGTCACTCGGCCGCCGGCAGGCTCTCGCCCGGGGTCGGCACCGGAGCGTGGGTCTTGGAGTTCATCAGCTCGACGTTCAGGCCGAGCGAACGCATCTCCTTCACGAGAACGTTGAAGCTCTCGGGAATGCCCGCCTCAAAGGTGTCGTCGCCGCGCACGATGGCCTCGTAGACCTTGGTGCGGCCCGCCACGTCGTCCGACTTGACGGTAAGCATCTCCTGCAGCGTGTAGGCCGCGCCGTATGCCTCGAGCGCCCACACCTCCATTTCGCCGAAGCGCTGGCCGCCGAACTGCGCCTTGCCGCCCAGCGGCTGCTGAGTGACGAGCGAGTACGGACCGATCGAGCGAGCATGGATCTTGTCGTCGACAAGGTGATGCAGCTTCAGCATGTAGATGTAGCCGACGGTGACCTTACGGTCGAACTGCTCGCCGGTACGGCCATCGAACAGCGTCGACTGCGCTGAACTGTCGAGGCCCGCCAGTTCCAGCATGTGCTCGATGTCCGCCTCGCGGGCGCCGTCGAACACCGGCGTGGCGATCGGCACGCCGCGGCGCAGGTTCGATCCGAGCTCGACCAGACCGTCCTCGTCGAGCGAGGCGATGGTCTCGTCCTTGCCGTAGATCTTGCCGAACGCGTCCTTCAGCGGCGCGACGTCGTTGGTCTGCCGGTAGCTCTCGATGGCACGGTCGATGACCCTGCCGAGACCCGCGCAGGCCCAACCCAGATGCGTCTCCAGGATCTGGCCGACGTTCATGCGCGAAGGCACGCCGAGCGGGTTGAGCACCATGTCGACCGGGGTGCCGTCCTCAAGGAACGGCATGTCCTCGACCGGGACGATGCGCGAGACCACGCCCTTGTTGCCGTGCCGGCCGGCCATCTTGTCGCCCGGCTGGATCTTGCGCTTCACGGCGATGAAGACCTTGACCATCTTCATCACGCCGGGCGGCAGCTCGTCGCCGCGCTGCAGCTTCTCGACCTTGTCGAGGAAGCGCTGCTCCAGACGCTTCTTGGACTCGTCGTACTGGTTGCGGATCGCCTCCAGCTCGCCCATCAGCTGATCGTCGGCAACCGCGAACTGCCACCACTGGCTGCGCGGATACTCGGCGAGCACCGAACGGGTGATGGCGGTGTCCTTCTTGAAGCCCTTCGGACCGGCGACGCCGGTCTTGCCGTCGAGCATCTCGGCGAGACGGCCGAAGACGTTGCGGTCGAGGATCGCCTGCTCGTCGTCGCGGTCCTTGGCGAGACGCTCGATCTCCTCGCGCTCGATCGCCTGGGCGCGCTCGTCCTTGTCGACGCCATGGCGGTTGAACACGCGGACCTCGACGACCGTGCCGGTGACACCCGGGGGAACGCGCAGCGAGGTATCGCGGACGTCGGCCGCCTTCTCGCCGAAGATGGCGCGAAGCAGCTTCTCCTCGGGGGTCATCGGGCTCTCACCCTTCGGCGTGATCTTGCCGCAGAGGATGTCGCCCGCCTGCACTTCCGCGCCGATATAGACGATGCCGGCTTCGTCGAGGTTCTTCAGCGCCTCTTCCGACACGTTCGGAATGTCGCGCGTGATTTCCTCCGGACCCAGCTTGGTGTCGCGGGCCATCACCTCGAATTCCTCGATGTGGATCGAGGAGAAGACGTCGCCCTTGGAGATGTTCTCCGACAGAAGGATCGAGTCTTCGAAGTTGTAGCCGTTCCACGGCATGAAGGCGACGAGGATGTTCCGGCCGAGCGCCAGGTCGCCGAGATCGGTCGAGGGACCGTCGGCGATGATGTCGCCCTTCTTCACCCGGTCGCCCACGCGCACCAGCGGACGCTGGTTGATGCAGGTCGACTGGTTGGAGCGCTGGAACTTCTGCAGCCGGTAGATGTCGACGCCCGACTTCGACGGATCGTTCTCTTCCGTCGCGCGGATGACGATACGGGTGGCGTCCACCTGGTCAATGATGCCGGTGCGGCGCGCCGCGATGGCGGCACCCGAGTCACGGGCGACCACCGACTCCATGCCGGTGCCGACGAAAGGCGCATCGGCGCGAACCAGCGGCACCGCCTGGCGCTGCATGTTCGAGCCCATCAGCGCGCGGTTCGCGTCGTCGTTCTCAAGGAACGGGATGAGCGCGGCCGCGACCGAGACGAGCTGCTTCGGCGACACGTCCATGAAGTCCACGCGGTCCGGCGTCACCAGGAGCACGTCGCCGGCGTGACGGCAGACGATCAGGTCCTCGGTGAAGCGGCCTTCCGCGTCGAGCGGGATGTTGGCCTGCGCGACGTAGTACTTCCCCTCCTCCATAGCGGAGAGATAGACCACCTCGTCCTGGACCTGGCTGTCCTTGACGCGCCGGTAGGGCGCCTCGATGAAGCCGTACTTGTTCACGCGGGCGAAGGTCGCCAGCGAGTTGATCAGGCCGATGTTCGGGCCTTCCGGCGTCTCGATCGGGCAGATGCGGCCATAGTGGGTCGGGTGCACGTCGCGCACCTCGAAGCCCGCACGCTCGCGCGTCAGACCACCCGGGCCAAGCGCCGAGAGGCGGCGCTTGTGGGTGATCTCGGAGAGCGGGTTGGTCTGGTCCATGAACTGCGAGAGCTGCGACGAGCCGAAGAACTCGCGCACCGCCGCCGCCACCGGCTTCGCATTGATCAGGTCCTGCGGCATCACGGTGTCGATGTCGACGGACGACATGCGCTCCTTGATGGCGCGCTCCATGCGCAGCAGGCCGACGCGGTACTGGTTCTCCATCAGCTCGCCGACGGAGCGCACGCGGCGGTTGCCGAGATGGTCGATGTCGTCGATCTCGCCCTTGCCGTCGCGCAGCTCGACCAGCGTCTTGATGACCGCGAGGATGTCCTCGCGGCGCAGCACGCGCACCGTGTCCTCGGCGTCGAGGTCGAGGCGCATGTTCATCTTCACGCGGCCGACGGCCGAGAGGTCGTAGCGCTCGGAGTCGAAGAACAACGAGTGGAACATCGCCTGCGCGGAATCGAGCGTCGGCGGCTCGCCCGGGCGCATGACCCGGTAGATGTCGAACAGCGCGTCCTCACGGGTGAGGTTCTTGTCGATCGCCAGCGTGTTGCGGATGTAGGCGCCAACGTTCACATGGTCGATGTCGAGGATCGGGAGCTCGTCATAGCCGAGCTCCGCGAGCTGCTTGAGCATCTTCTCGGTGACTTCCTCGCCGGCCTCGACATAAATCTCGCCGGTCGACGGGTTCACCAGGTCCTCGGCCACGTACTGACCGACCATCTCCTCGTCGGAGATCTTGAGCGCCTTGAGGCCCTTCTCGGCGAGCTGGCGGGCCTGGCGGACCGTCACCTTCTTGCCGGCCTCGATCACGACTTCGCCGGTATCGGCGTCGACGAGATCGGCCACGGCCTTGTAGCCCTTCATCCGCTTGGGATCGAACGGCATGCGCCAGCCGTCCTTCGTGCGGGTGAAGGCGATGGTCTCGTAGAAGGTGTTGAGAATCTCCTCGCCGTCGAGGCCGAGGGCGAAGAGCAGGCTCGTCACCGGAATCTTGCGGCGGCGGTCGATACGCGCATAGACGATGTCCTTGGCGTCGAACTCGATGTCGAGCCAGGAACCGCGATACGGGATGATGCGGGCGGCGAAGAGCAGCTTGCCGCTAGAGTGGGTCTTGCCCTTGTCGTGGTCGAAGAACACGCCCGGGGAGCGGTGCATCTGGGACACGATGACTCGCTCGGTGCCGTTCACGATGAACGTACCGTTCGAGGTCATCAGCGGGATGTCGCCCATGTAGACGTCCTGCTCCTTGATGTCCTTGACGGACTTGGAGCCGGTATCCGGGTCGACATCGAACACGATCAGGCGCAGCGTCACCTTGAGCGGCGCGGCGAAGGTCATGCCACGCTGCCGGCACTCGTCCACGTCATATTTCGGCGGTTCGAACTCGTAGCGGACGAATTCGAGCATGGCAGCGCCCGAAAAGTCCGAAATCGGGAAAACCGACTTGAAAACCGCCTGAATGCCGTCGTCCGCGCGACCGCCCTTCGGCTCGTCGATCTGCAGGAACTGGTCGTAGGACGCCTTCTGAACCTCGATGAGGTTCGGCATCTCGGCCACTTCCGTGATCTTGCCGAAGAACTTGCGGACCCGCTTACGACCGGTGAACGTCTGCGCCATGTCGCTCCTCGCTCCGTCCGAGTACCCGTCCGCGCGCTCCACGACCCGGCGGGAATATCCCGCCCTATTCCGTGGAGGCGCATGATCGCGGAACAATCGGTCAAGGATGCGGCACCAAGGTGCCAGCCCTCCGACCATTCCGCGTCCGACGGCTCGCCGGACGATCCCTCTCGGACCGTCGGGGAAGCCGTCGGGGCTTCCCTGCACTTCTCGAAATCCGCCTTCGGCACGCAACCGAAGGCTGAGGCCGCCGGCGAACCGGCGGCCTCCTCATGATCAGATGATCACTTGAGCTCGACCTTGGCGCCGGCCTTCTCGACCTGGGCCTTGATCTTCTCGGCCTCGTCCTTGGACACGCCTTCCTTGATCGGCTTGGGCGCGGCCTCGACGAGGTCCTTGGCTTCCTTGAGGCCCAGGCCGGTGATGGCGCGGACTTCCTTGATGACTTCGATCTTCTTGTCGCCGGCCGAGGCCAGGACGACAGTGAACTCGGTCTGCTCTTCGGCAGCCGGAGCAGCAGCGCCGCCAGCGGCGCCCGGAGCGGCGGCGACGGCCACGGCGGCCGCGGCGGAGACGCCCCACTTCTCTTCGAGGAGCTTCGCGAGCTCGGCAGCCTCGAGAACGGTCAGGTTGGAAAGCTCGTCAACGAGCTTCGACAGATCAGCCATTTTGCTTAAGTCCTTGGATTTCGGTTCGAACCAGTATTACCGGGAAGCCTCACGCGGCTTCGTTCTCGCGGCCGTAAGCCCCGAACACGCGGGCCAGCTTCGCTGCCGGCGCGGTGCTGAGCTGCGCAATCTTGGTCGCCGGGGCCTGGATGAGGCCGATCAGCTTCGCACGCAGTTCATCAAGGGACGGCATCGTGGCCAGAGCCTTGACACCATCGGGGTTGAGGGCCGTCTTGCCGAACGCTCCGCCCAGGATGACGAACTTGTCGTTCGCCTTGGCGAAGTCGACGGCAACCTTCGGAGCCGCTACGGGATCGCTGGAATAAGCGATGATGGTCGGACCCTTCAGCAGGGACGCGACGTGAGCGACTTCCGAACCTTCGAGAGCGATCTTGGCGAGGCGGTTCTTCGCCACCTTCACGGTCGCACCACTGGCCTTCATCTGCCGACGCAGGTTCGACATCTGAGCCACGGTGAGGCCGGAATAGTGGGCCACGACGACGACCGAGGTGGTGTTGAACACCTCGGTGAGCGACGTGACGAGCTCTTCTTTTTGTGCTCGATCCACTTCACTTGCTCTCCGGTGGCGAGGAAGGGAAACTTCCCCGCCGGGTTTGCGCCTTGCCGCCCCTCCTCGCGGAGAGACGACGGTTAGCATCCTGTCCCCTTGGGACCGAAAACCGGCCAAGGCGCTGGTTCGAGCCGAAATCCAAGTCCCGGCGCCGCCGGAACCTTTCTCACGGTCCGTACCCCGTCTATGCTGGCCCCTTGCGGGATTAAGCCACCTCGAATGAGGGGCGCCGGCAGTCTCGGACAGGACTTAAAGCCGGCAAGGCGAGCCCTGCCGGCCTCTCCGCCCGGTTTTACGCGGGCGAAAGCTTCGAATTTCGTTGGTTCACACTCGACTCACGCCGGGCGCGAAACCGTCCATATAGTGGGTCCATTGGGATTTGTCACCCCTGATAGCATCAAGGGCTTGACAAATCCACACCCGTGCGATCACGGGGCCGCGACCGGCCCCGCTCGCTCATTTCACCCGATCGGGCGTCAGCCCGCCGTCAGCACCGAGGCCGGCTCGACCTTCAGGCCGGGGCCCATGGTCGAGGACAGCGCGATGCGCTGGACATAGGTGCCCTTTGCGCCGGTCGGCTTGGCCTTGACCACCGCGTCGGCGAAGGCGCGGATGTTCTCGGCGAGCTTCTCGACCGGGAACGAGGCCTTGCCGATGCCGGCGTGGATGATGCCCGCCTTCTCGACGCGGAACTCGACCGCGCCGCCCTTGGCGGCCTCGACGGCACCCTTCACGTCCATGGTGACGGTGCCGACCTTCGGGTTCGGCATCAGGCCGCGCGGACCGAGCACCTTGCCGAGACGGCCGACCAGCGGCATCAGGTCCGGAGTGGCGATGCAGCGGTCGAAGTCGATCGTGCCGCCCTGGATGGTCTCGAGCAGATCCTCGGCGCCGACGATGTCGGCACCCGCCGCCTTGGCCTCGTCGGCCTTGGCGCCACGCGCAAACACGGCGACGCGCACGGTGCGGCCCGAGCCGTTCGGCAGGTTGCACACGCCACGGACCATCTGGTCGGCATGGCGGGGATCGACGCCGAGATTCATCGCCAGTTCGATGGTCTCGTCGAACTTCGCGGTCGCCCGCTCCTTCAGGAGCGCGATCGCCTCATCGAGGCCGTACAGCTTTGCGGGGTCGACACCCTCGCGCACGGCGCGCACACGCTTGGAAATCTTGGCCATCAGCTCAACCCACCACTTCGAGGCCCATGGAACGGGCAGAGCCCTCGATCATGCGGACCGCCGATTCGACGGTGTCGCAGTTCAGATCCTTCATCTTCTTCTCGGCGATCTCCGCGAGCTGGGCGCGCGTGACCTTGCCGGCGAAGCCGCCCTTGCCCGGGGTCTTGGAACCGGAGCCCGGCTTCTTCTTCGTGTCGAGGCCGGCGGCCTTCTTCAGGAAGTAGGAGACCGGCGGGGTCTTCAGCTCGAAGGTGAAGGAACGGTCCTGGTAGGCGGTGATCACGACCGGGATCGGCATGCCCTTTTCAAGCTGGCCGGTCTGGGCATTGAACGCCTTGCAGAACTCCATGATGTTCAGGCCGCGCTGACCAAGCGCAGGGCCGATCGGCGGCGCAGGGTTGGCCGAGCCGGCCGGCACCTGCAGCTTCACGTAGCCGGTAATCTTCTTCGCCATAGTGAACTCCTCGGCGCCGCGGCTGCCGGCCGCAAACGCCAAAGCACGCCGCCGCGACGGCTTCATCGCGGGCAACGCATATTGAGGATCGCGGTCGCGGCACGTTTTTCACGCCGGCTGGCGAACCGGCCGTGCCTCCCGCGTATGGATGCGGCCCGAGGGACGCGGGCGGTGCGATACAGCAAATCGCACGCCAAGGCAATGCGCCGGCCGAGACCGGCGGCATGCCTCGCCCAGATAGGTATTCAGGCGACGGAGGACAAGCTGCGCCCACGTCCGCTGCGGCGCGCCTCGCGGGCAAGGATGGCGTCGGCGTCGAGGCTGCGGATCGGCGTCGACAGATCGCGCGGCACGTCGCCTTCGAGCTGCAGGGCTAGGTAGCGCCCGCAGCACACGCGCAGGAAGGAAGCGAAGTTCTCGACCTCGCCATGGGCGAAGACCAGCTCCTCATGCAGCTTCGCTAGCAGCTGCGGCAGGCTCATGCCGTCGCGCTGGGCGATCTCGTCAAGCACCTGCCAGTAGAGGTTCTCCAACCGCACGCTGGTGGAGAAGCCGTTGAGCCGCACCGACTTCAGCCGCGTCTGCCAGAGCCGCGGATCGGCCTCGATGAAGAGCTTGCACATGACGGCCTCCCTTCGCGGCGGAACACCCCTGCCCCGCCGCGCCATCATAGTCCCGCTTGCCGCGCCCGCGAAGGCGGGCTCACGCAGCCTTGCGCGCCGTGCTCACCTCGCCGTGGGAGATGCTGGTGCCGAGCACAGCGAGGAACTGGGCGATCCAGGCCGGATGCGCGGGCCAGGCCGGGGCGGAGACGAGGTTGCCGTCGGTCACCGCCGCATCGATGGCGATGTCGGCATAGGTGCCGCCGGCGAGCTCCACCTCCGCCCGGCAGGCGGGATAGGCCGAGCAGGTGCGCCCCTCAAGCACCCGCGCGCCGGCGAGAAGCTGGGCGCCATGGCAGATGGCGGCGACCGGCTTGTCGGCATCGAAGAAGTGTTTGACGATCTCGATCGCCTTCAGGTTCAGGCGCAGATATTCCGGCGCCCGCCCGCCGGGGATCACCAGCGCGTCGTAGCGGGCCGGGTCGACGTCGGCGAAAGTCGCGTTCAGCGCGAAATTGTGCCCGCGCTTCTCCGAATAGGTCTGCGCGCCGTCGAAATCGTGTATCGCCGTGGCGACGCTGTCGCCGGCCTTCTTGTCCGGGCAGGCGGCATGCACGGTATGGCCGACGGCGAGCAGCGCCTGGAACGGCACCATGGTCTCGTAGTCTTCCACATAGTCGCCGACGATCATCAGGATGCGTTTGGCAGCCATCTTCATCCTCCCTTGGTCACGCCCGTGTGGGGTGTCGGGAGAGGATAGGCCGGGCGGCAGGCGCCGCGGTGTTAACGGGCTAACGCAGGCGCCGAACGAAAAAGGCGCGGGACCCTGCCCGCGCCTTCCGAAACTTCCGTCTGCCGCCGAGACCGCAGCTCAGGTCTTCTCGACCTGGGCGAACTCCAGCTCAACCGGGGTGGCGCGGCCGAAGATCGACACCGCGACCTTGAGGCGCGAACGGGCGTCGTCGACTTCCTCGACGATGCCGTTGAACGACGCGAAGGGGCCGTCCGACACCTTGACGGTCTCGCCCACCTCGAAGGTGATGGAGGGCTTCGGCCGCTCGATGCCTTCCTGCACCTGCTGAAGGATGCGCATCGCCTCCTTCTCGGCGATCGGCATCGGCTTGTTGTCGGCGCCGAGGAAGCCGGTGACCTTCGGTGTGTTCTTGATGAGGTGGAAGGCCTCGTCGGTGAGGTCCATCTTCACCAGCACATAGCCGGGGAAGAACTTGCGCTCGGCGTCGACCTTGCGGCCGCGGCGCACCTCGACGACCTTCTCGGTCGGCACCAGCACCTGCTCGAACAGGTCGGTGAGCCCGCGCTGAGCCGCCTGCTCCTTGATGGAATCGGCGACCTTCTTCTCGAAGTTCGAATAGGCGTGGACGATGTACCAGCGCATCGACATCGGTTCTCTCCTCACCGGCCGATCTGCAGGACCTGAGCGATCACGAAGCTCAGGATCTGATCGGCGACCAGGAAGAACAGCGAGGCCAGCACCACCATGACGAACACCATCGCCGTGGTGATCAGCGTCTCGCGACGGGTCGGCCAGGTGACCTTGCGGGCTTCCGCGCGCACCTGCTGAAAGAACTCGACGGGATTCGTCTTCGCCATATTCGTCTCGAAACGCTTCTAGCGCGGGGGATTTAAGTCCCGCGCTGTCCAATCCAAATCGAAGGGTAGGCCGGGCGTATAGCCTGTGCGGCCCGTCGCGTCAAAGGACGCCGTGAAGATTTGTGCGCGGCCGCCGCTTCCGCAAGGCCGCGCGGGCATTAGTTTCGACGCAGGGTGGGGAAATGGCTCGCCTGGCGGTCCGCTGCCACCCCTTGAGAGGGTGGCAGGAGTGGAGGGACTCGAACCCCCAACCCCCGGTTTTGGAGACCGGTGCTCTAACCAGTTGAGCTACACTCCTAGACCCGGCGACGCGGGCGCGCCTTCCTAGGCGATGCGATGGGGGCATGTAAAGAGGGGGCGTCAAGCTCGCTTTGGACAAGTGACGTTCCGATGAACCTTATCCCGAGGCGCTAGTGCAGCGAGCCTCGGAGGATGTCCAAGCGGCTTACCCGTGCCCCCAAACGCAAACGGGCGCCCGAAGGCGCCCGTCGCAGTTTCCCGTACCGGCCGAAGCCGGGAGGTTCACTCGATGATGGAGGCGACGACGCCGGCGCCGACGGTGCGGCCGCCCTCGCGGATGGCGAAGCGCAGCTTCTCTTCCATCGCGATCGGAACGATCAGCGCCACGTCAACCGTGATGTTGTCGCCCGGCATCACCATCTCCGTGCCTTCCGGCAGCGTCACGATGCCCGTCACGTCCGTCGTCCGGAAATAGAACTGCGGACGATAGTTGGTGAAGAACGGCGTGTGACGGCCACCCTCCTCCTTCGTCAGGATGTACGCCTCGGCCTTGAACTTGGTGTGCGGCTTCACCGAACCCGGCTTGCACACCACCTGGCCGCGCTCCACGTCCTCGCGCTTGGTGCCGCGGACGAGGATGCCGACATTGTCGCCCGCCTGGCCCTGGTCCAGCAGCTTGCGGAACATCTCGACACCGGTCACCGTCGTCTTGGTGGTCGGACGAATGCCGACGATCTCGACTTCGTCGCCCACCTTGATGATGCCGCGCTCGACGCGGCCGGTCACCACCGTGCCGCGGCCCGAGATCGAGAACACGTCCTCGATCGGCATCAGGAAGGGCTGGTCGATCGGACGCTCCGGCTGCGGGATGTAGGCGTCGACCGCTTCCATCAGCTTCAGCACCGCGTCGCGGCCGAGCTTGGGATCGCCGTTCTCAAGCGCCACCAACGCCGAGCCGCGGATGATCGGGATGTCGTCGCCGGGGAAGTCGTACTTCGACAGCAGCTCGCGAACCTCGAGCTCCACCAGCTCAAGCAGTTCCTCGTCGTCGACCATGTCGCACTTGTTGAGGAACACCACCAGCGCCGGAACGCCGACCTGGCGCGCCAGGAGGATGTGCTCGCGGGTCTGCGGCATCGGGCCGTCCGCCGCCGACACCACCAGGATCGCGCCGTCCATCTGCGCCGCGCCGGTGATCATGTTCTTCACATAGTCGGCGTGGCCGGGGCAGTCGACGTGCGCGTAGTGGCGGTTCGTCGTCTCGTACTCGACATGCGCGGTCGAGATCGTGATGCCGCGCGCCTTCTCTTCCGGCGCCTTGTCGATCTGGTCATACGCCGTGAACGTCGCGCCGCCAGACTCCGCCAAAACCTTCGTGATCGCCGCCGTCAACGACGTCTTGCCATGGTCAACATGGCCAATCGTCCCAATGTTGCAGTGAGGCTTCGAACGGTTGAACTTCTCTTTGGCCATAACTCGTTTCCTTCAGCGACAGCGGGTCGCGAAAAATCGGGCCGTGGGATAGGCGGTTTCCCGCGTTTCCGCAAGAGCGGTTTCACACGCCGCTTTCACGCGCCGCGTGAGGTGCTCCGCGACGACGCGGCACGCATTTCCCGAAAACCCGGCCGGACGACCCGATAAGTCCGCGCGGGAGCGCGGGACCGGCCGTCGCCTATATAGGTATCCTTGGTGGAATTGGAGCGGGTGAAGGGAATCGAACCCTCGTCATCAGCTTGGAAGGCTGTTGCTCTACCATTGAGCTACACCCGCAAGGCAGAGGTAATCTAGCGAGAGGCGAGGTGGTGGGGGAGGTAGGACTCGAACCTACGAAGGCATAGCCAGCGGATTTACAGTCCGCCCCCTTTGCCGCTCGGGACACTCCCCCAAGTCACTCAGGCACGTCGCGGTCGTTGCCGGCGCGATGTCGCCTGTCGACCTCACGGGGCAAGCCGGCGCGAACGCCGGTTCCCGTGCGGCGGGCTTTATGGTGACGTGCCCCTGCCCTGTCAACCCCGCCCGCGGCACCGTCCCCGGTCGCAAGCGAATGCGCGCGCGCACAAATTGCCAAGCCGGGCACGCCGTGACAGAACGCGCGACATGAACGATCGCCCTCGCCGCCCCGCCCGGCCGTACCATGCCTCCCAGCGCCAACCGCGTCCGCGGCCGGCGGGCCGTCCCTTTGGCGCCTGGCCGGACGACGTGGCGATCCTCTATGGCTGGCACAGCGTTGCCGAGGCGCTGCGCAATCCGCGCCGCAAGATCCGCCGCCTGCTCGCCACCGAAAACGCCGCCAAGCGGCTGGAAGAAGAATCGATTCCGCTCAAGGTGAAGCCGGAGATCGTGCGGCCGGGCGAGATCGACCGGCTGCTCGACCCCGACGCGGTGCATCAGGGTCTGCTGGCGGAATGCGATCCCCTGCCCGCGCTCAGCCTCGCCAAGGCGGCGGAGAGCGACCTCCTGCTGGTGCTCGACCAGATCACCGACCCGCACAATGTCGGCGCCATTGTGCGCTCGGCGGCGGCGATGAAGGTCGGGGCGATTGTCACCACCGCCCGCCACAGCCCGGCCGCCACCGGCGTGCTGGCGAAGAGCGCCAGCGGCGGGCTGGAGCATGTGCCGTTCTGCTTCGTCGGCAATCTCGCCCGCACGCTGGAGGAGCTGAAGGAGCGCGGCGTGCAGGTGGTCGGCCTCGACAGCGAAGGCCCGGCCGATCTTGCCGATACGGCGATGCGCGCGCCGGTGGCGCTGGTGCTCGGCGCCGAGGGCAAGGGCCTGCGCCAGCTCACCCGCCAGACCTGCGACACACTCGCCCGTATCGACCTGCCCGGCGCCATCGTCAGCCTGAACGTCTCGAATGCCGCCGCGCTCGCGCTCTACCTCGCCCGGCGCGCTGTCGCCCGGCCCGCCTGACAGCGGCGGAAAATACTTCGCGCGCCGGCGATTTCTCCCGCGCCGCAGCAATTGCGCGAGTTTACGACCAATTGCCAATCGTCAAACCGAACATGTTTCGCCAAGCTTTCCTTTAAGGCAGCGACGGAATCGCAGAATTGCGCGCGCCTAAGACCGGGGAAGGCCGCCGCTCAAGTCGTCGCGGGCCTCTTCCGGGAGGAGACAGCCCGAGTGCGAGGTGTTCCCGGACGGAACTCCCAAACTCGACAAAGACTATCGACGGGCCTCGCGGACGAGCTCGTCCTTTCGCGCGTGCGGACATTGCTGCACGTCTGAACATCGGCGCGACTTATTCTGGGGAAGGGAACGAACATGAGCGTAACTACAGCAGGGCCCGCCCGAAAGGCGGCCCCGATGACCCGGGAAGAGAGGAAGGTGATCATCGCCTCCTCCGCCGGCACCGTCTTCGAATGGTACGACTTCTACCTTGCGGGCTCGCTCGCGGCCAACATCGCCGCCACTTTCGTGCCCGGCACCAACGACACGGCGAAGTTCATCTTCGTGCTGTTCGGCTTCGCCGCCGGCTTCGCGGTCCGCCCCTTCGGCGCCCTGGTGTTCGGCCGCCTCGGCGACCTCATCGGCCGCAAGTACACCTTCCTCGTCACCATGACGATCATGGGCATCGCCACCTTCCTGGTCGGCCTGCTGCCGAGCTATGAAAGCATCGGCTATGCCGCCCCGGTGATCTTCATCATCTGCCGCCTGCTGCAGGGCCTCGCGCTCGGCGGCGAATATGGCGGCGCGGCGACCTACGTGGCCGAGCACGCCCCGCACGGACGGCGCGGCTTCTACACCTCCTGGATCCAGACCACGGCGACCGTCGGCCTGTTCCTGTCGCTGCTGGTGATCCTGTCGCTGCGCCTGTCGATGACGCCCGAGGACTTCAACGCCTGGGGCTGGCGCATCCCGTTCCTGCTGTCGATCATCCTGCTCGCCTTCTCGATCTGGATCCGGCTGTCGCTGAGCGAATCCCCGGCCTTCCAGAAGATGAAGGACGAGGGCCGCCGCTCGAAGGCGCCGCTCACCGAGGCCTTCGGCAAGTGGAGCAACGCCAAGATCGCCCTGATCGCCCTGCTCGGCGGCACCGCCGGTCAGGCCGTGGTGTGGTATTGCGGCCAGTTCTACGCGCTGTTCTTCCTCACCCAGACGCTGAAGGTCGACGGCACGACGGCGAACCTGCTCATCGCCTTCAGCCTCCTGATCGGCACGCCGTTCTTCATCTTCTTCGGCTGGCTGTCGGACAAGATCGGCCGCAAGCCGATCCTGATCGCCGGCTGCCTCATCGCGGCGGTCACTTATTTCCCGCTGTTCGAGAACATTGCCCGCGTCGCCAACCCGAACCTCATCGCGGCGACGGAGAACGTGAAGATCGACATCACCGCCGATCCGGCGGAATGCGGCACGCTGTTCGACCCGGTCGGCGTGCGGGTCTTCACCCGTCCCTGCGACGTCCTGCGTCGCACGCTGGCGACCAACTCCATGCACTATGAGCTGAAGCCCGGCCCGGCCGGCTCGCCCGTCGCGGTGACGATCAACGGCACGGCAGTGACCGCACCCGAGCCGACCGGCGCGGCGATCGGCACGGCCACCGTGGCAGCGGCGCAGGCGGCCGGCTATCCCAAGGTGGGCGACGCCTCGATCGTCAAGCAGCCGACCGTCGGCGGCGTGCTGACCGATGCGCGCACGCTGTCGCTGATCGGCCTGCTGTTCATCCTCGTCCTCTACGTGACGATGGTGTACGGCCCGATCGCCGCCCTGCTGGTCGAGCTCTTCCCGACCCGCATCCGCTACACCGGCATGTCGCTGCCCTACCACATCGGCAATGGCTGGTTCGGCGGCTTCCTGCCGCCCACCGCCTTCGCCATAGTGGCGGCCACCGGCAACATCTTCTCCGGCCTGTGGTACCCGATCGTGGTGGCGCTGATGACCGTCGTCATCGGCCTGATCTTCCTGCCGGAGACCAAGGACCGGAACCTGGAAGACTGGCACTGAGCCGGCGCCCGGCTCCGCCCCTCCGGGACGGAGCCTCCCCGCAATAAAAAGGCCCCGTCGCGAGACGGGGCCTTTCTCGTTAAGGCACGTCGCCGGCAGGCGGTGGCGGATATCAGATCGCCGCAGTGACGACGATCTCGACCTTATATTCCGGTGTCGCCAGAGCGGCCTCGACGGTGGCGCGGGCCGGCGTGTTGCCGGCCGAAACCCACTTGTCCCACACGGCGTTCATCTCGCCGAAGGTCGCCATGTCGGCGAGATAGATGGTGGTGGTCAGCAGCTTGGTCTTGTCGGTGCCCGCGACGGCCAGCAGCGCGTCGATCTGGTCAAGCACCGCCTCGGTCTGGGTCGTGACATTCTCGCCCTTGGCAACCTGGCCGGCGAGATAGGCGACCGATCCATGGACCACGGCCTGGCTCATGCGCGGGCCGACTTCGATTCTCTTGATGCTCATGGGAATGGACTCGTTCCGGTGCTGGAAAACAATACGGCCGGGCGCCAATCATGGCGCCCGGCCGTCGCTATAGCCGGAAAGGACGGCGGTGCGAAACCGCCGTCGCCTTACTCGAGGCCGATATTGAACAACTGCACGCGGCGGTTGATCGGGTTGGTCGGGTCGTTCGGGGTCTGCAGGTCCTCCTGGCCGAGACCGACCGCCTCGAGGCGGGCCGGATCGACGCCGAACACCGTCACCAGCGCCTGCTTCACGGCATCCGCGCGGGCCTGGCTGAGCTTCAGGTTGTTCGCCCGGGTGCCAGTCGTGTCCGTGTTGCCGACGATGAGGAAGTGGTAGTTGAACAGGATCGGGTGGTGCAGCGCATCCGAGATCGCGCCGATCGTGGCGTAGGATTCCGGGCGGATGATGTCGGAACCCAGCGCGAACTGGATCTGCACCGTGATCTGCGCCAGCTTGAAGAGCTGGGCGGCGACCGCCGACTTGTTGAGGTCGAGCGGCACATTGTTCGCCACGGCCTGCTCGGCCATCTGGCGAAGCAGCTGGGCGGTGATGGTCGGCTCTTCCTGCGTGGTGGCGGTCAGGCCCTGCAGGATCTGCTGGTTGGTCAGGCTGGTCTGCGCGGCGGCGGGCGCGACCGCGAACGGCGCCGCGAGCAGCGCGGCAAGGGCGGCATTCCGGGCGAGGCGCGCGGCGCGAGCGGTGATGCGGGTCATGATCTCATCTCTCCGATCAGGCTTGGTTGCGGCGCGTCACTGCCAGCCGGCGTCGACGATCACCTGCTTGCAGGCGCCGCGGACAACCTTGCTCGAAGCGAGGAGACAATCGAGGATGCGGGCGTCGCCCGGCTTCACGCCGGGGCAGAACTGGCGGATTTCGGCGTTGCAGACGTTGAAGGCACTGTCCTGCGCCGCGTTGCGCTTCGACAGCGAAGCCTGCGCCGCCACGAAATCGCTGAAGCACTGGGCCGGCACCTGGTCCTTGTGCTGCGTCAGGCACTGCTGCACCTGCCCGGTGCCGATGTTCACCTTCGCGCAGAAGCGCTCGATCGACGGGCCGCAGCTCTTGGCGATCAGGGCACCGGCTTCGGCATAGCTCATGGTCTGGGCCGACGCGCTGCCGGCCATGCCGGCCAGCAGCAGCGCCGCCAGTCCGACGATATGTCGCTTCATTGTAAGCCTCCCATTGCGCGCGCCTCGCCGGCGGCCCCGCTGGCGAAAGGGGATCGGCACGCGGTCCCGAGCTACCTCCCCCAGGGTCCGGTCTCGCAGAAGCCCGCCCGTGACGCAACGTCGAATTTCGATCCCATCCGGTTTTACCGCTGGACGGTATCCCGTGGCGGGATCGCGGAGCGCCTGCCGAGTCCATCGTCGGCTACGGGCGGTCGTCCGCGCAAACACCCGTTGACGACCGTGCGAGTGCGTAACGGCGGGCTCGGCTTCGATCGACACTCCCGCGACCGGACAGGTCCTATGGAGATCCCAATGATGAACCGCCGCACCTTCTCGAAAGCCGTGGCCATCGGAGCCGTGGCTTCGCTGGCAGCTTCCCGCGGCATCGCCGCGAGCACCGACAAGCCGGCTCCGGCACGCAACGTCGTCTTCGTTCACGGTCTCTACGCCGACGGCTCCTGCTGGAGCAAAGTGATCGCGCGGCTTCAGGCCAAGGGGCTGAACGCCATGTCGGTGCAGAACCCGCTGACCACGCTGCCGGAGTCCGTCGAGGCGGCGGAATGCGTGCTGGCGCGTCAGGACGGCCCGACCGTTCTGGTGGGACACTCCTTTGGCGGGATGATCGTGACACAGGCCGGCGTCCATCCGAACGTGTCGGCGCTGGTCTATGTCGCGGCACGCGGCCCGGACGCCGACGAGGATTATGCCGCGCTGGCGAAGACCTATCCGGCGGCACCCGCCTCCGCGGGTATCGTGTTCGACGGCGACGAGGGCTGGCTGAGCGAAGAGGCGTTCCTGCGGGACTTCGCGGGCGACCTGCCGGCGGCCGAAGCCAAGGTGCTCTATGCCGTGCAGGAGCCCTTCCGCAAGCCGTTGCTCGCCGGCAAGGTGACCCGGGCGGCCTGGCGCTCCAAGCCAAGCTTCTATGCGGTCTCGACCGAGGACCGCACCATCAACCCCGACCTGCAGCGCTTCATGGCCAAGCGGATGGGCGCCAAGACCATCGAGCTCCCGGCAAGCCATCTGTCGCTGATCTCGCGTCCCGACGAGGTGAGTGCGCTGATCCTTGAGGCCGCCGGCCAGACAGCCTAGCGGCCGGATAGCTGGCTATAGCGCGTGCGCCATTTGACTTCCTCACTCGGAAGCGGCAGCGCGCAAGCGGCTTGACCGGAAGGCCGGTGCGCGCCAAGAGAAGAACGCCGCGACCCGATCGGTACGGCACAGAAGACGGCACATGGCCATCGGTGTGCAATGTGCCGTCCGTACTGAATTCCTGCGGGAATATCAGTTTGCCGGGTTAGCACAGCGGTAGTGCAGCGGTTTTGTAAACCGAAGGTCGGGGGTTCGATCCCCTCACCCGGCACCAGTCCCCTCCTCGCCGTCCCATGCCGCTGACAGGTTGTCGCGCGCGGATGCGGCCGACGGCTCCCGGGGCAGGTTCCGGAGCCGGCCGCGCCAGGCGAATACAGCTGATAATGTTAACCTATTCTTAACTACCCTACGGGCGTCGCCGATTCGACCTGCGCCGGGAGGTCATTCGTCCCTCAAGACGGCGTTTCGACATGATTTATTTTGTCTAAGGCGCTGAGATTCCCACGAATCAGCTATGTTGTTTCGAAATTTTGGGGGATTTGGTGATGAACTCCAAATGGCGGGCACCCGCGTGCTATCTCGGCGTCGGTATCCTGTGCGCTCTGTATCTCTCCATCGTTCCCGGCGTGCGCTTCACTGACGTCTGCGCCGGTGCCGGCCTCGGGGCGGCGGTGATGTGGGCGATCAACGAGTGGGAGACCGGCAAGTGGAACGTTCCCCTGCCGGTGCAGCCGGCGCTGGCCGCGGTCTTCGCCCAGCCCCTCGCGCAGCCGGCGCTAGCGGGAGAGGCGGCCGCGTTCCAGGCAATGGCTTCCGCTGCTGCTCCCATCGCAGCCGTGGCGCTTCCCGTCGCCGCGGTTCCGCCGCCTGCGGAAGCCGTCGCTCCCCCGCCGCCCGCTTTGCCCGATCCCGAGCCGCGCGAGCGTGTCGATGCCGGCGCGGCGACGCCGGAGAAGATGGAGAAGTGGGAGATCGACGAGAAGGAGCCGAGCTGGGACCCGACCGCGCTGGCGGAAACATGGGCGAAGCTGCGCGCCGAACTCTCGATCAACCGGCCGCAGCGTCCCGCCGTCGCGCCGGACCTGCCGCGCACCGCCCAGCTGGCCCGCAACGCGCCGACCACGCGTCCGATCGCCACGACCTCCGGCGCCAAGCCGGCAGCGTCCTCCGGCGCCTCGCCCAGCCAGACCGGCTACACGCTCGGCAGCCTCGGCAAGGCCGGCGGATCACCGGTGCTGAATCGCCTCGCCGGCAGCGCCGCCAGCCAGCCGCCGGCACGCAAGGTGGCGAGCGCGGCGTCCGAGCCGGCGCGCCAGCCGCCCGCCTTCTTGCGGCCGAGCACGTTCCGACCGCGCTGAACGCCCTACCCCGAAATGACAAAGGCCCGGACAAGTGTCCGGGCCTTTTACTTTGGCACCGCCAGAAACGGCTCACTCGTCGGCCGAGTAGCGCTCTTCCTTCCACGGGTCGGCGTGGTTGTGATAGCCGTTCTCCTCCCAGAAGCCGCGCTTGTCCGAGGTGCGGAACTCGATCCGCTTCAGCCATTTCGCGCTCTTCCAGAAATAGAGATGCGGCACCACGAGGCGCACCGGACCGCCATGCTCGCGGGTGAGCGGCTGTCCCTCCCAGCTGTGCACGACGAGCGCGTCCTCGGCAGCGAAGTCCTCAAGCGCGAGATTGGTGGTGTAGCCGTCATAGGAGTGCAGCATGACATGCGTTGCCTCCATCTTCGGCATGACGACGTCGAGCAGGTCGCGCGTGGCGACGCCCTCCCAGCGATTGTCGTAGCGCGACCAGGTGGTGACGCAGTGGATGTCGGTCACCTCCCGCGTCTGCTTCTGCGCCTTGAAGGTGTCCCAGTCCCAGGAGACGGCATTCTCAATCGCGCCGTCGATGTCGAGCCGCCAGCGCTCCAAGGGGACGCGCGGCTGCATGCCGAGATCGAGCACGGGCCAGTCGCGCACCAGATGCTGGCCGGGCGGCAGGCGGTCCTCTTCCGGCCGCGTCACCCTCCCGGTGAGAAACTTGCCCTCGCGCGCCCAGCGCTGCTTGGTGGCGGTCAGCTTGGTATCCGCCGGCAGGCTCGAAAGCCCGCCGGCAGCGTTATCCTGGGGGACGCGGGGGTCGGCGTCATCGCTCATTGACCGGGCTCCTCGGCAAAGGGGAGCCCGATCATAGCATTGTGCGGCGCGGCGCACTTGCCCCGGCGCACGTCAGGCGTGGGCACGCCTAGTGCGCGCCGCTGCTCCGCGCATGCCGCCGACGCTGCAGCATGTTCAGCCCCTCCACCGCCGCCGAGAAGGCCATGGCGGTGTAGATGTAGCCCTTCGAGACGTGGGCGCCGAAGCCCTCGGCGATCAGCGTCGTGCCGATGAGCAGCAGGAAGCCGAGCGCCAGCATCACGATCGACGGGTTGCGGTTGATGAAGTTCGCCAGCGGACCCGCCGCGAACAGCATGGTCATCACCGCGAAGATCACCGCGATCACCATAATCGGGATGTGCTCGGTCATGCCCACCGCCGTGATGATGCTGTCGACCGAGAAGACGAGGTCGAGGATGAGAATCTGCACGATCGCCGCGCTGAAGCTCACCTGAAGGGTGCCGCCCAGCGACGCCTCCTGCTCGTCGTGCGGCGCCATCGCGTGGTGGATTTCCTTGGTCGCCTTCCACACCAGGAACAGGCCGCCGGCGATCAGGATGATGTCGCGCCAGGAGAAGGCGTGGTCGAACACGCTGAACACCGGCTGGACCAGCGTCACGATGAAGGCGACGGTGCTGAGCAGGCCGAGGCGCATGATCAGCGCGAGCCCGATGCCGATGCGCCGCGCCCGCGGACGTATGTCCTCCGGCAGCTTGTTGGTCAGGATGGAGATGAACAGGAGGTTGTCGATGCCGAGCACCACCTCCATGGCGATAAGGGTCACCAGCGCCGCCCACGCGGCGGGGCTGGCGGCAAGTTCAATCAGATATTCCATGGGTCACTCTGCCGAAACGAGGGTCACGATCGAGACAAGCGGGATCGCGGTGTCCGCAGGCGCGGCACCCGATGGTCGAACAAAGATGGACGGCAAGCGAGGCTCCTCTGGCCGGCACGGATGTCGGGTTTAGATCCGACATCACGCAAACGCCGGCATGGCTCGCGTCAGAGGGGCCCGGATCGGGTAGAAGCAATTTATGGCACGGCTGGCCGTATCGCAATGGGAGGAACGCCGCTCCGGCGCGGCTAACGCACGCGGAGGCGCCCTGTTCCTCGCGCTCGCCCTGCTGTTCGCCTTGTGCGGAGCAGTGGCGGGCGAGCCCTCGCGCGCGCCTGCCGAGGCCGAACCGCCCAAGTCGGCGTCGACCGAACCCGAGAAATCGGCGCAGGGTGAGACGGTCGAGCAGGCGCTGTGCCGGCTGATCGAAGGAGCCGCCATCCACAACGACCTGCCGGTCGATTTCTTCACCCGACTGATCTGGCGCGAGAGCAGCTTCCGTTCCGGCGCGGTGAGCCCCAAGGGTGCGCAGGGCATCGCCCAGTTCATGCCCGGCACGGCGGCCGAGCGGGGCCTCGCCGATCCTTTCGACCCGGAGGCGGCCCTGCCCGCCTCCGCCGCGCTACTGGCGGAGCTAGAGGCACGCTTCGGCAATCTCGGCCTCGCCGCGGCGGCCTACAATGCCGGCCCGGCACGGGTGGAGCGCTGGCTCGCCGGCGAAGGCGGACTGCCGCTGGAGACGCAGGATTATCTGGTCTTCGTCACCGGCCGGGCGGCCGAGGACTGGGCCGCCGACCGCGCCGCCGCTCTGCGCCCGCCGGCCACCGGCGCTCCAGCCGAGCCCATGCCACCGCCCCCGCCGCCGAAAACCGACTGCCTTACCGTGACGGCGGCGCTGCGCCGCGGCGGCGGCGAGATCGCGCAGGAGATCGCCACCGTCACCGCGCCCTGGGGCGTGCAGCTCTCCGGCAATTTCTCCAAGGCGCGGGCACTCTCCAGCTATCAGCGGGCGCAGAAGCGCTATGCCGCCGTCCTTGAGGGCACCGAACCGATGATCATCGGCACACGGCTGCGCTCGCGCGGCTCGCGCGCCTTCTACCGCGTGCGCGTTGCCCAGCCGACGCGGGAGGCCGCGACTGCTCTGTGCAACAAGCTGCGTCGCGCCGGCGGCGCTTGCATCGTGCTCCCGAGCTGAAGTTTCGGGACACAGCCGACGAACACCATTTCACCGCTTCCGCGCCGCCCCAGCGCATGTCATCGTCCGTTCATTGCCCGGAAATAGAGCGGATGCGGTTTCGCCTGCCGGTGCTGGGAGGTATCGATGATCCGCTTTTCCCGCCGCGACGTGATGAAGGCCGGCGCCGCCGCGCTGGCCGCGCCCGCCGTCCTGCGCGCCCATGACGCGCTGGCCACCTCGGGCACGCTCAACGTCTATGCCTGGAAAGGCTTCTTCGACCAGAACACGCTGCTCGCCGACTTCACTAACGCCACGGGCATCAACATCCAGCTCTCGACCTACACCTCGAACGGCGAGGCTGAAGCCAAGCTGCGCGCGGTTGGCGGCAAGGGCTTCGACCTCATCTTCCCCTCGGTCGACACCGGCCCGAACTACTACAAGGACGATCTGCTGCGGCCGATCGACGAAGCCAAGCTCAAGGTCGCGCAGATCATCCCCTCGATCTACCGCAGTTCGCTCAAGCTCGGCGCGGAGTATCGAGGCCGGCGCTACCTTGTGCCGTTCGACTGGGGCACCGAGGGCCTCACCTGGGATTCGACCAAATTCGACGCCAAGTCGGGCGAGATCTCCTATGGCGCCCTCTGGCTCCCCGCTAACCCGAAGCAAACCGCCATCCGACCGACATCCGCCTTCACCGGCGTCGCGCTCTATCTCGACGCCACGGGCGAACTGCCCTCCGACCGGGCGCAGGACATGTACAAGTCCGAGGCGGACGCTCGCCGCGTGTTCGACGGCTGCCTGAAGTTCCTCCTCGCCCACAAGGCCAACATCGGCGCCACCTGGAACAACGCGGCGGAAGCCACCGCCGCCTTCGTGAGCGGCGGCTGCACCATCGGCCAGACCTGGGACAGCACCGGCATAGCCCTCCACCGCGACACCGACCGGAAGTGGCGCTACGGCATGCCGAAGGAGGGCGGCCTCGCCTGGACCGACACGCTCGCCATCCCCTCCGGCGCGGCCAATATCGAGCAGGCCTACGCTTTCGCCAATTTCATGTATCAGCCCGATATCGGCGCCCGCTTCGCTAACACCACCGGTTACAACAGCTGCGCGGCTGGTTCGCAAAACTACCTCTCGGCCGAGGACCGTTCCGCCTTCGAGGCCGCCTATCCGGCAGGGACCCTCGACAAGCTGTTCTGGTGGCCGATGCAGACGGACGTCTACCTTACGCTCCGCTCTGAATATGTGGGAAAGCTCGCCAATAGCTGAGCCCCAGATATCTGCACCCCAGGTGTTGCGGAAAGGCACCTACGGCCGCCAACGAGGCTCTTATTGGAACATGATACCGCAAAGCATCCCTATGTATGATTGAGGGGTGCTGGCGGATCGTAGAGCGGTAGGCGTCCATACAGGGGGAGCTGGGGACGATGCGCTACGGCCTGACCATTCTCGCGAGCTGCGCGATGCTCGCCGCCGGCATTCATGCCGCCGCGGCCGACAGCACCAGCATCGGCGGAACCTTCACCACCGAGCGTGGGCCGGAGGATTTCAGCGCCACCACCGGCACCGACTGGCAGGGCGACATCACCCACACCTTCGACAACAAGTTCAGCATCTCCGGCGCCGTGAAATATTACGACACTGCCGGCACCACCGATTCCAAGACCAACGTGCAGGTCGGCATCGGCTACACATGGGAGCTGGGCAAGATGTCGTTGACCGGCAGCATCGGTGCCGGCCAGCACTTCATCCATTCGGACGACGACACCAGCTTTCCCTATTACTACCTGACCATCGCCGGCTCGGTGCCGATCGCGGAGAAATGGTCCTGGACCATGTTTCGCCTGCGCTACCGTAATGCCTTCGACACGTCGAACGATTACGACACGCCCGAGGTTGCCACCGGCGTGACCTACAACATCGATGCCCACAACAACGTCTCGCTGTTCATCGAGCGCGACTGGTCGAATGGTGCGGCGAGCTACACCGGCATCGAGGTCGGGTACCACTACAAGTTCTGACCTCTCCTCACGGCAACGTGACTCCCTGCCGGGTGACCGCGGCGGGAGCGCCTCCTAGCCTTCCGGCCCGACAGATTCCCGTCACGGAGAGCCTGCCCATGGCCACCCCCACCATGTCTCGCCTGTCCCGTCGCAACCTGATGATCGGCGCCGGCGCCCTGCCGCTGGCGGGCACGCTCGCCGGAACCGGCCTCATCGGAACGGGGCTCGCCGCCTCGACGCCGGCTGCGGCGCAGACCGCCTCCGGCCAGCAGGTGCCGGGCCTGTACCGCTACAAGATCGGCAACATCGAGTTGACCGCGGTCAATGACGGCGCCCGCAGCTTTCCGTTCGGCGATAGCTTCGTGCGCAACGCCTCGCGCGACCAGGTGAACACGGCGCTGGAGGCCGCCTTCCAGCCGAAGGACGCGATGACGGTCCAGTTTAACCCGCTGCTGATCAACAATGGCGGCAAGCTGACCCTCATCGACACCGGCAACGGGCCGCAGGCGGCCAACTCCACCGTCGGCAAGCTCACCGCCAATCTCGCCTGGGCCGGGGTCAAGCCGTCGGACATCGGCACGGTGGTGATCTCGCATTTCCACGGCGACCACATAAACGGGCTGCGCGCCGAAGATGGCAGCCTCGCCTTCCCCAATGCCGAGATCCTCGTACCCGAGGCCGAGTGGGCCTTCTGGATGGACGAGGGCGAGATGAGCCGCGCCTCGGAAGGGCTGAAGGGCAATTTCCAGAACGTGCGCCGGGTGTTCAAGGACATCGACAGCAAGGTGAAGCGCTATCAGTGGGACAAGGAAGTGGTCCCCGGCCTCACCGCGGTCGACGCTTCCGGCCACACGCCGGGCCACACCGCCTTCGTGCTCGCCTCTGGGAACGGCAAGCTGTTTATCCAGTCCGACGTCACCAACACGCCGATCCTGTTCGCACCGAACCCGGACTGGCAGGTGCAGTACGACATGGACGGCGCCAAAGCGGCGGCCACGCGGCGGCGCATCTACGACATGCTCGCCGCCGAGCGCTTGCAGCTCACCGGCTACCACTACCCCTTCCCGGCCACCGGCTTCATTCGCAAGGCCGGCAACGGCTATGAGGTGGTGCCGGCGGTCTGGAACCCGGTGCTGTGAGCCCGATCTAGAAACACCGATGCCGACTTGGCAGGCAGCGGGCGCGGGGCTATGTCTCGCGCCCTTGATTTGTCGAGCCTGCGAGGACCCCGATGAGCGACACTCTCCCCGACCGCCTGTCGAGCGACCCGAACAGCCCCTATTTCAATGCCGAGCTGATCGAGCGCGGCGTCGGCATCCGTTTCAAGGGCGCCGAGAAGACCAATGTCGAGGAATACTGCGTCAGCGAGGGCTGGATCCGCGTCTCGGTCGGCAAGGCCAAGGACCGCGCCGGCAACCCGATGACCGTGATGCTCAAGGGCCCGGTCGAGCCCTATCTGCGCGACGCCGAGGGCTGAGCGCCGCCCTTCATTCCTCCGTCTCGGCGGCGATCCAGTCGAGATAGTCGGCGTCGCCACCGGTGACAGGGATGAACAGCACCGCCGGTGTCTCATAGGGGTGGCGGGCGCGCACCGCCTGCGCCACCGGCTCGGCGAGGTCGGCGCGGGTCTTCAGGATCATCACCACCTCGTCCGCGCGCTCGATCTCGCCCTGCCAGCGATAGATCGACACCATTCCCGGCAGTATATTGACGCAGGCTGCCAGTCCGTCCGCCACGATGGCCCGGCCGGCAGCTTCCGCCTCGACGGCGCCGGGCCACGTCGTATAGACCATGATCGTGCTATAGCCGCCCTCTAGCATCGCCATCCCTCACCCCGCGCATCGGGCTGTCCCGCATGAACGAAGTCGCCCGCCCCGCCCCGGAGAGCAGCGTGGAAGCCGACTCTTTACCAGCATATGGCCGAATCGCCTTCGTCGCGAGCGAGGCGCCCGACGCCGTGCAGGCGCAGGCGCGGCTTGTCGCCCGTTACGGCACCATCGCGCCGGAGGACGCGGACATCGTCGTCGCCCTCGGCGGCGACGGCTTCATGTTGCAGACGCTCCACCGCTTCCGCGACAGCGGCAAGCCGATCTACGGCATGAACCGCGGCTCGGTCGGCTTCCTGATGAACGGCTTTCGTGAGGAGGACCTGCCCGAGCGTATCGCCGCCTCGCAGCGCGTGGTCATCCATCCGCTGATGATGGAGGCCACCGACGTCAACGGCCGCCAGCACCGCGCCTGGGCGATCAACGAGGTGTCGCTGATCCGCCAGTCCTACCAGGCCTCGAAACTGCGCATCGCCATCGATGGCAAGGTGCGCATGGAGGAGCTGATCTGCGACGGCGTGCTGGTGGCGACGCCCGCGGGCTCCACCGCCTACAACCTCTCCGCCCAGGGTCCGATCCTGCCCATCGGCACGCCGCTGCTGGCGGTGACCCCGATCTCGGCCTTCCGTCCGCGGCGCTGGCGCGGCGCGCTGGTACGCGACCATGCGCGGGTCGACATCGCCGTGCTGGAATTCGAGAAGCGGCCGGTCAACGCCACCGCCGATCATTTCCAGGTGCTGAACGTGGTCGCCGTGCGGGCGCGGCTCGATCGGGAGTCGTCCATGACCATGCTGGTCGATCGCGACCACTCGATGGAGGAGCGCATCCTCCTCGAGCAGTTCGGCTGAGCCTCAAGCCGCTATCACGCGGCCCGTATCCTTCGCCTCGTCGCGCCAGCGCCGCAGCAGGGCGACGACGCCGTTGCCACCCGTCGTCTCGCCTTCCGCCTCATAGGCGGCGATGACGCGCTCGACGATGCGCTGCTTGAGGCCCGGCGCCTCGTCTTCCTCGTCGAGATAGGCCTCGGCCTGCACCACCTCCAGCGCTGTGCGGAAGCCGATGAAGGCGCCCGCCGGCAGTCCGATGCGGTCATAAAGCAACCGGAATGCCTCCCCAGAGCGGTCGGCGGCGAGCGCGGCGACATGGTCGATCTTGATACCCGAGATCACCGACACTGCCTCCAGGAACAGCCGCACCTGGCCGCACAGCAGCGAACGCAGCACCAGCGCCGAGGTCAGTTCGCCACGTCCGTGCAGCGCCTCGACCAGCGCGCGCACCTCGTCTGCCTGGCGGCGCGATGCCTCGTTGACGGCAGCGGATTCACAAGCCTCGCGCGCGACGCGGGCGGCCTCCGCCGGCGGCAGCCATTGCCGCTCCCCGACGAAGGACGACAGCGTGCCCGCGACGGCACGGATCAGCGCATGATGCGCCGCGGGCGGTAGGTCGTGCCGCACCAGCAGGGCCGCGCGCAGTTCCGGCACATGGCCGAAGCGGGAGACGATATGGCCCAGCGCGAAACCGGGGACGTCCGCCGTCGGGTTGCGCACCAGCGCAAGGCAGGCGGCGACGTCGCCGCTCTCGGCCAGTGCGGCGGACACCGGCGCCGGCAGCGCCTCGCGGTCGGCAATGGCCACTTGCCGGCTGACGACATCGGTCGCCGCGAACCCGATGAGCTCGCGCATGTTCAGCACCGGCGAATGGGTGAGCATCTCCTCGCCCGCCGCGCCGCCGAGCGCGGCCAGCCGCAGCACGAGGTCCGCCGGCACGAGCGGGTGGCGGCAGAGCGCCGAGGCCAGGGCGAGTTGCACCAGTGGCGAAGGATCGCCGGCGATCTGCGGCAGGGCAGCGTCCATCTCGGCACGGTCATCGGCCGCGAGGTCGGGACGCAGATAGACCTTGGCCAGAGCCGCCACCGCCTTGGCACGGGCGTCCTCCGGTGCCGTACGCGCCCACTCAAGAAACTGACGTACGATCATGGCCGACTCCCGGCTGCTTCCATCGATGGGTGATGATGGGAGCCGCCGCTTAAGAAAGCGTTGACCATGATGACGGAGGCGCGACGTGAACCGCCGCGCGGCGCTCAGTCGCCGCTGCCTTCCGTGGCGTCGAGGCTCGGCGGCGCCACCTGCTCGCCGAGCATCACCTCGACCGGCCCGTCCTTGCCGGATTCGACGGTGAACTCCTTGGTGTAGGTCTTGCCCTCGTAGCGGGCGACGGCGGTGTACTCACCTTCGGCCAGCACGAAGGTCGGCAGCGTGTTGATCGATTCCTTCACGCTGTCGCCGCCGGGGGTGAGCACCGACCATTGCGTGTCGGGCAGAGGATCGCCACCCGCCACCTTGACCAGTCGCAGCGCGATCTCGCCGGCCCGGTGATGCAGCGTCGCATCGGTCACCTTGCCCGGCGCCACGGCAACGTCGGCCTGGATGACGGCGTTGCCCTCGCCATAGGTCGAGACAACGTAATAGCTGCCGGCGGGCAGCACGATCAGTTCGCCGGAATTGGCGCCCCGGTAGAACGGACGGCTAGCGGCGCGGCCCTGCAGGAAGCTGCCCTCGAAAATGTCGTAGGTGACCTTCTGCGCCGGGATCGGCTTGTCGCTGACGTCGCTGTGCAGCGTCACGCCGCCGGCGGAGAGCAGCAGTTGCTCGCGTCGCGACTCCTCGCCGACCACGATGCGGCGGGCGACGCTGGCGAGGCCGTAGGAGACGTGGACGACGTAGCCGCCCGGCGAGAGGAAGAACACCGGCGCGGGATCGGCCGCTTCGGCGACCAGCGGATAGGCGCCCGAGGCCTCCGGCCGGTCGGCGAAGATGCGCCAGACCAGCCCGCGCGGAATGAACGGGTCATTGTCGCCAAAGCGCGCGCTCATGCCGATGGCGACCTTCCCCGCCGGGGGCTGCGGCAGGATGGAATGCGGATCGCCGGCCTTCGGCGGTACCTGCGGCTGCTGGCCGGGAGCGATCAGCGCCGGCAGCGCCATGCTGCCCGCCAGTGGCCGTCCAGGCACCTGCGTACCGACGAAGGGCAGCGCGCCCGATGGCGGAGCCTGATCGGATTGCGCCTGCACCGACGCGACAGCCGCCCACAGCATCGGCAGCAGCAGCGCCGCGCGCATGATGAAACGCGTCCTCGCGCCGCCGGTACGCGGGCGGCGCGGATTCGAAGCGACGGGCGAATGGCGGGACGCGTGCGTCATCGGCGCCGTTGGTGCCTTTAAACAGCGGCAAATTCAAGTCGGCAGGAGCCAATGCCGAATGCCACGGCGCCGCCACCGCCGCGGCTTGGTGGCACGCCGGCGCCGTGCTACGCGCAGAGAACGCTGAAGGAACGCCATTGGCCATGACCGACGCCCTGACCCTTCTGAAGACGCGCAAGAGCCCGAAGGTCTTCGATCTCACCTCCCCTGGCCCGACGCCGGCCCAGCTCGACGAGATGCTCGCCATCGCCTCGCGCGTGCCCGACCACGGCAAGCTCGCCCCCTGGCGCTTCGTCATCTTTGAGGGCGAGGCGCGCGGGCGTGCCGGCGAGGCCATCGCCGCCGCCTTCCGCGCCGACAACCCGGACGCCGACGAGGACCGCGTCGCCATCGAGCGCATGCGGCTTTCGCACGCACCGCTGGTCATCGGCGTCGTCTCGAAGGCAGGACCCCACGCGAAAATTCCCGAATGGGAACAGACGCTTTCCGGCGCCGCGGCCTGCACGCTGCTGGTGCTCGCCGCCCATGCGCTCGGTTATGCCGCCACCTGGCTCACCGGCTGGCAGGCCTATGACGCGCGCGTGCGCGCCGCGCTCGGCCTCAGCGAAAACGAACGCTTCATCGGCTTCGTGCATGTCGGCACGCTCGCCCGCCCGCAGGACGACCGGCCGCGCCCGGCGCTCGCCGACATCGTGACGAGGTTCTAAGGCCATGTTTTACGAGCCGACCCGCCGCAATCATGGCCTGCCGCACAACCCGCTTAAGGCCATCGTCGCGCCGCGCCCCATCGGCTGGATCTCCACCCTGTCGGAGGACGGCGTCGCCAACCTCGCCCCCTACTCCTTCTTCAACCTGGTGAGTGAGGGGCCGGACATCGTCATGTTCTCCAGCGACGGGTTGAAGGACACGGTGCGCAACGTCATGGCGACCGGTGAATTCGTCTGCAATCTCGCCACGCACGCACTGATCGAGCAGGTTAACCTCACCTCCAAGCCGATCCCGCCGGACGAGAGCGAATTCGAGCTCGCGGAACTCGAGCGCGCGCCCTCGCGCCTGGTGAAGCCGCCGCGTGTGGCAGCCGCTCCCTGCGCGCTCGAATGCGTGTGGATCGAGACCATCGACCTGAAGGACCGCCACGGCGCGGAGACTGGCCGGCATCTCACCTTCGGCGAGGTGATCGGCGTGCATATCGACGAGAGCTTCATCGAGGACGGGCTGCTGCGCACCGAAAAGCTGCATGCGCTCGCGCGCGGCGGCTATTTCGACTTCTCCTGGGTCGACAACCTCCGCTCCCTGCCCCGCCCGCGCTGAACCCACGCGAACGCCCCGACCGCATGATCACGAATGCGGCAGCCGCACCCCGCAGCGGGGTGTGGAGGCGCGCGATCACGCGCTCGGCAAGAACTTGTTCACCATATTCGCATTAATATGTGCGGGTTGAATTCGCGGAGGGTTGCGGAACATGCCTAACCTTGATCGTCGCGCCGTGCTGGGCCTTTCCATGGCCGGCGTCGCCCTTGCTTTGGGCGGCTGCAAGCGGACGACCACGGCCAGCGCGCCGCTTACCCCGATCACGCCGGTCACCTCCTATGCGCCCACCGGCACCTACGGCCCGATGGCGGATCGCTTCCCCATCGCCGAGGTCGACACCTCGCGGATCAATCCGGTCTATCTGCGCCGCGAGGTGCCCTATTCGACCAGCCAGCCGCCCGGCACCATCATCATCGATCCGCGCGAGCATTTCCTGTACTATGTGATGCCCGGCGGGGTGGCGATGCGCTATGGCGTCGGCGTCGGCAAGGAAGGCTTCGGCTGGTCCGGCAGCGCCACAATCAACTCCAAGCAGGAATGGCCGGACTGGTATCCGCCGAAGGAGATGATCGACCGCAGGCCCGACATCAAGCCGCAGCTCACCAAGCTGCAGAGCGGCCAGGGCGTGGCCGGCGGCCTGCAGAACCCGCTCGGCGCCCGGGCGATGTATCTGTGGCAGAACGGCAAGGACACGCTGTACCGCATCCACGGCACGCTGGAGCCCTACACGATCGGCACCAACGTCTCCTCCGGTTGCATCCGCATGATCAACCAGGATGCCATCGACCTCTACAACCGCGTGGCGGTCGGCACCAAGGTGGTCGTGCTCGGCGGCGCCTCGCCTAGCGCGTGACGCACGCCGGCTGACGTCGCGCGATTAAACGGTTGCCGCCCGCCTGCTGCAGTGCAACGCTGACGGGAGCGGGAGGCACCAGCGATGAGCGGGCGAATCATCACCATTGCCCAGCAGAAGGGCGGATCGGGCAAGACCACGCTCGCCGCCCATCTCGCCGTTGCGCTCGCTCAGGCGGGCGCACGCGTCGCACTGCTCGACTGCGACCCGCAGGGCAGCCTCGGCGAATGGTTCGAGGCGCGCGAGGGCACGCTCGGCGAAGACGCGACCGGGCTCTCCTTCCGCACAGCCTCTGGCTGGGGCGCACGCCGCGAAGCGCGCAGTCTGGCACGCGACTATGGCTTCGTGGTCATCGACACGCCGCCGAAATCCGACGTCGAATCCCGTCCGGCCATAGAGACGGCAAGCCTTGTCGCGGTGCCGGTGCAGCCGACCCCGATCGATCTGTGGGCGACGCAGCCCACGCTGGACATGATCGCTAAGGAAGGCACCGCCTCGCTCATCGTCATTAACCGCGCGCAGTCGCGCGCCGCCCTCACCCAGGAGATGAGCGAGGCGATTCGTGCCCTCGGCCATCCGGCGGCGCAGACGCTACTTGGTAACAGGGTAGCGTTCGCCGCCAGCATGGGCGGGGGGCTGACAATCATGGAAACGGCGCCGGGCTCCAAGGGCGCTGGGGAAATCGAGGCGCTGGCCGCCGAATTGCGGCAGCATCTGGGCGACTGAGCTTCCGCGCGCTTGTCGCAGCGCAACATGGACAGCCAGCCGCCACTCCTTGCCCCAAGAAGCTTTAGCCGGCTCACGAACTTTTGAGTCGCCAATTCAATAGGTATTCAATCGCACACGATCAAGTCGCGATCACCTATATGTTATTGCACTGACGCAATACTAACGGTGCGAATGAACACCGTGCAATGCACCATCGCCGGACATACGTTCCACGTCATCAACCCGGCGGCCGCGTTCGACGGCTGCCTTTCCTCCAAAATCAGGAGATGGAACCATGAACAAGCTCATCCTTGCCGCCGCCGCTGTGGCCACTCTGGGTCTCACCGCTGCCGCCCATGCGGAGTCGCGTGATCCGGCGGAGCGTGCCGCCTACAACGAGACTGTCCGCACCTCGGCGCAGCTCGCCGTTCCCGGCGCGGGTCTCGTGGAAGGCCGCAACGCCGCCGTCGTTTCCCAGCCGACCGCGGGCGTCGAGCCCTACATCCAGCAGCAGATCGAGCAGAATGCGCGCAGCGCGCGCTGAACGCGGATAACTACGCGACGCTTTCTCCCCTGAGGCGACGCTGTGAGGAAGGCGCGGGTGGCGACACCCGCGCCTTTTTCGTGCCGTCAGGATCCCCACGCCATGGTGGCGTCGGTCGGCCTCGCCCTCGGCGGGTCGGATCGGTTAGGCTGCGGCCGCCATGCCTGCATCGCCCGCCCTCGTCTGGTTCCGCGACGATCTCCGCCTCGCCGACAATCCCGCGCTCCATGCCGCACAGCGGAGCGGCCGGCCGCTCGTGCTACTCTACCTGCTGGACGAGGAGAGCGAAGGCATACGCCCGCTCGGCGGCGCCGCACGCTGGTGGCTCGGCCGGGCGCTGGCGTCCGTGACGGAGGCGATTGAGGCCAAGGGCGGCCAACTGATCCTGAGGCGCGGCAAGGCGGGCGAGGTTGTCCCCGCCGTGGCGGCGGAGGCCAAAGCCGGCGCCATCTACTGGAACCGCCGCTACGGCGCGGCCGAGATCGCCGTCGACGCCGCGCTCAAGACGGAGCTCGCACAAAAGGGCCTGATGGTCGAGAGCTTCAACGGATCGCTGCTGCATGAGCCATGGACGGTGAAGACGCAGTCTGGCGGTCCGTTCAAGGTGTTTGGACCGTTCTATCGCAACGCCGCCCAGCACGACATCCGCCGCCCTGCCAGGGTGGGCAGCCACTGGCATTTCGCCGAGACGCCGGCGGGCGATGAGTTGCGCGACTGGAAGCTGGAGCCGACCACGCCCGATTGGGCCGGCGGGCTCCGCGAGAGCTGGATTCCCGGCGAGGATGGCGGCCGCGCCGCGCTCGCCGCCTTCGTCGACGGCGGCCTTCGCAGCTATGCCGCGGGTCGCGACCGGCCGGACATGGAGCACACCTCGCGCCTGTCCCCATATCTGCGCTTCGGCCATCTCTCGCCACAACAGGTGCTCGCCGCCGTGCGCCACGCCGCAGATGCCGGCGAGGTGCGGGGTACGGATGTCGAGAAATTCGTCAGCGAGCTCTACTGGCGCGAATTCTCTTACCATCTGCTGTTCCATTTCCCGGACCTCGCGCAGGTCAATTTCAACCGCCGCTTCGACGGCTTCGAATGGAACCAGGATGCCAAGATCGAGCGCGCCTGGCAGCGCGGACTCACCGGCTATCCGCTCATCGACGCCGGCATGCGCCAGCTCTGGCAGACCGGCTGGATGCATAACCGCGTGCGCATGGTGGCCGCCTCCTTCCTCATCAAGCACGCGCTCGTCGACTGGCGGCGCGGCGAGGTCTGGTTCTGGGACACGCTGGTCGATGCCGATCCGGCCAACAATGCCGCCAGCTGGCAATGGGTCGCCGGCTCGGGGGCGGATGCCGCGCCCTATTTCCGCATCTTCAATCCGGTCACCCAGGGCGAGAAATTCGATCCCGATGGCGCCTATGTCCGGCGTTTCGTGCCGGAGCTGGCGGGCCTTCCCGACACGTCGATCCACAAGCCGTGGCAAGCCCCGCCGCAGGTGCTGGCACAGGCCGGCGTGAGGCTGGGCGAGACCTATCCGCACCCGATCGTCGACCATGCCGCGGCGCGCCGGCGTGCGCTGGAACGCTATCAGCGCATTCGCGGGGATTGACGTGCATTGGAGTTGCCGAGGCGATACCGGCCCACTAATTTCGTGAACCCTTGAAGCACGGCAGCAGAACTCAAAAAATCATGGACATCCGGAACGGTCTGGTCGAGGCGGTCGGCAACACGCCGCTCATCAAGCTCAAGCGTGCCTCGGAAGCCACCGGCTGCACCATCCTCGGCAAGGCGGAGTTCCTCAATCCCGGCCAGTCGGTGAAGGACCGCGCGGCGCTCTTCATCATCCAGGACGCGGTGGCGCGCGGCGAATTGCGCCCCGGCGGCGTCATCGTCGAAGGTACGGCCGGCAATACCGGCATCGGCCTCGCTCTGGTCGGCAACGCGCTGGGCTTCCGTTCGGTGATCGTCATCCCCGACACCCAGAGCCAGGAAAAGAAGGACATGCTTCGGCTCGCCGGCGCCACGCTGGTGGAGGTGCCGGCGGTCGGCTACGCCAACCCGAACAACTATGTGAAGGTCTCCGGCCGCCTCGCCGAGGCGCTGGCGAAGACCGAGCCGAACGGCGCCGTCTGGGCCAACCAGTTCGACAACGTCGCCAACCGGCTGGCGCATATTGAGACCACCGGCCCGGAGATCTGGCAGCAGACCGACGGCAAGGTCGATGCCTTCGTCGCCGCCGTCGGCACGGGCGGCACGCTGGCCGGCACCGGCATCGCGCTGAAGGAGCGCAACCCGGCAGTGAAGATCGCCCTCGCCGACCCGTTCGGCGCCGCGCTCTACAGCTACTACACCACCGGCGAGCTGAAGTCGGAGGGCTCCTCCATCACCGAGGGCATCGGGCAGGGTCGCATCACCGCCAATCTCGAAGGCGCGCCGATCGACATCGCCTACCAGATCCCGGACGCCGAGGCGGTGCAGATCGTGTTCGACCTGCTGGAATTCGAGGGCCTGTGCCTCGGCGGCTCCTCCGGCATCAATGTCGCCGGCGCGATCCGGCTGGCGAAGGAGCTCGGCCCCGGCCACACCATCGTCACCGTGCTGTGCGACTACGGCACGCGGTATCAGTCCAAGCTCTTCAATCCGGCCTTCCTGCGCGAAAAAGGCCTGCCCGTGCCGGGTTGGCTGGAACGCGACGTCGAAGTCCCCAACATGCTGGTCTGATGGCTACCATTCTCCTCTTCCGCGACGACGCCTACCAGAAGGAAACGCCGGCCGTGGTGACCGCGGTGACGCCGGAAGGCGGCATCGTCGTCGACCGCACGGTGTTCTACGCCACCGCCGGCGGCCAGCCGGGCGACCGCGGCACGCTGCTGCGCACGAATGGCACCGAGATCCCGATCGAGACCGCCATCTACGGTCCTTCCAAGGTCGACATCGTCCATGTGCCCGTCGGCGGCCCCATCCTGCCCGAACCGGGCGAGGCGGTGACGCTGCGGCTGGACTGGGCGACGCGCCACCGCCGCATGCGCATGCACACGGCGCTGCATTTGCTCTCCGTCGCCCTACCCTTTCCGGTCACCGGCGGCTCCATCGGCGAGGAGGAGAGCCGGCTGGATTTCGACATTCCCGAGGCCGGGCTCGACAAGGACGAGATCACCGCGAGGCTCGCGGAGATGATCGCCAGCGGGGCGAAGGTATCCGAGCGCTGGATCAGTGACGAGGAACTCCTCGCCAATCCGGGCCTGGTCAAGACTATGGCGGTGAAGCCACCCATGGGCACCGGCAAGGTTCGCCTCGTCGAGATCGCCGGGCTCGATTTGCAGCCCTGCGGCGGCACCCATGTGCGCAGCCTCGAGGAGATCGGCGCGGTGCAGGTGAGCAAGATCGAGAAGAAGGGCCAGCAGAACCGCCGCGTGCGGCTCGCCTGGGCCTGAGCGTTGTTTCCCTCGGAGTCCGCCATGCCGGAAGATAGCCGCTTCGTCTCCACTGAATGGCTGGCCGCCCATCTCGGCGCGCCGAACCTCGTCATCGTCGACGCGTCCTGGCACATGCCGGCCACGGGCCGCAGCGGCCGCGACGAGTATCTCAAGGCGCACATTCCCGGCGCGGTGTTCTTCGACATCGACGCCATCTCGGACCCGTCCAGCGGCCTGCCGCACATGCTGCCGACCGAGACGCTGTTCACCGCGGCGATGGAAGCGCTCGGCATCGGCCGGACGATGAAGATCGTCGTCTATGACACCGCCGGCCTGTTCTCCGCGCCGCGCGTCTGGTGGACGCTGCATGCCTTCGGCGCCGTGGACGTGCAGATTCTCGACGGCGGCTTCCCCAAATGGCTCGCCGAAGGCCATCCGACGGAAAGCGGCGAGGCGCCGCACTACCCCGCCCGCTTCGACGCAAAGCTCGACCGCAACTGGGTCGCCTCGATCGACGAGGTGGCGAAGCGGCTTGCCGAGGGCAGCGCGCAGGTGCTCGACGCCCGCGCGGCCGAACGTTTCCGCGGTGAGGTGCCGGAGCCGCGCGCCGGCGTGCGCCCCGGCCATATCCCCGGCGCCCGCAACCTGCCAGTGTCGGAAGTGGTGAAGGACGGCCACCTGGTCGATCCGGCGGCGATCCGCGCGGCGGTCGCGGCCGCCGGCATCGATCCGTCGAAGCCGGTCATCACCAGCTGCGGCTCGGGCGTCACGGCGGCGATCCTGTGGCTGGCGCTCGACGTCATCGGCACCCCGCCCAAGGCGCTCTATGACGGCTCGTGGACCGAATGGGGCTCCTCCGACAAGCCCGTAGCCACCGGCCCGGCGGACTAAAGCCGGCTCACAAGCCTCGAATCGAAAAGGCCGGGCGCCAGCGCCCGGCCTTTTATTTGCCGACTACCAGATATCTCAGTGCAGGATCTGGCTGAGGAAGAGCTTGGTGCGCTCGTGCTGGGGGTGGGAGAAGAAGGCTTCCGGCTCGTTCATCTCGATGATCTGTCCGGCATCCATGAAGATCACCCGGTTCGCCACCTGACGGGCGAAGCCCATCTCATGGGTGACGCACAGCATGGTCATGCCCTCTTCGGCGAGGCTCACCATGGTCTCCAGCACCTCCTTCACCATCTCCGGGTCGAGGGCCGAGGTCGGCTCGTCGAACAGCATGATCTTCGGCTTCATGCACAGCGCGCGGGCGATGGCGACGCGCTGCTGCTGGCCGCCGGAGAGCTGGCCGGGATACTTGTTGGCCTGCTCGGGGATCTTCACCTTGCGCAGGAAGTGCATGGCGAGCTCTTCCGCCTCCTTCTTGGGCGTCTTGCGTACCCAGATCGGCGCCAAAGTGAGGTTCTCCAGCACGGTGAGGTGCGGGAACAAGTTGAAGTGCTGGAAGCACATGCCGACCTCGCGGCGGATCTCGTCGATGCGCTTGAGGTCGTTGGTCAATTCGATGCCGTCGACGATGATCGAGCCCTGCTGGTGCTCCTCCAGCCGGTTGATACAGCGGATCATGGTCGACTTGCCCGAGCCCGACGGCCCGCAGATGACGATGCGCTCGCCGCGCAGCACCCGCAGGTTGATGTCCTTCAGCACATGGAACTCGCCATACCATTTGTGCACGCCGGAAAGCTCCACCGCGACCTCCCGGCTCGGCGGCGTATGCACGGCGGGCAGTTCGTCGCTCGGGACGATCGAATGAGCTTCGGTCATAAGGGCCTCCGTCAATGCCGGTGAGAGGTGTTCAGCCGCCGCTCCACGAAGAGTGAATAGCGCGACATGCCGAAGCAGAAGAGGAAGTAGACCACGCCCGCGAAGGCGAAGCCGGTGTAGAGCGTCACCGGGCTCGCCCAGTTAGGGTCGGTGAAGGACGCGCGGAGCTGGCCGAGGAAGTCGAAGATCGAGACGATCAGCACCAGCGTCGTGTCCTTGAACAGGCTGATGAAGCTGTTGACGATGCCGGGAATGACCAGGGTCAGCGCCTGCGGCAGGATGATGAGCCGCATCATCTGGCTCCAGGTCAGGCCCACCGCCATGGCGCCCTCATACTGGCCCTTAGGGATCGCCTGCAGGCCGCCGCGTATCACCTCGGCCATATAGGCGGCCGAGAACAGCGCGACACCGACAAGGGCGCGCAGCAGCCCGTCCGGGTTCGAGCCCTGCGGCAGGAACAGCGGCAGCATGTAGGTGGCGAAGAACAGCACGGTGATCAGCGGCACGCCGCGCCAGAACTCGATGAAGACCACCGAGAGCAGGCGCACGATAGGCATCTGCGAACGCCGCCCGAGCGCCAGGGCGATACCCAGCGGCAGCGAGGCGACGATGCCGGTCACCGCGATCACCAGCGTCACCAGGAGCCCGCCCCATTGCCGCGTCTCGACATAGGGCAGGCCGAAGTCGATGTCCCAGGCGAGCACCAGCAGGCCGAAGGCGAGGAAGACCCACATGGTCGCCCGCGCCGCCGCCCGGCCGTCGCCACCAATGAGGCGGATGACGCCGCCGATCGCCGCCATGACGACCAGCGCGGTGAGGATGTAGTCGGCCCAGAAAATCAGGTTCACCCCCGCCACATGGACATGGCCGAACACCGAGTGGAGGAGGCCGAAATGCTCGAACAGGAAGGCTTCCAGCTGGATGTTGCCACCGGTGAGCAGGATGAAGGCGACGATCGGGTAGATCACGAAGAACAGGAAGGCGTTGAGCTTCTTGAAGGGCCAGCTCAGCACCAGGAGCGGCACGAGCAGGACGGCGCCGGCGGCGAAGACGATGTTCGGCCGCCAGCGCTGGTCGATCGGGTAGAAGCCGTAGATCAGCTGGCCGAGCTTCGCGTTGATGAACGGCCAGCAGGCGCCGGTCCCGGGAGCGAGGCAGGCTTCGCGGCTCTGTCCGGTCCACACCGCGTCGATGAACATGAAACGGACCAGTGGCGGCACGATGAGCAACACCAGCCCGAGGCCCACAAGGGTGAGCACGGTGTTGAGGATGCTGGAGAATAGGTTCTCGCGCATCCAGCCGATGGCGCCGACCTGGCGCCGCGGCGGCGGCAGCGGCGCCACCATTTCGGTGCGGATGAAGGTCCCGTCGTCGAAGGTAAGGCTCATCGGCGCGCCCTCACCGTTCCACCAGCGCGATGCGCTTGTTGTAGGCGTTCATGATGAGCGAGGTGAGAATCGACAGCACGAGATAGACGCCCATGGTGATGGCGATGATCTCGATCGCCTGCCCGGTCTGGTTCAGCGAGGTGCCGGCGAACACTGCCACGAGGTCGGGATAGCCGATGCCGACCGCGAGCGAGGAGTTCTTGGTCAGGTTGAGATACTGGTTGGTCAGCGGCGGGATGATCACCCGCATGGCCTGCGGGATGACCACGAGGCGCAGCGTCTGGCCGTTGCGCAGCCCCAGCGAATGCGCCGCCTCGGTCTGCCCGTGGCTCACCGCCATGATGCCGGAGCGGACGTTCTCGGCGATGAAGGCGGCGGTGTAGGTGGCGAGCGCCACCGTCAGCGCCACGAATTCCGGGATGACCCGCACGCCGCCGGCGAAGTTGAAGCCCTTCAGCTCCGGCCGCTCGAAGGTGATCGGGAAGCCGGTGTAGATCATGGCGGCGAGCGGCACGAGGACGAGGATGCCGAGCCCCACCCACAGCATGGGGAAGCGCTGGCCGGTTTCCTCGCGGCGCCCGCGGGCCCAGTAGCCGATCAGGATGACGGCGAGCAGCGCCGCGCCGAAGGCCCACAGCACCAGTCCCGTGCCCTCGCCGAACAGCGGGCGCGGGATGATCAGGCCGCGGTTCGAAATGAAGACCTCGCCGAAGACGGAGATGCTCTGGCGCGGGCTCGGCATGGCGCTGAGCACGGCGAGGTACCAGAACAGGATCTGGAACAGCGGCGGCAGGTTGCGCAGCACCTCGACATAGGTCGTCGAGATCAGCCTCACGACGAAATTCTTCGACAGGCGGCCGATGCCGACCAGGAAGCCGATGATGGTGGCGAGGAAGATGCCGACCACCGCCACCAGTATCGTGTTCAGCAGGCCGACGAGGAAGGCACGGCCATAGGTGGATGTCTCGCTATAGGGGATCAGCGTCTGGCTGATCCCGAAGCCGGCGGTGTTGTCGAGAAAGCCGAAGCCGGTCGCGATCTTCTGCGCCGCGAGGTTATCGCGGGCGTTCTCCGCGAACATCCAGCCGAGCAGGATGACGAGTATCAGCGCGACGAGTTGCAGGCCGATGCTGCGTACTTTCGGGTCGTTGATGAACGACGCGCTATTCGAGCGCCCTTGGACGGGCTCTAACACCAGGTCCGACATGGTCCCCCTCGCCTCTTCCGAGGCCAACAAATCCCGCGCCGGACGTGCCGCCGGCTTTGCGGGAAAAAGCGAGGGCTCCCGGCATGCCGCCGGGAGCCCTGTTTGTCAGCGGATCGGCATGCCGTACTGCTGGCCGCCCTTGGTCCACAGCGCATTGGCGCCGCGCTCGAGCTTCAGCGGCGTGGCGGGACCGACATTGCGGTCGTACATCTCGCCGTAATTGCCGACGCCCTTGATGACCTGGTAGGCCCAGTCATTGCCGATGCCCATGCCCTCGCCGAACTTGCCCTCGGTGCCGACGAGGCGCTTGATCTCCGGATTGGTCGCCGACTTCAGCTGCTCGTCGACGTTCTTGGAGGTCACGCCGAGCTCCTCGGCGTTGATCTGGGCGAAGAGCACCCACTTCACGATGTCGAACCACTGGTCGTCGCCATGGGCGACCACCGGGCCGAGCGGCTCCTTGGAGATGATCTCCGGCAGCACGACGTGGTCGTCCGGATTAGTGAGCTTGAGGCGTTCGCCCGCGAGGCCGGAACGGTCGGTCGTCAGCACGTCGCAGCGACCCGCGTCATAAGCTTTGACCACCTCGTCATTGGTGGCGAAGGCGATGACCTCGTAGGTCATGTTGTTGGCGCGGAAATAGTCGGCGAGGTTCTGCTCGGTGGTGGTGCCGGTCTGGGTGCAGACCGAAGCGCCGGACAGCTCGAGCGCCGAGTTCACCTTCTTGTCCTTGCGGATCATGAAACCCTGGCCGTCATAATAGGTGACGCCGGTGAAGTTCAGGCCCAGCGAGGTATCGCGGGTGATGGTCCAGGTCGTGTTGCGCGACAGGATGTCGATGTCGCCCGACTGGAGCGCGGTGAAGCGGTCCTTCGCCGAGAGCGGCGTGAACTTGACCTTGGTGGGATCGTTGAAGACCGCTGCGGCGACGGCGCGGCAGAAATCCACGTCAAGGCCCGTCCAGTTGCCCTTGTCGTCCGGGGTCGAGAAGCCCGGCAGGCCCTGGCTGACGCCGCATTGGATGAAGCCCTTCGACTTCACCTGGTCGAGCTTGGCGGCCTGCGCGCTGACCGCACACAGCCCGAAGGCCCCGGCGATGGCGAACGTGGAGAGGAGGCGTTTCATGTTGGCAGCCTTCTTCATTCGGTTTTGAGCTGGCGTACCGGCCGCGCGGCACGCGGACGACACGGGCGGAAGAAAAAGCAATTCGCATGCCGCGATTGGCGTTAGGAAGCGGGGCATGCCTACGTCCTTCGTCTGACGGGTGGCTGGACAGTCCGCGAACCAGCCTTCCCCGTCTCCCCCTACAGACGCCACGTCATCAGAACGCCGTAATCCGGTCCGGTCAAGCGCTTGACGTAGGCGCCTCGTCCACTCCCAATTGGCGCCCCGCAGCACAGGTCGGCAGGCAAAACGAATGGCAGAACAATCGGAAGGCGGAGCCGTCCGCAAACGCTCGGTCGAGACCGAGCTGGTCACGGCCGGCCGCGATCCGCAACGCTTTGACGGCTTCGTGAATACGCCCATCGTGCGCGGCTCGACGGTGCTCTCCGCGACGGTGGCCGACCTCGAAGGCCACACGGGACGCTACTCCTATGGAAGGCGCGGCAACCCGACGGTGGAGACGCTGGAGGTAGCAATAACCCGGCTGGAAGGCGGTGCCGGCACCGTGCTCACCCCTTCCGGTCTCTCGGCCGTGAGCACCGCGCTGCTGGCCGTGCTGGAGGCGGGTGACCATCTTCTGATGGTCGATACCGCCTATCAACCGACGCGGCGGGTGTGCAACGAAGTGCTGCGCCGCTACGGCATCGAGACCACCTATTACGACCCGCTCGTCGCCGGTGGCATCGAGGAGCTCCTCAGGCCGAACACGCGCGCCATCTTCCTGGAGTCGCCAGGCTCGCAGTCATTCGAAATCCAGGACGTGCCCGCCATCGTCGACATCGCCCGCAAGCGCGGCATCGTCACGCTGATGGACAATACCTGGGCGACGCCGCTGTTCTTCCGTCCACACGATTTCGGCGTCGACGTCTCGATCCAGGCCGGCACGAAGTACGTCGGCGGCCATTCCGACCTCAACCTCGGCACCATCTCCGCCAATGAACGCCTTTGGCGCCGGCTGAAGCTGGTCCATGGCGACCTCGGCCTCACCGTGGCGCCGGAGGACGCGTTCCTCGCCGCGCGCGGCCTGCGCACCCTGGCGGTGCGGCTCGCGCATCATCAGGCATCCGCGCTCACCGTCGCGCACTGGCTGGAACAGCGGCCGGAAGTGAAGCAGGTGCTGCATCCCGGCCTGCCGCGCCATCCCGGCCACGCAATCTGGCAGCGGGACTTCACCGGCAGCTCGGGCCTGTTCAGCTTCATCCTGCAGCCCGCGCCGAAAGCGGCGGTCGACGCCTTTCTCGACAGTCTGGAACTGTTTGGCCTCGGCTATAGCTGGGGCGGCTTCGAGAGCCTCGCCATCCCGTTCGACTGCAGCAGCTACCGCAGCGCGACCACATGGGCGCCGGGCGGGCCGGCCATCCGCCTGCATATCGGGCTGGAAGACCCGGCCGACCTCCTCGCCGACCTCGAACAAGGTTTCGGGACGCTGGCGGCGGTGCGCGACGCTCAGGAGCCGACGCGGTAGAGCGTCAGCCGCACAACCCGCAGGCCGTTATACTGGAAGCCGCGGACCTCGGCGCCGCGCCCGATACGCAGGCCGAGCGCCTCGGCCCGGCGGGCGAAGCGTGCTTCGTGCCGACCCTCGACGAAGACCACGCGGCAGCCGCCCTCCTTGAGGAAGTCGGCGGCCCCGGCGCCGTCGACGAAGCGGGGCGGCTGCGCCAGCAGCAAAGCGAGGCTCGGCTCGCTGTAGCCGGCCGAAGCGACGAGGATGTCGGCACCGCGCACTGCGCAGGGCTCGTGCTCCGCCAGCGCGACGAGGCGCGGCGAGATCCAGAAACTCCACATCTGCGGCAGCACCAGCTGCATCACCCCAAAGCCGGAGACCAGCATGCCGGCGATCGCCGCCAGTGACGCCTTCTCGACGCCGTAGTCCCGCACCGAGCCCGCCGCCGTCACCAGCGCGAAGAAGCCGATCAGCAGCAGCGGCCAGGCGAGCAGGCTGGTGGTGTGGTCGAAGACGGCGAGGCCGAGCAGCGCGGCGACCGCAATCGCAGCGCCGATCAGCGGCCACAGCCAGAGCAGCCGGGCGAGCCGCGTATTGCCCAGCGCCATCGCGCCGCGCTCGACCGCCAGGGCGATGAGGATGGCGATCGCCGGCAGGGTCGGGCCGACATAGGCCGGCACCTTGGCCGGCAGGAGCTCGAACAGCAGCCAGGCCGGCAGCACCCAGGCCAGGAGAAAGCGCACGGCACCGATGCGCCGCGCCCTCCACAGCATCGGCACGGCCAGCGCGGCGAGCGGCGCCGCCGGCCAGAACAGGCCCCAGAACATGAGCAGATAGGCGCCGGGCGGACCGTTGAAGCCCTGATAGTCGGGCGCGACGCGCCCCAGCAGCAACCGGGCGACGAACTCCTCATGCGTCTCGGGCGGCGCGTAGCGCCGCAACAGGAACCAGCCGCCCGCCACCAGCACGATCAGCCCGAGACCTATGAGCGACTTCGCCCGCTTGAGGAAGCGCGCGGTACGGTCGACGATCGCCAGCGTCGCCAGCGGCAGCAGCACATAGAGCGGCGCGATCAGTCCCTTGGCGAACAGCGCGAAGGCCAGCGCGCCCCAGAAGATCAAAGAGAGTTGCGCCTGCCTGTGCGCCTGCGCCGGCCCCTCGGCCGGCTCGCCATGGCGCTCGTCGAGATAGAGCCGCCCCATTGAACCGATCATCGCCGCGATGGCCGCGAGCAGAGCCGTCTCCGGCACGGCGAGGCGACCGGCCACGCTGAGCGCCACGCTGCTGGCCAGAAGGCAGGCAGCGAACATCGCGGCGCGCCGGTGCGCGAAGGCCAGCGCCGCCCAATAGGTCAGCAGCACGCTGGCGATGGCGGCGGCGAGCGAGGGTAGCCGGTAGAGCCAGATGCGGCGCTCGGCGCCGGGTACGCCGACGAGGTCCGCCGCAGCGACCACCGCCGCCTGCATCCAGTGCAGGCCGAGCGGCTGCGTGTGCCGGGTCTCCCAGCCGAGGCGGGTCTCGGTGAAATCGCCGGTGTCCAGCATCTGCCGTGTCACCTGCGCGGCACGCGCTTCGTTGCGGTCGACCGGCGGGATGGAGAAGAAGCCCGGCAGCAGCGCGACGAGGGTCAGCAGGACGAGGAACAGGCAGGCGCGGCGATCGGAGCGGCTGGCGGCATCGAACAGCTCGATGATCCGGCTGGGCAGGCGCAGGCCGGCCCACGTGTAGAGCGGACCGGGTCTTCCGCGCCGGCCCGCGTTCATTGGCGTCATCTGGTGGAATCCCTCCGAGCCACCAAACCATACCAGACGAATCCAGCGGGCGATGTGTCCCGGAGGCGACGGCTTGGCGTCAGCTGGCGATGTCGACCGCCTTGGCGGACTCGGTGGCGATGACGTCGGCCGCGTCCCAGCCACGCAGCAGCGCCGGAATGCGCGAGGCTGGCAGCGCCTTGGAATAGAGGAATCCTTGCGCGAGATCGCAGCCATTGGCGCGCAGATAGGCAGCCTGCGCCGGCGTCTCGACGCCCTCGGCCACGGTCTCGATACCAAGGCTCTGGCCGAGATGGATGACGGCGCGCACGATCGCCGCGTCATCGATATCGTGCTCGATGTCGTGCACGAAGGAGCGGTCGATCTTGATGCGATCCACAGGAAACTGCTTGAGGTGCGAGAGCGAGGCGTAGCCGGTGCCGAAATCGTCCAGCGCGATGCGCACGCCGGCATGGTTCAGCGACTGCAGGCTGTGGCGCACCATCTCCGTGCCGCGACCGAGGAAGACGGTCTCGGTGACCTCTATCGCCAGGCGCTCGGGCTGGATGTGCGAATTGTCGAGCGCCGTGAGCACCCGCTCCGGCAGCCCGCCGCGGGTGAATTCGGACGAGCTCATATTGATGGCGACATGGCCGAACTCGCAGCCCTGCGCGACCCAGGCGGCCATATCGCGCGTCGCCAGCTCCAGCACCCGTTCGCCGATGGCACCGGCAAGGTCGGCATCGTCGAACACCTGGCCGAACTCCTGCGGGCCGAGCAGGCCCCGGCGCGGATGACGCCAGCGCAGCAGCGCCTCGAAGCCGACGATGGCGCCGCTGCGCAGCGACACCTTGGGCTGGTAGTAGGGCTGGAACTCGCCGTTCTTCAGCGCCAGCCGCACGCGGGCATAGAGCTGGATGCGCTTCTCGGTCGCCTGCTGCATCCGCATGTCGTACTCGACCGCGACGCCTCGCCCCGCCGCCTTGGCGCGGTAGAGGGCGATGTCCGCGTTCTTGAGCAGCGTCGAAGGGTCGGTGCCGTGCTCGGGCGCCACGGCGATGCCGATGCTGCCGCGACAGGAAAGCACGGTACGACGGTAGCTGAAGGGCAGCCTCAGCGCCGAGAGCGCGTGCTGCGCCGCGACCATCGCGTCAGTCGGGCTGTCCATGCGGGTGAGCAGGACGATGAATTCGTCGCCGCCGAGGCGCGCCACCATGTCGACATCGCCGATGCAGCCGCCGAGGCGCTGCGCCGCCTCCACCAGCAGCGCGTCGCCGGCGTCGTGGCCGAGCGTGTCGTTGACGTCCTTGAACTGGTCGAGATCGACCAGCAGCACGCCGACATAGCGGCGCGACCGGCGCGAGCGGCGCAGCGCCGCCTCCAGCCGTTCCCGCATCAGCCCGCGATTGGGCAAGCCGGTCAGCGCGTCATGATTGGCCATGTGCCACATGCGCTGCTCGGCTTCCTTCTGCTCGGTGACGTCCTGCAGCATGCCGAAGGCGCGCAGCTCACCGTCGCCGTCGACCTCCACCGCGCAGGATTTGCGCACCAGCCGATGGTTGCCATGCGCGTCAACGAAGGGCAGCTCGATCTCGAAGGATTCGCGGTTGCGCAGCGCCGCCTCGAACTTCTTCTGGAAGTGCTGGCGCGCCTCCGGCGGGAAATGCGACAGGGCCAACTGCACATCGGGCTCGACGCTCTGGGCAAACCCGTAGATGCGGTAGATGCCGTCCGACCAGTTGAGCCGTTCGGTCGCGACGTCGAACTCCCAGCCGCCAATCTTCGCCAGCCGCTCCGTCTGGGCGAGAAGGCTCTGCCGGCGCCAGAGCTCGCGGCTCTGCATCTCCAAGAGCCCCTGGCTCATCCGCCGGTATTCGAGCTCGCGCCTCGTGCGCTGCGTCGCCTCGTGCAGGCGGAACTGGTCGACGATGATGCGCGACAGGTGGGTGATGATCTCGGTCTCGGAGGCCGACAATGTCCGCGGCTCGGGCCCCCACAGGCAGAGCACGCCGATGTTCAGCCCTGCCCGCAGCGCCAGCGGTGCGCCGGCATAGAAACGGATAAACGGCTCGCCGGTGACAAAGATGTTGTCGGCAAAGCGCGGGTCCTCGCGCGCATCCGGCACCACCATCACGTCGGGCGACATGATGGTCCAGGCGCTGAAGGAGTGCTCGCGCGACGTGCCATCCATGTCCACGCCGGCCTTCGCCTTGAACCATTGACGGTCGCGGTCGATGAGACTGACGGCCACGCTGGACACGCCCAGCATCTCGCGCGCGAGCACGCACACGCCCTCCAGCGCGGCCGAAGGTGCCGTATTGAGAATCTGCAACGCGTGAAGCTCGGCGAGCCTTTCGGCTTCATTTTCCGGTAGCGGATATGCCATCACACACCTTGGCGGATCGGCAGGGAGCGTAACGGCCCCAGTTCAGAAAGCTTTATGATACCTCAAATCGAACATCAAACCCTGCCGGCCGCCCCATCCGCCAAGATCCCACCACAACTATAGCATCTGACGCACAACCAGAAGTACACGAAGCACGTCCGGGCTGTCAGTGCGCCGCACCTTCGGCAGATGCATGGACCAGGCCACCCGCTTCCTCGATGAAGCGCGCCACTTCGTCCACTCCGCTGCCGGCCCGCACATTGGCGAAGACGAAGGGCCGGCGCCCGCGCATGCGGCGCGAATCCCGGTCCATCACCTCCAGTGAGGCGCCGACCAGCGGCGCGAGATCGACCTTGTTGATGACGAGAAGGTCCGAGCGGGTGATGCCCGGCCCGCCCTTGCGCGGGATTTTCTCACCGGCCGAAACGTCGATGACGTAGATGGTGATGTCGGCGAGCTCGGGCGAAAAGGTCGCGGCGAGATTGTCGCCGCCCGATTCGATGAGGATCAGGTCGAGAGCGGGAAAGCGGCCACGCATCTCGGCGATGGCGGCGAGGTTGGCGGAGGCGTCCTCGCGGATGGCGGTGTGCGGACAGCCACCGGTCTCCACGCCCATGATCCGCTCGGCCGGCAGCGCGCCGGCACGGGTGAGGATTTCGGCATCCTCCTTTGTGTAGATGTCGTTTGTAATGGCCGCGAGGTCGTAGCGCTCGCGAAAGGCTCGGCACAGCGCCTCCATCAGCGCCGTCTTGCCAGAGCCGACCGGCCCGCCAATGCCGACCCTCAAGGGTCCGCTGCTGCTTGCCATGATGCTTCCCCTCGCCTTCAGCTTCGGAACAGCCGCGTGTACTGCGTCTCGTGACGCATCGACGCGATGTCGGATTTGAGTGCAGCCCCGCCAAGCCGGTCCAGCGGCACGTCGAGCGCCAGCGGCGCGACCTCACGTACGGTCTTCGTCGCCGCTGCCAGCGCCCTGTTGCCGTCGGTTTGGCCGAGCGGCACGAGGCGGACGGCGGCGGAGATCAGGTTCGCCGCCACCGCGTTGAGATAGGCGGCGAGCGTCGCCTCCAGCGGCAGGCCGTGCGCCGCCGCCGCGATGCCGACCGCGACCGGATAGGCGACGCGCCCGTCCCAGATCGCGGAGAGCCGTTCCAGCGCCGGCGCCGGCCAGGCGGTACGGGTGGCGGCGAGGAAGGCGTCGCCTTGGTTCAGCGTCTCCATCTGCCGCTCGCGCGAGGGCGCGAAGGCCGCCGCCAGTTCCAGCACCTCGACGAGGCGGGCATCGTCGCCCTCGCGCAAGGCGCGATAGGCATGGGCGAGCAGCACCGCGTCGGCAAAGGGGCCGCCATGGTGCAGGAGGTCGTCGACCCAGCGGGTGAGCGAAGCGACATCCGAGATGTCCTGCGTCTCCACCGCCCATTCGAGGCCATGCGAATAGGCGAAGGCGCCGACCGGATAGGCCGGCGAGAGCCAGACGAACAGCGCCAGCAGGTCGGGTGCGGGCTCGCCGCGCGCGCCCTCTGCCGGCCCGTCCGCATCAGCCATGGCGGTGGTCGTGCCCGTGCCCATGGTGGTCGTGATCGTGCGAGTGGTCGTGATCATGCTGGGCATGGTCATGGGAATGGTCGTGCCCGCAGCCGCACGCCTCGCCATGCTTGTGCTCGTGGCCATGATGTTCGTGAGCGTGTGCATGCTCGTGCTTGTGGTCGTGCTCCTGACCGTGGACATGCAGCACGTCCCGCTCATGCGCGTAATGATCATGCCCATGATGGTCGTGATCGTGGGAATGATCGTGCCCGCAGCCGCAGGCCTCGCCATGCTCGTGATGGTGGTGGCCATGATCATGGTCGTGATGGCCGTGTGCCTCGGCGGCCTCATAGGCGCCGCCCTCCGGCTCGAAGGCGGCTTCCACCACCTCGACGGTGGCGCCGAGGCCGCGCGCCATCTCCTCCAGCACACCGTCGCGGGCGATGCGGATACGGTCGGCAAGCAGCTCAGCGGGCACGTGCCGGTTGCCGAGATGCCAGGCGAGCCGCGCGAGGTGATGGGCATCCTGCGCCACGATTTCCGCCACCGGCTCCTCGGCGGCAACCACGGCCACGACGCGCCCGTCTTCCAGCGCCAGCCCGTCACCGTCCCTCAGCCGCGTCGCCTCGTCGAGGTCGAGCAGGAAAGCGACGTCGTTCTCCCCGCGCATGGCGATGCGGCGGCGGTAGCGCCCGTCATGCGGCAGCACGACACGGTCGGCGGCGGTGGCGGCATCCCAGCTGCCGGCGGGCAGAAGCGAACGGGCACGGATCATGGAGAAACTCCGGGTAGAGGGGCGGCGCTCGGCTGGAGCATCCTTCGAGGCTCGCTGCGCTCGCACCTCAGGATGAGGTGGTTTCTTGAGCGCCCTCATCCTGAGGTGCCCGGCAAGGCCGGGCCTCGAAGGATGCTGAAACAGAGCGCCCTCCCACACTTAGAACAGGAAGTAGCGCTGCGCCATGGGCAGCTCGGTGGCGGGGGCGCAGGTCAGGAGCTCGCCATCCGCCCGTACCTCATAGGTTTCCGGGTCGATCTCCAGATGCGGCGTCGCGCTGTTGTGAACCATCGATGCCTTGGAGATGCCGCCGCGCACATTCTCCACCGCCACGGTGCGCTTCTCCAGCCCAAGCTTGTGGCCGACATTGAGGTCGATCGCCGCCTGCGAGACGAAGGTCAGGCTGGTCGCGGTGCGGGCCTTGCCATAGGCGCCCCACATCTGCCGGTAATGCACCGGCTGCGGCGTCGGGATGGAGGCATTGGGATCGCCCATCTGCGCCGCGACGATGGTACCGCCCTTGATCACCATGTCCGGCTTGGTACCGAAGAAGGCCGGCGACCAGACGACGAGGTCGGCGAGCTTTCCCGTCTCCACCGAGCCGATATGGCGGGAGACGCCGTGCGCGATGGCCGGGTTGATCGTGTATTTCGCGATGTAGCGCTTGGCGCGGGCATTGTCGTTGCGTTCGCTGTCCCCCGGCAGCAGGCCGCGCTGCAGCTTCATCTTGTGCGCGGTCTGCCAGGTGCGGGTGATGACTTCGCCGAGCCGGCCCATGGCCTGGCTGTCCGAGCTCATCATCGAGATGGCGCCGAGGTCATGCAGGATGTCCTCGGCTGCGATGGTCTCCTTGCGGATGCGGCTCTCGGCGAAGGCGAGGTCCTCGGCGATCAGCGGGTCGAGGTGGTGACACACCATGAGCATGTCGAGATGCTCGTCGAGCGTGTTGATGGTGAAGGGCCGCGTCGGATTGGTCGAGGACGGCAGCACGTTGGGCAGGCCAGCCACCTTCATGATGTCCGGCGCGTGACCGCCGCCCGCCCCTTCCGTGTGGAAGGCGTGGATGGTGCGTCCCTTGAAGGCGGCGATGGTGTCCTCGACGAAGCCGCTCTCGTTGAGCGTGTCGGTGTGGATCATCACCTGGATGTCGTACTCGTCGGCCACCGACAGGCAGTTGTCGATCGCCGCCGGCGTCGTGCCCCAGTCCTCATGCAGCTTGAGCGAACAGGCCCCCGCCTCGATCATCTCGATCAGCGGGCCGGGCAGCGAGGCGTTGCCCTTGCCGGACAAAGCAAGATTGACGGGGAAAGAGTCGAAGGCGCGCAGCATCATCTCGATGTGCCATGGCCCGGGCGTGCAGGTCGTGGCGTTGGTGCCGGCGGCGGGGCCGGTGCCGCCGCCGAGCATGGTGGTGACACCGCTCATCAGCGCGTGCTCGATCTGCTGCGGGCAGATGAAATGAATGTGACTGTCGAAGCCTCCAGCCGTAATAATCTTGCCCTCGCCGGCGATGATCTCGGTCGAGGCGCCGATGATAATGTCGACACCTGGCTGGATATCGGGATTGCCGGCCTTGCCGATGCCGTGGATGCGCCCGTCGCGAATGCCGATGTCGGCCTTGACGATCCCCCAGTGGTCGAGGATCAGCGCATTGGTGATCACGGTGTCGACCGCGCCCTCGGCGCGCATCACCTGCGACTGGCCCATGCCGTCGCGGATGGTCTTGCCGCCGCCGAACTTCACCTCCTCGCCATAGACGGTGAGGTCCTTCTCCACCTCGATGATGAGCGACGTATCTGCCAGCCGCACGCGGTCGCCGGTGGTCGGCCCGAACATCTCGGCATAGGTGGCGCGGGAAATCTTGATGGACATGGAAAATTCCGTTCGAGCGGGTACCAATCAGCGGCGGAAGAGGGTCACAGCTTGCCCATGACGTCCTGGCGGAAGCCGTAGACCTCCCGCTTGCCGGCGAGCGCCACGAGCTTCACCTCGCGGCTCTGGCCCGGCTCGAAGCGCACCGCGGTGCCGGAGGGGATGGCGAGGCGCATGCCGCGCGCCTTGTCGCGCTCGAAGGCGAGCGCCGGGTTGGTCTCGAAGAAATGGTAGTGGCTGCCGACCTGGATCGGCCGGTCGCCGGTATTGGCGACGGTGAGCGAGACGAACTCCCGCCCGGCCAGCAGCTCAATCTCGCCTTCCTCGTGCAGGATCTCGCCCGGCGCGCCTTCATGATGCGCGGAGGCGATGGGCTCGTGCACGGTGACGAGCTTGGTGCCGTCCGGAAAGGTCGCCTCGACCTGGATCTCGACGACCATCTCGGCGACGCCGGGCATCACCTGCTCCGGCGAGAGCACGGTGGTGCCGAGCGTCATCAGCTCGGCGACCGTCCTGCCGTCGCGCGCGCCCTCCACCACCACGTCGGTGATCAGCGCCACCGCCTCGGGGTAGTTGAGCTTCACGCCGCGCTCGAGGCGGCGGCGGGCCACCATGGCCGCCATGGCGACGAGGAGCTTGTCCTTCTCGCGCGGGCTGAGGTTCATCACTGCGTCTCCGGCTCTGCAAAAGTCAGTATTACCTGCATCAGGAATGCCAGATGCGCGGTATCTCGGCGATGCCGAGCGCGCCGACGACGCGGCGGATCGCGGCTTCCAGCGGCGCGCCGTCGCGCGCCAGCAGCCGGATCGACAGCATGCCGTCCCAGGCGCTGGCGCCGGCATCGAGGTTCTCCGGCAGCTCATCCGGCAGGCCGAGCGCCGCGCGGACGGCCTCCAGCCGGCCCTCGGCATCCGGCGCGACCAGCAGGATCGTGGCGAAGGCGGCCCAGCCGCCGAGCGTGGCGCGGCGGTCCAGCACCCCGGCGATATCGCCGTCGAGTTGCAGCCCGTCGGCATAGACCAGCCTGCCACCGCGACGGATGCGCCAGCGGTCGAACAGAAGGCCATGGCTGAGGCGCTCGCCGCGCGCGGTGCGCCCGAGGATCACCGGCTCGACCAGCAGCAGCCGGCCTTGGGGCGCAACCTCCGCTGAGATGGAGCGCTCGATGCGGGCGCCGTCGAAGACGATGGTCGCCTGCGGCATCCAGTCGAGGCTGGCGCCCGCCGCCACGGAAAGATCGACATCGATGCCCGAGACCGCGCCGTCCGAGCGATAGACCTTCTCGGCAGCCTGCGTCGTGACCACAAACTGGGCAGCTTCCAGGGCATGGAGGACGGTTTGCGAGCGGTCGCCGCCGGCGAGCCCGCCGCCGGTGTTGATCATCACCGCCTCCAGCGCGCCGCCGCGCCGGCCGGAGAGCGGGAAGCGCACGCGCGCGAACCCCTCCTCCTCGATCCGCCCGCGCACCGTCCGGCCGCCGTCCCCGCGCACTTCGACGAGAACCCGTCCGGAGCCCCGCCGCTCGACCGGGATGGTCGCCGGCACGGCGTCAGACGGCAATGCGGTTGCGTACATCCGGGTCCTCGAGAGCGGCGCCGTCGCCCGACATCACCACAGCCCCGCGCTCCATCACGATGAAATGGTCCGCGAGCTCCTTGGCGAAGTCGAAATACTGCTCGACCAGCACGATGGCCATGTCGCCCTTGCTCCGCAAGTAGCGGATGGCGTTGCCGATATCCTTGATGATCGAGGGCTGGATGCCCTCGGTCGGCTCGTCGAGAACCAGCATCTTGGGACGCATGGTGAGCGCCCGGCCGATGGCGAGCTGCTGCTGCTGGCCGCCCGACAGGTCGCCGCCGCGCCGCCGCATCATCGAATCCAGCACCGGGAACAGCGAGAACACATCGTCGGGGATGAAACGGTCGGCGCGCTTCAGCGGCGCGAAGCCGGTCTCCAGATTCTCCGCCACGGTGAGCAGCGGGAAGATCTCGCGCCCCTGCGGCACGAAGGCGATGCCGCGCCGCGCCCGCTCGGACGGCGCCATGGTGGTGATGTCCTCGCCGTTGAAGCGGATGGCGCCCTTCGCCACGGGCGCCTGGCCGACGATGGCGCGCATCAGGCTGGTCTTGCCCACGCCGTTGCGCCCGAGAACGCAGGTGACCTTGCCGGCCTCGGCCTTCAGCGAAACCCCGCGCAGGGCCTGTGCCGCGCCGTAGAAGAGGTTGACGTCGTTGACTTCCAGCATGCCGTCAGCGCCCCAGATAGACTTCGATGACGCGCTCATTGGCGCTGACCTGATCGAGCGTGCCTTCCGCCAGCACCGAGCCTTCGTGCAGGCACATGACGCGCACGCCCAGATCACGCACGAAGGTCATGTCGTGCTCGACCACCACCACCGAGTGGCCGCTGGCGTTGATCTCGCGCAGCAGTTCGGCGGTCTGCGCGGTCTCGGCGTCGGTCATGCCGGCCACCGGCTCGTCGACCAGCAGGAGCTTGGGGTCCTGCGCCAGCAGCATGCCGATCTCCAGCCACTGCTTCTGCCCGTGCGACAGCGCGCCGCCGAGGCGCTCCCGGTGCTCGGTCAGCCTGATGGTCTCGAAGATCTCGTCGATGCGGTCGCGCTCGGCCCCGGTCTCGCGGCGGAAGATGTTGGGCAGCGCGCGGCGCTGGCCCTTCAGCGCGAGCCGCAGATTGTCGAGCACGGTATGGCTCTCGAACACGGTCGGCTTCTGGAACTTGCGGCCGATGCCGAGCGTGACGATCTGCGTCTCGTCGAGCCGGGTCAGGTCGGTGGTGCCGCCATTGAAATAGGCGTCGCCGCGGTCCGGCCGGGTCTTGCCGGTGATGACGTCCATCATCGTCGTCTTGCCGGCGCCGTTCGGGCCGATGACGGCGCGCATCTCGCCGGGATCGACGGTGAAAGACAGCGCGTTCAGCGCCCGGAAGCCGTCGAAGGTGACGGTGACGTCGTTGAGGTACAGCAGCGCCTCGGTCAGGGTCTTCTTCTGCGCCCCGAGGCCGTCTGCCGGCTCGTTTTGGACCGCTTCGGGAGCGGCCAGCAGGTCGATGTCGCTCATGGCTCTCCCCTCACTCGGCGGGCTTCGGTTCGGCGACCGGCTCGACCGGGATATCGGCGGGTATGTCGTCTTGCGCGCGACGGCGGGCGCGCCAGTCGTAGAAGGTGCCGACGATGCCCTTTGGCAGGAACAGCGTGACGGCGACGAACAGGCCGCCGAGCATGAATAGCCAGTAGGGGGCGAGGAAGCCGGAGGTGAAATAGGTCTTGGCGTAATTCACCAGCACCGCGCCGAGCGCCGCGCCGACCAGCGTGCCGCGCCCGCCCACCGCCACCCAGACGATGATCTCGATGGAGTTGGCGGGCGAGAATTCGCTGGGGTTGATGATGCCGACCTGCGGCACGTAGAGCGCGCCGGCGATGCCCGCCAGCATGGCGGAGACGACGAAGGCGACGAGCTTGTAGTTCTCGGCCCGGTAGCCGGTGAAGCGCACGCGGGTCTCGGCGTCGCGGATGGCGATCAGCACCTTGCCGAAATGCGAGCGCACCAGGAAGCGGCAGAGCACATAGCCGAGCCCCAGCGCCAAGGCGGAGAGCACGAACAGCACGGCGCGCGTGCCGTCGGACTGGATGTTGAAGCCGAGTATGTCCTTGAAGTCGGTCAGGCCGTTATTGCCGCCGAAGCCCATGTCGTTGCGGAAGAAGGCCAGCAGCAGGGCGAAGGTCATCGCCTGGGTGATGATCGACAGATAGACGCCGGTGACGCGCGAGCGGAAGGCGAACCAGCCGAAGACGAGGGCGAGGATGCCCGGCGCCAGCAGCACCATGATGGCGGCGAAGGGGAACAGGTCGAAGCCGTACCAGAACCAGGGCAGTTCCTTCCAGTTCAGGAACACCATGAAGTCCGGCAGCACCGGATCGCCATAGACGCCGCGCGTGCCGATCTGGCGCATCAGGTACATGCCCATCGCGTAGCCGCCGAGCGCGAAGAAGGCGCCGTGGCCGAGCGAGAGGATGCCGACATAGCCCCAGATCAGGTCGACCGAGAGCGCGAGCAGCGCATAGGTCAGGTACTTGCCGAGCAGCGAGACGACATAGGTCGGCACATGCACCGCCGATTCCGGCGAGGTGGCGAGGTTGAGGACGGGCACCAGCACGGCGGCGGCGAGCAGCACGCCGAGGAAGACGAGCCCGCTGGTGGTGAGCAGCGCGGGCTGACGGGTATCGCTCGTGCTCATGCTTCGATCGACCTCCCCTTGAGGGCGAAGAGGCCGCGGGGCCGTTTCTGGATGAACAGGATGACGATGACGAGCAGCGCGATCTTGCCGAGCACCGCGCCGGCATAGGGCTCCAGGAGCTTGTTGGCGACGCCGAGCGACATGGCGCCGACCAGCGTGCCCCAGAGATTGCCGACACCGCCGAACACCACGACGAGGAAGCTATCGATGATGTAGCTCTGGCCGAGGTTCGGCGAGACGTTGTCGATCTGGCTCAGCGCCACCCCGGCGATGCCGGCGATGCCCGAGCCGAGGCCGAAGGTCATGGCGTCGACCCAGTTGGTGCGGATGCCCATGGAGGCGGCCATGCGCCGGTTCTGCGTCACCGCGCGCATCTCCAGCCCGATGCGGGTGAGGCGCAGCGTCGCCAGCAGGGCGACGAAGACCAGCATGGCGAAGACGATGATCCAGAGCCGGCCATAGGTGATCGACATCTGGCCGAGCTCGAAGGAGCCGGACATCCAGCTCGGCGCGCCGACCTCGCGGTTGGTCGGGCCGAACAAAGTGCGGATCGCCTGCTGCAGGATCAGCGAGATGCCCCATGTGGCGAGCAGCGTCTCCAGCGCGCGGCCGTAGAGGAAGCGGATGACGGTGCGCTCGATGATGACGCCGATCAGGCCGGTGAACAGGAAGGCGAGCGGGATGGCGATGATCAGCGACCAGTCGAACAGGCCGGGATTATAGGTGCGGATCAGCTCCTGCACGACGAAGGTGGTGTAGGCGCCGAGCATCACCATCTCGCCATGCGCCATGTTGATGACGCCCATCACGCCGAAGGTGATGGCGAGGCCGATGGCGGCGAGCAGCAGCACCGAGCCGAGCGATAGGCCGTACCAGACGTTCTGCACCATGCCCCACAGAGCGAGGTTGCCCTCGATGCCGGAAATGGCGGCGGCGGCGGCGTCCTTCACCGCCGGCGAGGCGTCGGCCGGCACGCTGCGCAGGATGGCGAGCGCGTCCTGGTTGCCCTCGGCGCCGACGGTGGCGATGGCGGCGATGCGGTCGGCCTCCGAGGTGCTCTCCTGGCCGATGAGGATGGAGGCGCGCGCCAGCGTCATCGCCGACTTCACCTTCGCGTCGGTCTCCTTGGCCAGCGCGGCGTCGAGCGCCGGCAGCGCCGCCGCGTCGCGCGAGCGGCCGACCGCCACGGCCGCTTCCAGCCGCTTGGCCGGATCAGGGCTGACCAGCGAGAGCGTGCCGCTGGCGGCCTCGATGGCGCGGCGGATGCGGTTGTTGACGCGCACCGGCTTCACCGGCGGGGCGTCCGCGACCGGCTGCAGGGTCAGCGGGTCGAGCAGGGCCCGGCCCTCGCCTTCGATGAAGACGCGCGGCGGCGCGCCGCCGAAGACCAGCTTGCCGTCCGCCAGCGCCGACACGATCCCGGCGGCGGCGGGGCTGCCGCTCACCGCCAGCGCGGCGAGCGCGGCTTCGGTGTCGTCATATTTGTTGGTGGTGAGCTGGGCCAGCGGGGCGCCGATGTCCTGCGCCTGCACGCGGCCGGTAACGAGCGCGACGGCGCCGAGCACCGTCAGAAGCAGCGCGCAGCCGAGGCTGCGAAGGCGGGCGGGAAAATTCATGTCATCCGTCGATGTGGCGGTGCGGATGGCCGGAAGGTCTCCGGCGGCGAAGGGAAGGCGGATGCCGCCTTCCCCCGTATCGCGGCGGACGCCGGCTGCCAGCGGGCAGCCGGGCCCGACCTTAGGTTCAACCGCGCGGCATCAGTTGCCGGCGCCGCCGCACTTGCCGGTCTTGACGTTGAAGTTGCCGCAGGCGAGCGGCTTGCGCCAATCGGCGATCAGGTCCTTGGAGCCCTCGAGATAGGGCGACCACTCTTCGGCGACGATCAGGCCGGGGGTCTGCTCGACGATGTCGAACTGACCGTCGTCCTTCACCTCGCCGATGAGCACCGGCTTGGTGATGTGGTGGTTCGGCATCATGGTCGAATAGCCGCCCGACAGGTTGGGCACCGAGACGCCGATCAGCGCGTCGATCACCTCGTCCGGATCGGTGGTGCCGGCCTTCTCGACCGCCTTCACCCACATGTTGAAGCCGATGACGGTGGCTTCCATCGGGTCATTGGTCACGCGCTTGTCGTTCTTGGTGAACTTGCGCCAGGCGTCGATGAACGCCTTGTTCTCGGGCACGTCGACCGACTGGAAGTAGTTCCACGCGGCGAGATGGCCGACCAGCGGCTTGGTGTCGATGCCGGCGAGCTCTTCCTCACCCACCGAGAAGGCCACGACCGGGATGTCGGTCGCCTTGATGCCCTGGTTGCCGAGTTCCTTGTAGAACGGCACGTTGGCGTCGCCGTTGATGGTCGACACGACGGCGGTCTTCTTGCCAGCCGAGCCGAACTTCTTGATGTCGGCGACGATGGTCTGCCAGTCGGAATGACCGAACGGCGTGTAGTTGATCATGATGTCCTCGGACTTGACGCCCTTCGCCTTCAGGTACGCCTCGAGGATTTTGTTGGTGGTGCGCGGATAGACGTAGTCGGTGCCCGCGAGCACCCAGCGCTGCACGCCCTCGTTCTCCATCAGGTAGTCGACCGCCGGGATCGCCTGCTGGTTCGGGGCGGCGCCGGTGTAGAACACGTTGCGCTCGCTCTCCTCGCCCTCGTACTGGACGGGGTAGAACAGGATGCTGTTCAGCTCCTTGAACACCGGCAGCACGGACTTGCGCGACACCGAGGTCCAGCAGCCGAACACGACCGCGACCTTGTCCTTGGAGATCAGCTCGCGCGCCTTCTCGGCGAAGAGCGGCCAGTTGGAGGCCGGGTCGACGACGACCGCCTCGAGCTTCTTGCCGAGCACGCCGCCCTTGGCGTTCTGCTCCTGCACCATGAACAGAACGGTGTCCTTCAGCGTGGTCTCGCTGATCGCCATGGTGCCGGAGAGCGAGTGCAGCACGCCGACCTTGATCGTTTCCTGAGCCTGCGCCGCAACGCCGCCGGCCAGCGTCAGCGCCGCCGCGCCGACGAGCGCGCGACCGGCCATGCGCCGCGCATGGTTGAACATGTTCAGCATCTCAATTCCCTTCTGGAGTTCACGCGCAGGACCCCCGTCCGCGCGCCGAAGGAAGGGATTGCAATGGCCGTGCCAATGACCGTCGAAACAATGTGACGGCAATCGCCCGCGCCGATATACCCGCGATCCGAAGCAATAATGCCTAAAAATCAGGCGTAGCTTTTGAGAATCCGGCGGGAATATGCCCAAGTCGCGTCATTTGTATGCATGCAAGCTCGCGGCGCCCGCGCCGCGATCGGCGAAAGAGCCGGCGAGCCGCTCCAGCGCCCGGTCGAGCGTGGCGTCGGTCTTGGCGAAGCAGAAGCGGATGACGCTCTCCACCGGCTGCTCGGCATAGAAGGCCGAGACCGGGATCGCCGCCACGCCGTGGCGCTCGACCAGAAGGCGGCAGAAGGCCTCGTCGCGCAGGCGCGCGTCGAGTGGCGCCAGATCGACATTGAGGAAATAGGTGCCGGCCGAGGGCAGCACCGAAAAGCCGAGCTCGGCGAGCCCCACCGCCAGCCGGTCGCGCGAACGCTGCAGGCCGGCGCGCATGGCGTCGAACCAGCCGGGGTCCTTGCCGAGCCCATAGGCCACCGCCTGCTGCAAGGAGGGCGGCGTGGTGAAGGTGAGGAACTGGTGCGCCTTGGAGAGCACGCGCATCAATTCCGGCGCGGCGCAGACGAAGCCGACCTTCCAGCCGGTCATGCCGAAGATCTTCCCCGCCGAGCCGATCTTCACGGCCCGCTCACGCATGCCCGGCAGCGACAGCACGGAACGGTGCACACGGCCGTCGAAGACGACGTGCTCCCATACCTCGTCGCTCACCAGCACGGCACCGGAGCGGGTGCAGAAGCGGGCGAGCAGTTCGAGTTCCTCGGCATCGAACACCCGGCCGGTCGGATTGTGCGGGTTGTTGAACAGCACGAGGCGCGTGCGCGGCGTGAATGCTTCGGCCAGCGCGTCGTCCGTGATCCGCCACGCCGGCGGCACCAGCCGCACGAGGCGCGGCACGCCGCCGGCGCGCTGCACCAGCGGCAGATAGGCGTCGTAGAGCGGCTGGAACAGCACCACCTCGTCGCCGGGCTCGATCAGCGCCAACAGCGCCCCGGCGATGGCTTCCGTGGCGCCGGAGGTGATCATCACCTCGCTCTCGTCGAGGTCCAGCCCCTGCCAGTCGCGGTAATGCGTGGCAACCGCCCGGCGGAGCTCCGGCGCACCCATCATCGGCGGGTACTGGTTCCAGCCATGCAGCACCGCCTCGGCCGCCTTCTCGCGCACGTCGAGCGGGCCGGGATCGTCCGGGAAGCCCTGGCCGAGATTGACCGCGTCATGATCGCGCGCGAGGCGTGACATGGTCTCGAAGACCGTGGTGGGCAAAGCGGCGAAGACGGAGTTCATTTCACAGCACCGGAGCGAAATGGAAGCGATCGGACGCTTCGGCTCCGTTTTATCCGCCGCCGGCTAAAAGAGGAAGGTCGCAAAAGAAAAGGGCCGCAAGCTGCGGCCCCGGCTCCAGGAGGGATGCCAGTCTCGGGCTTAGAACGCGTGATCGATGCGGCCGTGCCGCATGCAGAACCCGTCGACGCCGGGCGAAGCGTCGAGGAAGAAACCGCTGGAATTGATCGACAACGTACTGGACGCGGAGGCCTCGACGGCCACGGGCGTCGCCACCGACAGAGGAAGATCCGCTGCGATGGCGACGCCCGCCGGCACCCCCACTCCCACCGTAAAAGCGGCGACAGACAAACTCTTCATCACCATCCCCCAGCGGATGATGCGGCGACACTAGTGTTCGGGTCGGGTTTTGACTAGTGTATTCGTGCAACACTCGCCAGATATCCAATGTATTCGTCCGACCTGACGAAGAGACGGGACGCCTCTTCTGGCCCACCGCCGGCTACCTCTCATAGAATATCCGATGGCCGGATACTCCATGAACGCTGTCGCGCGCCGCGAATGCTGCGAACGCGATGCGATTGCTCGATTCAGGCGGCCAGCACCGCGTGATTGTCGAAGCGCGGGCCGCCGGAGCGGCGGGCCACCACGCCGACCTCCTCGCCGTCGGTGGCGATCAGCACCGTCTCGCCGAGCCCGCTGGTGGCGAGGAAGCGGCCCGCCTCGCGGGTCGGGGCGAGGCCGCAGCCGTCGACCAGCGGCAGCGCGCCGATGAAGCGCCCGTCGCGCCGCCACAGCATCACCCGGTTGCCGCGCGGGCTGGCGCAGGCGACATAGGCGCCGGACGCATCGAGGCAGACCGAGCCGACATAGGTGCGCAGGCCCCGCCACGCCTCTTCCGGCGCGTCGAAGGCGCGAAGGCCATCCTCCTCCACCGCATAGATCAGCGGCCGGGCGATGCCGTCCGCCAGCAGGTCCTGCGCGGCGACCACGGTGAAGCCGTCGGCGGAGCTGGCGAGATGGCGCAGCGACAGCGAGGCGAGGTCCTCGGACAGCGCCGCCACCGTTCGCACCGCGCCGGTCTCGGGGTCCAGCCGGGCGACGCTGGCGCCGGCGATCTCGGCGCCCAGCGCCTCCGGCGTGTGCGGCTCGACCCCGCCATTGGCGACGATGAGCGCGCCGCCGCGAGGAAGCGCAACTTGCAGCATGTCGTGCGGGCCGATTCCGGAGGAGGCCCATTCCGCCTCGATGGCGAAGCCGGATTCGACGACGCGGCGCGAGACCACGCCCTGCCCGCTCGCGCGCTCGATCTCCACCGCGAGGAAGCGCCGCCCATTGTCGATGAAGCGGCCATGGCCGGAGAACACCCGCCCCTCGCCCGGCTCGAAGGTGGCGAGCACCGTACCGGCGCGGCGGTCGAACAGCACGGCGGTGGTGCCGGGGCGGCGGGCGACGGCGACCGCGGTGCGCCCGTCCGCGCTCGGCTCGACCCAGTGCAGGCGCTGCGTGCCGCTGCCGACCGGCGTGGCGGCGAAATCCGGCGAGAGCACCACCGGGGCGAAGCCCTCGCCGACGCCGGCGGTGGCGAGCCATTCGGCGTCGAGCAGATGGTCCTGCGCATGCGCCGCGCCACCGAAGAGCACCCGAGGGGCGCCGACGAGGCTGCCCAGCGTGCCGATCAGCGAGCGGCGGGAAAGATCGAGGATGCCCATCGTTTCCTCCCTCAGTCGCCGTCGAGCGCGTTGAAGCCGAGCGCGACGCCGAGCCCGGCGGCCAGCGGCTTGGCGACGCTCGCCTGCGCCGTCTTGAAGGCGGCGGCGGCGCTCTCCAGCTGCTTGCGGCCGGCCGGCGTGGTGGCGGCGGTGCCGATGTTCTCCGGCAGCGCATTGGCAGCGGCGGTGGCGGCCTGCATCGCCTTGGCGATGGTCGCCTGGTCCTTGGCGTTCAGCCCCTGCGCCAGCCGCTCGGCCAGCTCGCCGGCGCTGGCGATGATGGTGAGAATAGTTTCCTTGGCGAGGCCGCTGCGGCGGCGGTCGGCGAGCAGCGGCTTGGCCTCGTCCGCCTCCTTGCCGAGCACGACCAGCAGGCGCTGGTCGACGACGCGCTGATAGGCGCCGGCCAGATCCGTGACGATCTGGCTGAGCAGCGCGGCGGGCTCGGGGAAGAACACCGGATCGGACTTGCCGGCGATGAGCTGCGCCAGCAGCCCCTCGCTGCGGTTGCCCCAGCCGGAGCGGATCTCCTGCGCGATGGTGGCGAGGTTACCGGCGACCGCCCGCCCGAGCTGGCAGCGCCGCGCCGCCTCGTTGCCGGAGACGAGCGCGGCCTCGGCGCCGTCGTCATAGAGCAGGCGCTCCATGGCCGGCAGGCCCTGCGCCGCCGCGCTGAGGCGGAAGAAACGCTGCGGCTGCAGCCGCTCGTCCGTCGGGTCGGCGATGAGCTCGGCCACCGAGCGGCCGACCGCGTTGCGCCGCTCCGGGAACAGGTTGAAGCGGTCCGGCCGCAGCGACAGCATCACCGGGCCGAAGGTGATGAACTCCACGGCCGACCAGGCGTCGGACGCCGCCGCGAAGCGCGCCTTCAGCTCCTTCACGCCATCAGTGGAGGGCGCCTTGCAGAAGGCGGCCCACGCCTCCTGCTGCGCCTTTGTCGTGGCGAGCAGCGTGTCGTAGCGCGGCAGCAGCCAGTCCTCGACCACCTGCGGCGCCGAGACGGCGGCGGCATGGGCGCGGCCGACGAGGATGTTGGAGATCAGCGCGGTCGCCGCCGCGATGGCCGGCACGCCCTGTGCCGCCTGCCCGATCTGGCTCGCCAGCGCCAGCGCCACGGCGAAGGGGGATCGGTTCATGCGCATGCCTCGGGTCTAGAGAGAGGAAACATAGTCGATCAGCGCGCGCCGCCGGGCGGCGTCCAGCGCCTCGAAGCGCGCCCGCGCGCCCGACGCCTCGCCGCCATGCCAGCGCACCGCTTCAACGACGCTCGACGCGCGGCCATCGTGCAGCAGGCCGACGCCACGCGCCAGCGAGGTGGAGATGCCCGCGAGCGGGGCGGTGCGCCATTCGCCCGCCGCCGCACCGGGGACGCCGGCCGGATCGGCGAGGCCCTCGCCCATCTCGTGCAGCAGCACGTCGGTGTAGAGGCTGAGGCTACCGCCCTCGCGCATCGGCAGCGAAGGCTTGTGGCAGGCCGCGCAGCCGGTGGCGGCGAAGAGTTTTGCACCGCGCCGGTCGGCCTCGGCCTGCGGCACCTTGAGGGCACGCAGATAGGCGACGATGCGCTCGACGATGGCGCCAGTGATCTCCGGCTCGCCCTCGGCCTCGCGTCCGTGCGGGGCGTCGCGGCAGGCGGCCTGCGCCTGCGTGCAGTCGCCCCAGGGCTCCATGCGCAGCGGTGTCGACAGGCCGAGATCGAGCGCGAAGGCTTCCGAGGTCTGGCTCGCCAGCGTCGCGTGGCTCGCCTTCCAGCCGAAGCGGCCGATGATCGAGCCGCCCTCGGCATGTTGCAGCCGCCGGGCGCGGCCACGCACGCCGTCGCCGTCGCGGTCGTCGGGGTCTTCCAAAGCGAGGATGGCGTCGTCGTCGACGCGTTCGAGCTTGCCGCGCCCGCGCAGATCCGGCGCCGTGCGCAGCGAGACATGCGTGGCGGCATCGAGCGCCCCGTAACCGGGCTCGTCGATGCGCGGAATGCGGCGGCCGTTCTCTGTGGCGACGGTGAAGCTGCCTTCGACCGGCACGCCCGGCAGCGTCATGGTCTCCAGCCGATGGCCGTAGACCGGGTCGTCGCCGCCATCGGCCCGGAACAGCGACAGCACCATGCCGAGCCCGTCCGGCTTGCCGTCCGCGTCCAGCGCGGTCGCGCCCTTGCCGGCGCCGCCATGGTGGCAGGCGGAGCAGGAGCGCGCGTCGAACAGCGGGCCGAGCCCGTCATTGGCGCGCGTCGAGCTCGGCGCCGGCACCCAGGGCCGCTCGAACAGCGCCTTGCCGATGGCGGCGTCGAGGCCGGCATCGTCGGCAGTGGCGACCGCGAGCGGCAGCATCGCCACGGCGAACGCCGCGCACCGGAACAGCCTGCGCACCGCGCCCATCACACCACCCGGAACCAGCCCATCATCCCGGTCTCCATATGCTCCAGGATGTGGCAGTGGAACACCCAGTCGCCGGACACGGCGACGAAGCCGATCTCCACCGCCTCGCCGGGCTGCACCAGCACCGTATCGGCGAAATGGCGCGGCAGGCGGCCCTTCGAGGAACCCAGCACCGCGAAGGCATGGCCGTGCAGGTGGATGGGATGGGGAAAGCGCGTCTCGTTCTTGATCTCGATCCGATAGCTCCGGCCCTCCTTCATCGCCGCCAGCGGCGGCGGCAGGCCGAGCCGATCGCCGGCGGCCCAGGAGGTCTGGCCGATCGACCAATAGGTCGCGGCGCCGACGCAGAAGCTCGCCACCAGCGCCTTGGCCAGCGGATCGTCCGGCGGCAGGCCGAGATTCTTCACCGCCTCGTCCGTCGCCTGCTGAAGCGTGAAGGAATGGAATTCGGCCGCCTCGAGATCGGGGAACGGCAACTCGGCCGCCGGCAGCGCGAGCGGCCCGCGGCGCGGCTTGCGCTTCGGCTTTCCGGACGGGACCAGCGTGGCGAAATGGTAGATGTCGGCCGCGCGGTAGTCGCCGACGCTCACCCGCTTGCCATCGGCCGGCATGCGCACATGCAGATCGATGCGCTGCGCCGGCCCCATGCGCCAGATGCCATCAGGCAGATCGTCGAGGCGCACGGGTTTCAGCGCATGGCCGTCCACCGCGATCAGCCAGGCCTCGGCGCCCTCGACGCCGATATCCATGATGCGCGTGGCGTCGACATTGAGCACACGCAGGCGCACATCCGCGCCCGGCGCCGCCGAAAGCTCCACGGTCGGCTTGCCGTTCACCGTGCGCGTGGCGCCGAAGGTGCCGGCCTTGGAGGCGCCGTCCGGCTCCGTCAGCGGCAGGAAACCGCCATTCTCGGCGAGCCGCCAGTCCTTCAGGCAGAGGATCTCGTCGGCATCGAATTTCGGGTCGCGCTCGTCCTCGACGATGAGCACGCCCACAAGTCCGCGCCCGGCCTGCCCGGTCTCGTCGCAATGGGGATGGAAGAAGAAGGTGCCCGGATCGTCCAGCGGCAGCAGATGCACGAAGCGCCCGCCCGGCTCGACGAGGGGCTGGGTCAGCGGCGGCACGCCGTCATATTCGTTCGGCATGCGGATGCCGTGGAAATGCAGCGACGAGCCTTCATCGAGGCCGTTCACATAGGTCGCCTGCAGGCGCGTGCCGCGCGGCAGGCGCAGCGTCTGGAACGGCGTACCGTCATAGGCGAGGATGCGGGTCGCCGGCTTGTCCGGCCCGAGCAGCTTCAGTTCGGCGTCGCCGGATTTGAGCGTCAGCGTCTTCGTCGGAACGAAAGGCGCGGGTGCCCTCGCCTGCCCGGTCCTCGTCGGTGACAGCACCGCCAAGGCCCCGAAGGCCGCACCCGCGCCGAGAAGGGCGCGGCGCGAAAGTCTCGCGCCGCCGATCGTCATTTTCGCCTCACTGGCCGACCTTGGACGGATCGTCCAGGCTGTCCGAGCCCTCGACCTTGATCTTCAGCTTCAGCGCCGCGACCACGCCTTCGATGGCGCGGGTCTGGGCGACGAGCGAATCGACGCCCTTCTGCACCAGCGCGTTGCCGGCGGCGTTGCCCTCGCCGATCATCTGGTCATAGGCCTCCTTGCCGCTGTCGCCCTCGTCCTTGATGGCCTTGAGCGCAGCGAGCGCGGCGTCGACCTTGGCATCGGCCTCCTCGGCGGCCTTCGGCGCCTTGGCGGCGGCGTAAGCGGCGACCGACGCACCCTCGACGACGCTGCCGTCAACGCGGGTGTACTTGCCGCGATAGATCGAGGCGATGCCCAGCTCGTCGTAATAGTGCGAGTTGTAGGTGTTGTCGGAGAAGCAGTCATGCTCCTCCTCGGGGTCGTGCAGGATGAGGCCGAGCTTCATGCGCTCGCCCGCCAGCTCGCCATAGGAGAGCGAGCCGAGGCCGGTGAGGATGGTGCCGAGGGCGGCCTTGTCCTTCTGCTTCGCCACGGCGGCGCGGGCCTTGCCCTTGGCGCCCCACCACTTGGTCATGTCGGTGAGATCGGCGACGAGCAGGTCGGTCGCGGCCTTGAGATAGGCGCCGCGGCGGTCGCAATTGCCGTTGGTGCAGTTCGTGGCCGAGTAGTCGGTGGCGGGCCGCTTGCCGGCGCCCGGACCCGTGCCGTTGAGGTCCTGGCCCCACAGCAGGAATTCGATGGCGTGGTAGCCGATGGCGACGTTGGATTCGACGCCGCCGGCTTCCTGCAGGCTGTCGAGCAGCTTGGGCGTGATCTTCGTGGCGTCGATGGTCTTCTTGCCGACGCGGATCTTGGTGTTGGCGATCACGTTGGCGGTGTAGAGCGGGTTCTCGTCGGACGAGTCGCCGTAGCTCTTCTTGTCCACGTAATCGATCAGCCCCTCGTCGAGCGGCCAGGCGTTCACGCGGCCCTCCCAGTCGTCGACGATGGCGTTGCCGAAGCGGTAGCCTTCCGTCTGCTGGTAGGGAACGCGCGCGGCCTTCCACGCGGTCTTGGCCTTGTCGAGATTGGCCTCGGTCGGATCGGCGAGGAAGGCGTCGACGGCGGACTGGAGGTCCTTGGCCGTCTTCAGGCTGTCGCCATACATCGCCTCGGCAATGTCGGCATAGGTCGTGACGATGTCGCGCACCTTCGGCGCCTGGGTCTGCGCACCGGCGGGGCCGGCGGCGACGACGGCACCGAACGCGAAGGCCGCAACGAGCGGCGCGGCGAACAGTGATCTGGCTCGCATGGATATCTCCTCCCGCCGCCCGTGCGGCTTAGCGGGGAAACTCCTACGCCAGCGATGCAAGAAATCGCAAGTGTTCGGCAACACATTAGAATGGTTATACAGTGCAAAGACAAAGGACGTTGCGCAAGACGTCATGTAAATCCGTATGAATACTTTTGCGCGCCCACCTGCCTATGCCGTTACGTCAAGCAGCGGCTGCAGCGCCTCGGCGAGCTCCGCATCCGTCACCGTGCTCAAGGGCTTCATGAGCTTGGCCGCCTCGGTACGCCGGCCGGGGCGCATCACCAGCACCACCGTCTCGGCGCCGCCGCAGGCCGGGTCGCCGCAGGCGATCTCGCTGATCGATATGGTGGTTTCCTCGCCGACGCCGAGCAGCGCGCGCGCCTTGGCGGCGAGCTCGCGCGCCGCGTCGGGCGCCGCCTCGCCGGCCGATCCCCGGCGGAAGAACAGACGTGCCATGAGGAATGACCTCCCGCCTCTCGCTCGCGCGCTGCCGCCTCGCCCGCTCTCACTGAGGTACGCCCGCCATCCCCTTCGCGCAAGGCGTCGCCCGACCGGCGGTGTGCGGTGAAGTAAAACTCTGCCGGTATAGTTTAGAACTATAATAATCCCGGAAGATAATCATTGTGCATGACAAGGGCCACGCGTATTTATCTCGCCAACGCCGACGACGGCGCGCGAATACCAGAACGCGCCCGTCGACATTACCGGCAACGCCTTCGCGAGACCACATCCCGGCAGGTCTCGTGAACCGCGCGGGACGACGGCACGCGCTCCCTCAGTCGTCGTCCCGCGCCTTCCTTCCCTCATCCGCCGCCGACCACGGCCCGGCCCATGCCTCAGGCTGCGGCAGGCCGAGATGCGTCAGCATCCCGCAGGCCGCCGCGAAGCCGGTGGAAAAGCACGCCTGCAGCAGGTAGCCGCCGGTCGGCGCCTCCCAGTCCAGCATCTCGCCGGCGAGGAAGGTTCCCGGTTTCGCGTGCAGCATCAAGTGCTTGTCGAGCATGGCCCGCGACACGCCGCCGGCCGAGGAGATGGCCCGCTCGATCGGCGCCATGGCGGTGGCGGTGAGCGGCAGCGCCTTGGCGAGCGCGGCCAGCGCGCGGGGATCGGCCGGCAGTTCGCGCGAAGCCTCGCGCAGCAGGGCGCTCGCGACCGGCGGCAGGCCGGCCTTGCGCAGCCGGTTGGACAGGCTCTCGCCCTTGCGCCCGGTCGCCAGCTTGTTCGCCAGCGCTTCTAGGGAAAGGTCGGGCCGCAGATCGATCTCCAGCCTTGCCGCGCCGTCGCGGAGGATCGCCTCACGCAGACGTGACGACAGCGCATAGACCGCCCCGCCCTCCAGCCCCGCGGCGTCGATCATCGCCTCGCCGCGCACGCTCGCCCCATCGACGGCGAGCGCGATGCGCTTCAGCGGTTCGCCGGCGAAGCGGGTGCGGAAAGTCTCCGACCAGCCGATGCGCACGCCGCTATTGGCCGGCCGCAGCGGCTCGACCGCTATGCCCGCCGACTGGAAAGTGTCGACCCATTGCCCATCGCTGCCCAGGCGCGGCCAGCTCGCGCCGCCCAACGCCAGCAGGGCGGCGTCACTGGTGACGCTAATGGTGACATTCCGGCCGCCACCGGTGGCATCAGCCGGTGCCTCGAAGCGCAATGCGGTGTCACCTTGCGCATCGTTTGCCCAGCCGAGCCAGCGGTGGCGGGTCATCAGCCTGACGCCGAGCGCGTCGAGCCGGTGCAGCCACGCGCGCAGCAAGGGCGAAGCCTTGAAGCTCGTCGGGAAGACCCGCCCGCTGGAGCCGACGAAGGTCTCCTCCCCCAGCCCCTCGGCGAAGGCGCGCAGCCGGCCGGGGGGATAAGCGTCGATCATCGGCGCCAGCCACTCCGCCGCCGCGCCATAGCGGGCGAGGAAGCGCTCGCGCGGCTCGGAATGGGTGAGGTTCAGCCCGCCGCGCCCGGCGATGAGGAATTTGCGCGCCGGCGAGGCCATGCGCTCATGGATCGTCACACGGCATCCCGCCCGCGCCAGCGTCTCCGCCGCGATCAGCCCCGCCGGCCCGGCGCCGATGATGGCCGCGCGAGGCGGCTCAGATTTTGATTCAACGCCCTGCCGATCCGATTCCGCAAACCCGCCCAACCCCATGGCGTGTCAGCCGATTTCCGGCATGGCGACATCGCAGATGCGCAGGTTCACCTGCGTGCGGCCCTGCCATGAATCGAGCTCCAGCATGCCGGCGACATGCGCCTGCTGGCCGCGCGCGGCGATGAGCGCCTGGCCGAGCGGCGTGTTGGCGGCGCGGAAGGCGACGCCGGAGAGCACCGTGCCGTCCGAGCCGCGCAGCCGCACGCGCACCTGGTCGGAATTGCCCGGCTCGGCATAGACGATGCGATGCGCGGGAAAGGCGAAGATCGGCTGCGGGTTGCCGGCGCCGAACGGCCCGGCCTTCTCGATCAGTTCCACGAGATCGGGTGTCGCCCCGGCGGCGGAGAGCGCGCCGTCGATCACCGTCTCGTCCACCGCCCGCGCCTCCTCGACCGAGACGGCGAGCACCTCCTCCAGATGCGCACGCAGCTCGCCGAGTTTTTCCCGCGCGACCGTCAGACCAGCGGCCATGGCGTGGCCGCCGCCCTTCACCAATATGCCGAGCTCGACCGCCGCCCGCACGGCGCGGCCGACATCGACGCCGGGGATGGAGCGGGCGGAACCGGCGCCGCTCTCGCCGGTGAAGGCGATGGCGAAGGCCGGGCGGCCGAACTTCTCCTTCAGCCGCGCCGCCACCAGCCCGACCACGCCCGGATGCCAGCCCTGCCCCGAGGAGAGGATCACCGCCCCCTCCCCGGCGCGTCCGAGCGCGGCTTCGGCCTCCGCCTCGGCCTGCGCGACGATGGCCCGCTCCACCTGCTGGCGCTCGGCGTTCAGCCGGTCGAGCTCGGCAGCGATGGCGGCGGCCTCGATGGGATCGCGGGTGAGCAGCAGGCGCGTGCCGAGCGCGGCGTCGCCGATGCGCCCGCCGGCATTGATGCGCGGGCCGAGCAGGAAGCCGAGATGCCACGCCTTGGGCGGGCCGGAGAGCCGGGCAGCGTCCATCAGCGCGGTCAGGCCGGGGCGCTCGCGCTTGCGGAGCTGGAGCAGGCCCTTGGTCACATAGGCGCGGTTGAGGCCGAGCAGCGGCACCACGTCGGCCACCGTGCCGAGCGCCACGAGATCGAGGTCGGCGAGCAGGTTCGGCTTGGGGCGCGCCGCATTCCACCAGCCGCGCTGCTCAAGCTCGCGCAGCAGCCCGACGGCAACGACGAAGACGAGGCCGACGGCACAGAGATGGCCGAGGCCGGAGAGGTCGTCGACGCGGTTCGGATTCACCAGCGCCGCGACTTCGGGCAGGGTCTCGCCGGCCTGGTGATGATCGATGACCACCACGTCGAGGCCGAGCTCGCGGGCGCGGGCGAAGGGCTCGAAGCTCATCGTGCCGCAATCGACGGGGACGAGGAGGCTCGCCCCGCCCGCCGCCAGCCCCTCTATGGCCGGGATGTTCGGCCCGTAGCCCTCGAAGATGCGGTCCGGGATGTAGAAGGCGGGATCGAGCCCGCCGGCGCGCAGCACCTCGACCAGCAGCGCGGTGGAGGTGGCGCCGTCGACATCGTAGTCGCCGAACACCGCGACCTTCTCGCCCGTGGTGACGGCGTCGGCGAGGCGGGCGACGCAAGGCCCCATGTCGGTCAGCGTGTCCGGATCGGGCAGCAGGCGCTTGACGGTCGGGTCGAGCCAGGCTTCGACCTCGTCGATGCCGACGCCGCGCCCGGCGAGCACGCGGGCGAGGATTTCCGGCACGCCGGTACGCTGCACGATGGCGAGCGTCGCCTGCGCGCCGCGCAGGTCGAGCCGCTCGCGCCAGAAGCGCCCGGTGGCCGAGCGCGCCACGCCGAGGAAGGCGCGCGGCGCCGGCGCAGCGGTGGGAAGGTTCAGACTCATGCGCGCAGGATAAGCCTCAAGCGCGCGCCCGCGTCGAGGGGGGATGGCGGCATGGGGGATTTGGCCATGCTTGGCGTACAGCGCCCGATCGCCTTCTGTCGTCCCCGACGAACCTCATCCTGAGGTGCCCGGCCAACGGCCGGGCCTCGAAGGATGCTCATCCGGGCGCGCTTAAACGATCATCCTTCGAGGCTCGCTGCGCTCGCACCTCAGGATGAGGATGCGCGGTGGGTCGGGCTCTCAAGATGAGGGTGTACTGCGGGTCAGGCACTCAGGATGACGAGCACGCGTGCCCGATATCCTATTCCCTCGCCCAAGGAACCTCATCCTGAGGTGCCCGGCCAACGGCCGGGCCTCGAAGGATGCTCGTCCGGGCGCTCGGTGGCGAGCATCCTTCGAGGCTAGCCTTTGGCCAGCACCTCAGGATGACGGTGCACGTCCCAGGAGGCTGCCCCTTCAAGGCTGGAACGTCAGCCGCAGGAAATCGCGGAACAGCAGGATCTGCTTCGGCAATATGGAGGGGTCCTTCAGCGCGCGGCCCATCACCAGCCCGCCTTCGACCAGCGTCGCGATCATGTCGGACAGCGCGTCGAGGTCGACCGGCTCGTGTTGCGGGTAACGCTCGGCGATGGCGTCGAGACGGGCGCGGAAGCGCCGGCGCCAGGCGAGCACGCTCTCGGCGTTGAGTGCGTGCACGGTGCGGTCGAAGAGCTGGTCCTGGTAGCAGAGCGTGGCGGCGAGGCAACCGGGATGCGCCTCGGGCAGCGCCGCCATCATCTCGGCGAACAGCTTCAGGCCGACGAGGAAGCCGTGCAGCGGGTCGTCGTTCAATTCGTCGGCGCGCTGGAAGATGTCGTCGAGCAACACCCGGTCGCGCTCGATATGCCGCTCCAGCAGCGCGCGGGCGAGGTCGTTCTTGTCGCGGAAATGATAGAAGAAGCCGCTCTTGGTGATACCGACACCGACGATCAGCTCGTCGATGGAGGTCGAGGAAAAGCCCTTGGCGAGCACGGCCTGCTCGGCGAGCTCGAGCAGGCGCTGCCTGGTATCGGTGCGGCGCTTCGGCGTGTTTTCCAACATGACGTAACTGTACCACAGGCACAGTAAAGCGGCGCGGCTTCGCGTCATGCGCGCATCGGCAGGCGTGGACGGAACCATCAAATACTTGAGAAAACAAGTAAAAATAGAATCTCGGCGCGACTTGACCGCGAGACGGCTAGGTCGGCGGGCCGATCCGGGGCATCAACACGGCCCAGGGCGGGTCCGGTTTCCGCCAGTAAATGCGAAGAAGACAACCCGAGAGGACGACCATGACCGACGCCAATCCGTACGGCGCGAAATATCGCCATGCCCTGCCCCTGCTCTCAGACCGCCTGTTCCTGATGGACGGCGGCATGGAGACGACGTTCATCTTCCACGAGGGCATCGACCTGCCCTGCTTCGCCTCCATCGACCTGATGAAGGATGCGGCGGGGCGCGAGGCCTTGCGCGCCTATTACGCCCGCTTCGCCGAGCTCGCCCGTGCCCACGGCACCGGATTCGTGCTGGACGCGCCGACCTGGCGGGCCAGCCCGGACTGGGCGGACAAGCTCGGCTTCACGCAGGAGGCGCTCGCCGGGTTCAACCGCGCCAGCATCGACCTCCTGGTCGCGCTGCGCGAGCGCCACGAGACGCCCGCCACGCCGGTCGTGGTGAGCGGCGTGGTCGGCCCGCGCGGCGACGGCTACCGGCCGGACGGCGCCATGGCGATCGACGAGGCGGCGGACTACCACGCCACGCAGATCGGCATCTTCGCCGACGGCCCGGCCGACATGGTGAGCGCCTACACGATGAACTATGTCGAGGAGGCGCTCGGCGTCGCCATCGCCGCACAGGAACTGCGCCTACCCTCCGTCATCTCCTTCACGCTGGAGACGGACGGGCGCCTGCCCACCGGCCAGCCCTTGCGCGAGGCGATCGAGCAGGTGGACGCCGAGACCGGCAACACGCCGGCCTATTACATGATCAACTGCGCCCACCCGACGCATTTCGACCATGTGGTGGCGGAGGGCGGCGCGTGGCTGGAGCGCATCCGCGGGCTGCGGGCCAACGCCTCGCACCGCAGCCATGCCGAGCTCGATTCCTCGCCGAACCTCGACGCCGGCGATCCGGCCGAGCTCGGCCGGCAGTACCGCGATCTGCGGGGCCGGATGAAGAACCTCCACATCCTCGGCGGCTGTTGCGGCACGGATTTGCGCCATGTCGAGCAGATCTGCCTCGCCTGCGCACCCGCACAGGCGACGGCGTGACGGGCGGCGAAAGACGGAGGGAGCGTCATCGCTCCGTCATCGTAACGTAGCGTGAAGGACATGGGCGGGGCCCACGACATCGCGCCCGGCCTTGCGCCGGCCGATTTCAAAGGAGATCCGCCATGTCCCCCCTCTCCTCCCGCCTGTCCCTGCTGGCCGGCGCCGCGCTGGCGCTGGTGTTCGCCACGCAGCTCGGCACCTCCGCCCACGCCGACGAGACCTATCCGGCGACGCTCGCCGGCCACGCCGTGATGCCGGCCGAGAGCTTCATCGAGATGCCGGCCGACGCACCGGCCGACCTGAAGACCTCCGGCAAGTTCACCACCGGCACCCGCGTCGAGGCCGCCGGCACGGTGGAAGGCAAGTCCGGCGGGCGCCCGACCGGCGTGTCGCTGCCCTTCAAGGGCCAGCCGCGCCAGGGCCATTCCGGCATCAAGATGATGGCCGACGGCTCGTTCTGGATCATCACCGACAACGGCATGGGCGCGAAGGCCAACAGCCCGGATTCGGCGCTCTACCTCAACCGCTACAGGATCGACTGGGAGAAGGGCACGTTCGAGCCGCTCCAGACCGTCTTCCTCACCGACCCCGACAAGAAGGTGCCGTTCCGCATCGTCCATGAGGGCACAGAGAAGCGCTACCTCACCGGCTCGGACTTCGACACCGAGAGCTTCCAGATCATCGGCGACAATTTCTGGATCGGCGACGAGTTCGGCCCCTATTTGATCAAGGCCGACATGAACGGCAAGGTGCTCGGCGTGTTCGAGACGGTGGCTGGCGAGACGCCGGTGCGCTCGCCCGACCATTACGCCGTCGCCTCGGCCGGCGTGCCGAACCAGACCGCGGCCTTCAACGCCCGCCGCTCCAAGGGCTATGAGGGCATGGCCTCGTCCAAGGACGGCAAGTACCTCTACGCCCTGCTCGAAGGCCCGCTCTGGGACGCTTCGACGAAGGACTGGCAGAAGACCGCCGACGGCAAGACCTTCCTGCCGATCCTCGAATTCGACGTCGCCAACCAGAAGTGGACCGGCCGCATGTGGCAGTACGTCCTCGAGCAGAACGGCAACGCCATCGGCGACTTCAACATGATCGACGGCACGACGGGGCTCATCATCGAGCGCGACGACGCCGAGGGCACCGCCGACAAGGCCTGCCCGGAAGGCCAGAAGCGCCCGGACTGCTTCCACGACATCGCCAGGTTCAAGCGCATCTACAAGATCGAGCTGACCGACGCGAACGCCGGCAAGGCGGCGCACAAGATCGGCCATATCGACCTGATGAAGATCGCCGACCCGGACAAAAAGGCCCGCAAGCCGCTCAATGACGGCGTGCTGACCTTCCCCTTCTTCACCATCGAGAATGTCGAGGTGGTGGACGCCACGCACATCGTGGTGGGCAACGACAACAACCTGCCCTTCTCCTCCTCGCGCGAGCCGAACAAGGCCGACGACAACGAGATGGTGCTGCTCGAGGTCGGCGAGTTCCTGAAGGCCAAGTGACGGACTGACGAAAGGCGGCCGGGGCGGCGACGCTCCGGCCGTTCGCCTCACGCCGTGTCGGGCAGCTTGGCGTCGCGCTTGCGCAGGATCAGCGCCACGCCGGCCACCATGACCAGCGCGCCGGCCACCTTCACCGGCGAGGGATCGTCGCCGATCAGCACGATGCCGAACAGCACCGAGAGCAGCGGGTTCAGCATCGAATAGGGCACCACCGCGCTGATCGGGTGGCGCCGCAGCAGCCAGTACCAGATGCCGTAGCCGAAGATGGACGAGGCGATCGCGCTGTAGAGCACGCACAGCCAGCCATGCCAGCCGGCGGCGTAGACAAGCGGCCACTCCGCCCGTTCGAAGACCCAGGAGCCCAGCAGAAGCTGCGGCACCGAGAGCAGCGACGACCAGCCCATGATCGCCATGGGCGAGATGTCGTCGATGTTCTTGACGATGAGGTTCGACACCGCCCAGCCCGTGGCGCTGATCGTCAGAAGCGTGAAGGACAGCGGCCCCGGCAGCGTCGGGCCGGCGGCGAGGATGGCGATGCCGGCAACCGAAACGAGAAGGCCGAGCAGGCGGCGGCGGCCGAGCGGCTCGCGCAGGAACAGGCAGGCCAGCAGGGTGGCGATCGGCGCGCCGAGCTGGATGATCACCGCGCTGGTGCCGGCCTCGGCGTTGCGCAGGCCGGCGAAGAGAAAGCCGAAATGCAGCGTGCCGAAGGTGAAGGACAGCAAAGCGAGGACCGGCAGGTCGGCCCGCTTGATGCGGGTGAAGGGCAGCACCAGCCCCGCCACCAGCACGAAGCGCATCGCGCTCATCAAGAGCGGCGGGATCTCGGCCACGCCAAGCTTGATGACGATCATGTTGAGCCCCCACACGCCGACCACGGCGATGGCGAGCAGCTTGTCCCTGAGCGGCATTGCGGTCCAAAGGCGGGGCGGGGCGAAACCGGCGGCACCGACCGGAAGCCGATCGCCAACCGCGCGCCGCGATGGGGAGAATCGCGGCAGCTTCTAGCTGATAGCCTTCCGGACCTCCCCGGCAAAGGCCCGCGCCGCCATGCCAGCCCTGCGCCCGCCTCATGACGCGGCGGGACTTGGCTCTGCGCCGCCCCTCTTTGGGCACGCGCGCGGCTTGCACCGGCGGAAGGCCGCACTATGGTGCGCGCCATGCTCGACCTCAGCCTGCTCGGCCGCCTCGCCTTCACCCATGCCGCCCCGACCAAGCCGCCGCTGCCGCCCGGCCGGCACGATCTCGGCCTGTTCGACACGCGCGACTATGTGCTCATCGTGCCCGAGGGCATCGACGCGGCGCGGCCGACGCCGCTGGTGACGCTGTTCCATGGCGGCGGCGGCAGCGCCGAGAAGATCATGCCGATCCTGCGCGGGCACGCCGAGGAGCGCGGCTTCCTGCTGCTGGTGCCGCAGTCGCTGTTCCCGACCTGGGACATCGTCATCGCCGGCAACGGGCCGGACCGCGAGCGGCTCGACATCGGGCTTGCCGAGGTTGCCTCGCGCTTCACGCTGGACCCGGCGCATTTCGCCTTTGCCGGCCATTCCGACGGCGGCAGCTACTCGCTCTCCACCGGGCTGAGCAACGGGCACCTCGTCTCGCACATCCTCGCCTTCTCCGCCGGCTTCATGACGGTGCTGGCGCAGGAGGGCTCTCCACGCGTGTTCATCGCCCACGGCCAGCAGGACACGCAGACGCCGATCGACACCGCCGGCCGCTCCCACGCCGCCAAGCTGCGCCGCGCCGGCTACGAGCTGACCTATGTCGAGCACCCCGGCCCGCACGCCTCCCAGCCCGACATGGTGAAGCTGGGGGTGGAGTATTTCCTGAAGGGCGTGGCGGCGAAGGGCTGACTCCGCAGCCTCGTACAACGTCATGCCCGGGCTTGGCCCGGGCATCCACGACTTGTCCGCGCACAGACCAGAAGACGTGGATGGCCGGGCCAAGCCCGGCCATGACAGTGTTCCGAGTGGCCCCGCCGCAAACAAAAAGGCCGGCCCAGCGGCCGGCCTTCCGTAAACCTCGGCAGAGAAAGCCGCTCAGGCGACCTTCTTCACCGTCTTGGCGATCTCGGCGACCGCGGCGTCGGTTTTGGCCGTGAATGCGCCGAACTCCGCCGGGCCGCTCTTCAGAGCCGCCGCAAGGTCGGACGCCCAGGTGATGTGGCGCAGGGTGAAGGTGGTGGTGGCGGAGGAGCCGTACTTCTTGGCGAGGCGGTCGGCGACCTTGAAGGGGATCGGCTCGGCGGCCATGTAGGTGGTCGTCGGGTGCTCCTTCACGAAGGCCGCATAGGCCTCGGCGACCTCGGTGTATTTGTCTTCGCCGATGAGGCCGACGATCTTCGACTGCAGGGCGGGGATCTCGGAATGAGGAGCGGGCATGGGTCGTTCCCTTGGCAATTGGCTTTGCGTCCCGCGAAGGCTCTCCCGGACGGAAGCGCTTCGACGGCCCACTGGTATACAGCACACCGCGACGCATCCAAAGCCCGGGCTGGGCTTCCGCGTGCCCCGGCCCGCACGCCTGCCGGCAAAATGAAAACGGGGCGCCTCGCGCCCCGCTGACTTCTCTATCCACCCACTCGACCTCATCCTGAGGTGCCCGGCAAAGCCGGGCCTCGAAGGATGCTCATCCGCGTTTGAAGGACCATCCTTCGAGGCTCGCGGAGCCTGTCCTCGGGCTTGCCGAAGGCAAGACCCGTGGGCTCGCACCTCAGGATGAGGGTGCGCTACTGGAGATCGCTCCCCATTCTGCACGCGATCCCGGATCGGCCTGCGGCCGTCCGGGATGACGGCTGCGGGCAGCCTCACCCCAGATGGAACTTCGACATGTCCCGGTGCTCGGCCTCGATCCAGCGGACCGTGCCGGAGGCGGAGCGCATGACAACGGTGTGGGTCTTCACCACGCCCTTCTCGTACTTCACGCCCTTGAGCAAATTGCCGGTGGTGACCCCGGTCGCCGAGATCAGGCAGTCGCCGCGCACCATGTCGAAGATGGTGTAGATCTTCTTCGGGTCGGTGACGCCCATGGTCTTGGCACGCTCGCGCTTCTCCTCGGTGTCGAGGATGAGGCGGGTGTACATCTCGCCGCCGATGCAGCGCAGCGCCGCCGCCGCCAGCACGCCTTCCGGCGCGCCGCCGGTGCCGAGATAGATGTCGACGCCGGTCTCGTCCGGGTTGGTGGTGTGGATCACGCCTGCGACGTCGCCGTCGGTGATGAGCTGCACCGAGGCGCCGGTCTTGCGCACCGCCTCGATGATGGCGGCGTGGCGCGGGCGGTCGAGGATCAGCGCGGTGATCTCGGCGGGCTTCACACCCTTGGCCTTGGCCAGCGAGTGGATGTTGTCCGCCGGCGTCGCGTCGATGTCGATAGTGCCCTTCGGGTAGCCCGGCCCGATGGCGATCTTGTCCATGTAGACGTCGGGCGCGTAGAGCAGCGTGCCGCCCTCGGCCATGGCCATCACGGCGATGGAGCCGGGCATGTTCTTGGCGCAGAGCGTGGTGCCTTCCAGCGGATCGACGGCGATGTCCACCGCCGGGCCCTTGCCGGTGCCGACCTCCTCGCCGATGAACAGCATCGGCGCCTCGTCGCGCTCGCCCTCGCCGATGACGATGCGGCCGGCGATCGGCAGGCGGTTGAGCTCGCGGCGCATGGCGTCGACCGCGGCCTTGTCGGCCGCCTTCTCGTCGCCGCGCCCGCGCAGGCTCGCCGAGGCCACTGCCGCGCGCTCGGTGACGCGCACCAGCTCCAGCGTCAGGATGCGCTCGAGCGCCTGGCCCGCCTTGACCGTAATTTCCGCCATCGTCCCAGCCCTCTCAGTCTTTCTCGATCCGTATCACCTGCGGCGGCGAGGCGATGACGCCATCGAGATCGATGGCGGCGATCGCGCGTCGCACCGCGTCCTCGTTCGTCGCGTAGGTGATCAGCACCACCGGTGCCGGGTCCTCCGCGCTCTCCGCGCGCTCGCCGCCATGGGGGCGGCCGCGCCGGTGCTGCATGATGGATTCGAGCGAGATGTTCTGCTCGGCCATATGCCGGGCGATGGCCGCCGCCGTTCCGGGCCGGTCCACCGCCGCAAGGCGGATATAATACCCACCTTCATGACGCTGGATTGCTGCCTTCTCCGCCGCGCGCAAACTCGCCGAGCGCCAGCCGAAGGGCGCGCCGCCCTTGCCGCCCGCGATGTCGCAGAGATCGCCGACCACGGCCGAGGCGGTGGCGTCGCTGCCGGCGCCGGGGCCGACCAGGGTGAGATGGACCGCGTCGCCGTCGATCGCCACCGCATTGGTGACGCCGGAGACCTGGGCGATCGGCCAGTGCTTGGGCACCATGGTCGGGTGCACGCGCAGCTCCACCTTGTCCCCGGTGCGGGCGGCGACGCCGAGCAGCTTGATGCGGTAGCCGAGCTCGTCCGCCGCCTCGATGTCGGCGAGCGTGATGGAGCGGATGCCCTCGATATGGATGGCGTCCGGGTCCGGCTGCACGCCGAAGGCGAGCGCGGCGAGCAGAGCGAGCTTGTGCGCGGTGTCGAAGCCATCGACGTCGAAGGTCGGGTCGGCCTCGGCGTAGCCGAGATGCTGCGCTTCGGCGAGGCAGGCGTCGAAGGACAGCCCTTCCTCCTGCATCCGGGTCAGGATGTAGTTGCAGGTGCCGTTGAGGATGCCGGAGACGCGGGCGACCTCGTTGCCGAGCAGCGCCTCGCGCAAGGTCTTGATGACCGGAATGCCGCCGGCCACGGCCGCCTCGAAATGGATGCCGACGCCCTTCTCCTCCGCCGCGCGCGCCAGCGCCACGCCGTGATGGGCGAGCAGCGCCTTGTTGGCGGTGACGACCGTGTGGCCGGCTTCGAGCGCCGCTTCCACCGCCGCCTTGGCGATGCCGTCGGGGCCGCCGATCAATTCGACGAAGACGTCGATGTCGGGGTCGCGCGCCAGCGCCACGGCGTCGTCGTACCAGCGCATGCCGGAGAGGTCGCAGTCGCGGTTGCGGGAACGATCGCGGGCGCTGACCGCCACCACCTCGACCGGCCGGCCGATGCGGGCGGCGATCTCGTCGCGGCGGCGATCAAGCATGCGAACCACGCCCGCGCCGACCGTCCCCAGGCCGGCGATGCCAATTTTCAGCGGCGACGCCATCAACGTGTCCGAACTCAAGAATCAATCAGGAAGCGGCCGCGCCCGGCGAAGGCCCGGGCGTCAGCGTGCCGCGGCGAGAGGGACGACGTTGTGCAATGTTTCGGCGCCCGTTTCAAGGAAGCGGCGGATATTGCGGGCCGCCTGGCGGATGCGCTGCTCGTTCTCCACCAGGGCGATGCGCACATATTCGTCGCCATGCTCGCCGAAGCCGACGCCGGGGGCCACGGCGACGTCGGCCTTCTCGATCAGCAGCTTGGAGAATTCGAGGCTGCCGAGGCTCCGGAACTTCTCGGGGATCGGCGCCCAGGCGAACATGGAGGCGCTCGGCGAGGGAATCTCCCAGCCGGCCTTGCCGAAGCTCTCGACCAGCGCGTCGCGGCGCTTCCTGTAGACGCCGCGCATCTCGGCGATGCACTCCTGCGGGCCGTTCAGCGCCGCGGTCGCCGCCACCTGGATCGGCGTGTAGGCGCCGTAGTCGAGATAGGACTTCACCCGCGCCAGCGCCGCGATGAGGCGCTCATTGCCCACCGCGAAGCCCATGCGCCAGCCGGCCATGGAGAAGGTCTTGGACATGGAGGTGAACTCCACCGTCACGTCCACCGCGCCCGGCACCTGCAGCACGGAAGGCGGCGGATCGCCGTCGAAATAGACCTCGGAATAGGCGAGGTCGGACAGCACGATCAGGTCGTGCTTCTTCGCGAAGGCGACGACGTCGCGGTAGAAATCGAGGTCCGCCACCTGCGCGGTCGGGTTCGACGGATAGCAGAGCACCAGCGCCAGCGGCGAGGGAATCGAATGCGCCACCGCGCGCTCCAGCGCGTGGAAGAACTCCGGCCCCGGCTCGCAGGGCACGGAGCGGATCGCCGCCCCGGCCATCAGGAAGCCGAAGGCGTGGATCGGGTAGGACGGATTCGGCACCAGGATCACGTCGCCCGGGGCGGTGATCGCCTGCGCCATGTTGGCGAAGCCTTCCTTGGAGCCGAGCGTGGCGACGACCTGGGTGTCGGGGTTCACCTTCACCCCGAAGCGGCGCTCGTAATAGGCCGCCTGGGCGCGGCGCAGGCCGGGAATGCCCTTGGAGGCCGAATAGCGGTCGGTGCGCGGCTTGCCGATGGTCTCTTTGAGCTTTTCGATCACATGCGCCGGGGCGTCGAGGTCCGGATTGCCCATGCCGAGGTCCACGATGTCGGCGCCGGCGTTGCGAGCGGTGGCCTTCACGCGATTGACCTGCTCGAACACGTAGGGCGGCAGCCGGCGAATGCGATGGAAATCGGTCATGGTCCTCAAGCTCCTAGCCGCTGCGAGTCCCGCAGTCGGCGCAACGAGCGCTTCATATCACCTCTGGCGCGCCCGCACAGCGATCGTTGTCAGCGCAAATGGGCAGAAGAATGATGCGGCGGGCGGCCGGGCCTGTCCATTACTGGTCCGCTTCGAGCTCGCGCAGCGCCTTGGCCTCGCGTTCCTTGGCGAGCGTCTCGAGGTCCTTCTGCAGCTTGGCGGTGTCCTCCTTGCTCATGACCGGCTTGTCGCCGATCTGCGCCGGGGTGCCGAAGCTCGGATAGGGCAACTCCTTCGGCTTGCCGCTGGGCGGCGCCGGCGGCGCGGCGCGCGAGCCGTCGCGCGCGGTGCGGGAGGAGGTCTCGGCAGCGGCGGGCGACGTTGCTGGAGCGGATGCGGCGGGAGCGGATGCGGCGGCAGCGGTCGCGGCCGGCGGAACGGCCTGACCCACCGAGGCTTCGGTCGCCGCGGGCTCGGCGGCCGGCGTCTCCTGCGTCGCCACCACGGCTTCGCCGCCCGCCGCGGGCGCCTCCAGCGCCTCGCCGGTGATCACGCCGGACGGCCCACCGGCGCCGGCGCAGCCGGCCAGCGCCAGCGCGACGGCCAGCACGGCGAGACTCGCCGCCGGTCCTCGACCCTTCAGCCTGTCACCCAAATTCACCGCTCCCGAACATTGCGGCACGCTGTCGCCTCCGCCCTCATACGCACTCGCTAGCATCGGATGGCGCGTCTATTATGGCCACCTATGAACGCACCTACCCGCGGGGACAAGCGGTGAGCAACCGACGCATGAGCCGGAAGCCGGTCTCTCCTCCGAAATCCGAACCGATGGAAGCGGCCGCGCCGCGCAAGGTGGCGCCCTCCCGCGCCGGCGCCGCAAAGGCGACGCAAGCCAAGGCGACATCGGCCAAGACGACGGCCGCCTCAGCGACGGCCGTGAGGTCGGCGCCGGCCAAGCCGGCTGCGGCCAAGCCCTCTGCGGCCAAGCCGGCCGGGACAAAGTCCGCCGCGGCGGCCCCTCCCCCTGCCCGCAAGGCCGTCGCCAAGGCGGCGCCGGCCCCGGCGGCGCGATCGTCGGCCAAGGAAATTGATAAGCCGACTAATAAGATCGAAAAGGTACCGGCCCGCAAGCCGGTCACGCCTGCCCCTGCGGCAGCGAAGCCGGCGGCGGAGAAGCCGACCGCGCCCAAAATCTTGGCGTTGAAGGCGGCATCGGTCGCCGCCGAGCCGGTCTCCGCCAATCCTGCCCCGCCGGCGAAAGCGCGGCGCACCACGGCCAAGCCGACGCCGGCCCCCGCGCCCGTTGCGCCTCCCGCCGCCAAGGCTGCGGCCAAACCCGCTCCCAAACCTGCACTCAAACCTGCCGCCAGACCCGCCGCGAAGCGTCCGGTGAAAGTCGCGACGAAGCCGGCCGCCCCGGCGCCTGCCGCCGCGCCGGCCGCGCCCTCCCCCGTCGCCGCACCGGAGGTGCCGCGCTCCGGCCCGATCGACCTCGAAGCCTTCGCCGGCAACCTCGCCCGCATGATGGAAGAGGGCGGCAAGGCCATGGCCGCCTATCTGCGCCCGCGCGAGGACGGGCGAATCAAGGACGACGTCGCCGAGGACATCGCCGACGTGATGAAGACCATCGGCAACGTCGCCGAATACTGGCTCGCCGACCCGCAGCGCACCGTCGACGCGCAGTCGCGGCTGATCGGCGGCTATCTCTCGCTGTGGTCCTCGACCCTGCGCAGGCTCAGCGGCAAGAAGGCCCGCCCGGTGGCCGAGCCCACCACGCGCGACGGGCGCTTCGTCGACCCGGAATGGTCGAGCAACCCGTTCTTCGACGCGCTCAAGCAGGCCTATCTCCTCACCGCCAACTGGGCCGAGGAGATGGTCGAGGACGCCGAGATCGACGCCCACACCAAGCACAAGGCCGAGTTCTACGTCCGCCAGATCGCCAGCGCGGTCTCGCCTTCCAACTTCGTGCTGACCAACCCGGAATTGCTGCGCACCACGCTCGCCTCCAACGGCGAGAACCTCGTGCGCGGCATGAAGATGCTGGCGGAGGACATCGAGGCCGGCGGCGGCGATTTGAAGATCCGCCAGACCGACGCCTCGAAGTTCCGCGTCGGCGAGAACCTCGCCTCGACGCCCGGCAAGGTGGTCTTCCAGAACGAACTGATGCAGCTCATCCAGTACGCGCCGCAGACGGAAAGCGTGCTGGCGACGCCGGTGGTGATCGTCCCGCCCTGGATCAACAAGTTCTACGTGCTCGACCTCAGCCCGGAAAAGTCCTTCATCCGCTGGGCGGTAAAGCAGGGGCTGACGGTGTTCGTGGTCTCCTGGGTCAATCCCGGCCCCGAGCTCGCCACCAAGGGCTTCGACGCCTATATGCGCGACGGCGTGCTCAAGGCCTTCGAGGTCGCCAAGAAGGCGAGCGGCGCCAAGGAAGTACACGCGGTCGGCTATTGCGTCGGCGGCACCATGCTGGCGATGACGCTGGCGTGGCTCGCGGCCTCCGGCAAGAAGGCCGGCGTGCGCTCGGCCAGCTTCCTCACCACCCAGGTCGACTTCACCTATGCCGGCGACCTGAAAGTGTTCATCGACGAGGAGCAGGTCGCCAATCTCGAGCGCAAGATGCTGGAGGCGGGCGTGATGCAGGGCCGCCATATGGCGAACGCCTTCAACATGCTGCGCTCCAACGACCTGATCTGGCCCTATGTCGTCAACAACTACCTGAAGGGCCAGGCGCCCTTCCCGTTCGACATCCTCTACTGGAACTCGGATTCGACGCGGCTGCCGGCGGCCAACCACTCCTTCTATCTGCGCAATTGCTACCTCGACAACCGGCTGGCCAAGGGCGTGCTGATGCTCGCCGGCAAGCTCCTGGACCTCAAGACCATCGACCTGCCGGTCTACAGCGTGGCGACGCGCGAGGACCACATCGCCCCGGCGCCGTCCGTCTTCCTCGGCGTGCAGCTGTTCGGCAATCCCGGACGCTTCGTGCTCGCCGGCTCCGGCCATATCGCCGGCGTCATCAACCCGCCCGAGCGCGGCAAGTACCAGTACTGGACCGGCGACGCCCCCACGGGGAAGCTGGAGGACTGGATCGCGCGGGCTGAGATGCATCCCGGCTCCTGGTGGCCGGACTGGTTCTCATGGATCGAGGAACTGGACGGCCGCCGCGTGCCCGCCGACACCCGCATTCCCGGCGAGGGGGCCTATCCGGCGCTGGAGGACGCGCCGGGCAGCTATGTGAAGGTGAAGTCGTGAAGCGGACGGCGCTGCTTGCCGCCGCGCTGGCCGGCATCGGCCTTTCCGCGCCGGCCCATGCCGCGAGCTTCGACTGCGGCAAGGCGCAGGCGGCGGACGAGCGGGCGGTCTGCGCCGACCCGGCGCTCTCCGCGCTCGACAGCGAGATGGGCGGGCTGTGGTTCGCCTATGGCCGCCTGCCAATGCTGATGGGCGCGAACGGCAACCGGCATGACGAGGCGCGCGCCTTCCTGACCTCGCGCGCGGCCTGCGGCGCCAATGCGACCTGCCTCACCGCGCTCTACCAGGCCCGCATCGCCGCGCTGAAGCAGCAGATCACCGCCTATATCAAGGCCATGCCGCCGCTGTGAGGCGGCGCCGGGCGTTCGTCGGTCAGTCGAGGAAGGCCACCTTGCCGCTGGCGAGGTCGTAGACCGCGCCGGCCAACCGCACCTTGCCCGCATCGCGGGCCTGCGCCACCAGTGGGCTGGCAGCGGCGATCTGCTCGAGCACCAGCTCGACATTGGTGCGCACCGCATTGGCCATGAGGTCGCCCTTCATGCCCTGCGCCTTGCGCACCGCCGGTACGATCGGTTCCACCATCTGCCCGATGGATCCGGGATAGGTGGCGCCCTTGGTGACGACCTTCGTCGCCGCCTCGACCGCGCCGCAGCCGCTATGGCCGAGCACCAGCACCAGCGGCGCGCCGAGCACCGCCACGCCGTACTCGATCGAGCCGAGCGCGGTGTGGTCGACCGTGTTGCCGGCGACGCGCACGATGAACAGCTCGCCGAGCTTACCATCGAACAGGTGCTCGGGCGGCGTGCGGGAATCCGAGCACCCCACCACCACGGCGAACGGCGCCTGCCCTGCGGCAAGCGGCGCGATATGGCCATGGCCGCCGGCCGGCGTGCAGCTTTCGCCGCCGACGAAGGCGGCATTGCCGCTCTTCAGCCGGCTCAGCGCCTCGTCCGCCGAGACCGAGGTCGACGCCGCCGGCGAGGCGGCGAAAGCCGAGCCGCGGCCAAGACCGGCAGCGGCGGCGCAACCGCAGGCAAGCGCGGCGAACACGCCGCGACGCGAGGCAAGGATGGCATTCGGCATGGCATTTCCCCTAAAGCAACCTTGATCGGCCGACTGATATACTGTCGACCATATCGCTGTCGGGGATGCTGCGAAAGACCGATGTCTGCCCTTACGGGAACAGCGCGATCTGCTCCAGACCCAGCGTCTCGGGATAGCCGAGCACGAGGTTCATGTTCTGCACCGCCTGGCCGGAGGCGCCCTTCACCAGATTGTCGGTGGTCGCGATGACGATCACCCGGTCCGGCGCGCGGTCCTTGATCACGCCGATGAAGGCCATGTTGGAGCCCTTCACGAAGCGCGTCTGCGGCACCTGGCCAAGCGGGAGCACATGCACGAAGGGCTCGCCGCGGTAGAAATCGGCCAGCACGCGATGCACGCCTTCCGCGCCGACGCCGGCGCCGGTCTTCAAATAGATCGTGGCGTAGATGCCGCGGCTCATCGGGATGAGGTGCGGGGTGAAGCTCGGGACGATAGTGCGCCCGGCCGCCTTGGTGAACTCCTGGTCGAGCTCGGCCATGTGGCGGTGGCTGCCCACCCCGTAAGCGTGCATCCCGTCCGTCACCTCGGTGTAGAGCAGGTTCTCCTTGGCCGAGCGGCCCGCGCCGGTGACGCCGCTCTTGGCGTCGACGACGATGTGCTCGGGATCGATGGCGCCGGCCTCGATCAGCGGCACCACGGGCAGGATCGCCGTCGTGGTGTAGCAGCCGGGATTGGCGACCAGCCGAGCCTTTTTGATCTCGTCGCGGTAGAGCTCGACGATGCCGTAGACGGCCTCCTGCTGCAGCTCCAGCGCCTGGTGCGGGTGGCCATACCACTGCTCATAGGCGCCGGCGTCGCGCAGCCGGAAATCGGCCGAGAGGTCGACCACCTTCACATGCGGCGCGCTCTCGAACACCTGCTTGATGACGAGCTGCGTCGTACCGTGCGGCAGCGCGCAGAAGACGAGGTCGACCCCGCTCCACTCGACTTGCTCGATGGTGATCAGGTCGGGCAGCTTGAACGGCGCGAATTGCGGGAACACGCTCGCCATGGGCTGGCCCGCCTTGCGGTCGGCGGTCAGCGCGACGATCTCGACGCGCGGATGGCGCAGCAGCAGGCGGACGAGCTCCGAGCCGGTGTAGCCCGAGGCCCCGAGGATGGCGATCCGTGCCTTGCTGTCGCTCATGGCGGCAATCCCTGCAATGTTCCCGGCAAACCGCAAGGCTCTCGCTGCGGAGCCCTCGCGCATGGAGGAGCGCCATTACACCTTCTGCATGTCCGGCGGAAGACGCGATGCGCGCGCGCATCGCATGGCGGATGCGCGGGTTTCGCAGGAACTGTCGCACGCGATGGGACTTACCTCCCCGCCTGCCGCGCGGTGCCCTACCCTGCCCGGCCGCCTTGTGGAGTATCGCGTCATGTATCCCTTCGACCTCTTCCCGCTGTCCCTCGACCTCGCCCGCCTCGGCCTCGACGCGCAAGAGGTGGTGGCCGAGCGGATGACGAAGCTGGCGCGCGGCGACCTCGCCGCCGGAATCGAGGCGGTGCGGATGGTGACGGAGAAGACCCTGGCGCTCGGCGAGGCCAACGCCCATCTCGCCTCCGCCGCCGCTTCCGGCAAGCTCGACCGGGCGGCGCCGCAGATCGTCGCCCTCTACCGCCGGAAGGTGCGGGCGAACCGGAAGCGGCTGCGCAAGCGCTGAGGATTGGCGAGCGCCTGCACGCCTTGCTCACGATACGCCGTCATCCTGAGGTGCGAGCGCAGCGAGCCTCGAAGGATGGTTGCTACAGCGCGCCCGGACGAGCATCCTTCGAGGCCCGGCGAGACGCCGGGCACCTCAGGATGACGGCGCGTTGGCGAGCGCGCCTCGCCCGAGCCGCCCCGATATGTTCACGGAGCGTTCCGGTTTGGGCTTGCGCCTGCCATAGTGCTGGTGCACACCGAATCATCGCCCGAGAGATCCGAGCCGAAATCCCGCCCATGTCGAATGCCGACGACCTCTTCTCCGCCGCTCCTCCCGCCCCGCGCCCGGCCCGTCCGACGGCGAAGGCTGCCGCGCGCGGCGAGGCACCGCCCCCGGCAGAGAACGGCTACACCGCCGCGCATATCGAGGTGCTGGAAGGGCTGGAGCCGGTCCGCCGCCGGCCGGGCATGTACATCGGCGGCACCGACGAGAAGGCGCTGCACCACCTCTTCGCCGAGGTGATCGACAACTGCATGGACGAGGCGGTGGCCGGCCATGCCAGCTTCATCGATGTCGAGCTGACCGAGGACGGCTTCCTCGCCGTCACCGACAACGGACGCGGTATCCCGATCGAGGACCACCCGAAATATCCCGGCAAGTCGGCGCTGGAGGTGATCCTCACCACGCTGCATGCCGGCGGCAAGTTCGACTCTAAGGTCTACGAGACCTCGGGCGGCCTGCACGGCGTCGGCGTCTCCGTGGTAAACGCGCTCTCCGACGTGCTGGAGGTCGAGGTCGCGCGCGGGCAGATGCTGTACCGCCAGACCTATTCGCGCGGCCTGCCGCAGGGGCCGATCCAGGAGGTCGGCCGGGTGCTGAACCGCCGCGGCACCCGCGTGCGCTTCCATCCCGACGCGCAGATCTTCGGCGAGGGCGCCCGGTTCAAGCCGGCCCGCGTGTTCAAGATGGCGCGCTCCAAAGCGTACCTCTTCGGCGGCGTCGAGATCCGCTGGAGCTGCGACGCCTCGCTCGTCGCCGGCAGCGAGATCCCGGAAAAGGCGGTGTTCCGCTTCCCCGGCGGCCTCAAGGATTATCTCGCCGCCGACATCGAAGGCCACACGCTGGTCCACCCGGATGTTTTCGCCGGCAAGACCTCGCGCCCCGGCGGCCATGGCTCGGCGGAATGGGCGGTGGCGTGGCTGGGCGATGCCGACGGGGCCATCTCTTCCTATTGCAACACCATCCCGACCGCCGAGGGCGGCACGCATGAGGCGGGGCTGCGCTCGGTGCTGCTCAAGGGCCTGCGCGACCATGCCGAGCGTACCGGCAACACCAAGCGCGCCTCAATCATCACCACCGACGACGTGATGGCCGGCTGCGCCGCCATGCTCTCGGTCTTCGTGCGCGAGCCGGAATTCCAGGGCCAGACCAAGGAAAAGCTCGCCACCGCCGAGGCGACCCGCATCGTCGAGGCCGCGCTGCGCGATCCCTTCGACCACTGGCTCGGCGGCAACCCGACGCAGGCCTCGCGCCTGCTCGACTGGGTGATCGAGCGCGCCGACGAGCGCCTGCGCCGCCGGCAGGAGAAGGAAATCTCCCGCAAGACGGCCGTGCGCAAGCTGCGCCTGCCCGGCAAGCTCGCCGACTGCTCGAACAATTCGGCGGCCGGCTCGGAGCTGTTCATCGTCGAGGGCGACTCGGCCGGCGGCTCGGCCAAGCAGGCGCGCGAGCGCCAGACCCAGGCCGTGCTGCCACTGCGCGGAAAGATCCTCAACGTCGCCAGCGCCGGGCGCGACAAGCTCGCGCAGAACCAGCAGCTCGCCGACCTGATGCAAGCACTGGGCTGCGGCACCGGAACGCATTACCGCGAGGAAGACCTGCGCTACGAGCGCGTGATCATCATGACGGACGCCGACGTCGACGGCGCCCACATCGCCTCGCTGCTCGTCACCTTCTTCTTCCGGCAGATGCCGAAGCTGATCGAGAACGGCCACCTCTTCCTCGCCGTGCCGCCGCTCTACCGCATCAGCCAGGGCGCCAAGACGCTCTATGCGCGCGACGAGGCGCACCGCGACGAGTTGCTGAAGAAGGAATTCTCCGGCCGCGGCAAGGTGGAGATCGGCCGCTTCAAGGGCCTCGGCGAAATGATGCCGGCGCAGTTGAAGGAGACCACGATGAGCCGCAAGACGCGCACGCTGCTGCGCGTCAGCATCGAGGAAGCCGAGCGCGCCGCGACCGCCGACATCGTCGAGCGGCTGATGGGCAATAAGCCCGAGAGCCGCTTCGCCTTCATCTCCGAGCGCGCGGCTTTCGCCAGCGAGGAACTGCTGGATATTTGAGGGCTGGTTTCCGCTGGCCCCACCTCATCCTGAGGTGCCCGGCCAACGGCCGGGCCTCGAAGGATGCTCGTCCGGGCGCGCTGTGACGACCATCCTTCGAGGCTCGCTGCGCTCGCACCTCAGGATGAGGGTGCACTATCCCGGCTCTACGGCTTCGCCTTCGGCGGGGATGACGGCTTACGCCCTCACGCCGTCGGTGCCTGCGTATAATGCCGGTCGAGGATGTCCTGGATCGCGCCCTTGTAGCGGTCGCGCGCCACGAGCTTGGCGACCTCGCGGACCTGGCGGCCGCTGCTCAGCTTCATCTCCGCCGAGGCGCCGCTCCAGGTGCCCTGCGCGTGCATGCGGTAGACGCTCATCGGCCGGTTCAGGTAGCCAATGGCGCCGAAGCGGTCGAGGTGGAAGGCGAGGCCCATCTCGCTCAGCCGGTGGCGATAGAGGATGCCGGGCAGTTCCTTCATCAGGTCGCTGCGGAACATGCAGCTCGACAGGTTGGCGATGAGGTTGAGGCTGGGATCGGCGAGGAAATCCGCGGCATCCAGCTTGTTCTTGCGGATGCGGTCCTGGCGTTCCAGCGTGGTGCGGCGCCGGCTGCCGGCCGCCTCCACCTCGATCTTGGAGAACACCATCGAGCAGTCGGGATTGGCTTCGAGGAACGCCACCTGCTTGGCGATCTTGTCGCGGTCGCTCCAGTAGTCGTCGCCTTCGAGAATGGCGAGATAGGCGCCGGCGGCGGTGGCGAAGCTCCGGCGGAAATTGCCGGAGATGCCGCGGTTGATGCCGTCGCCGATGGAGCGCATGCGCCAGCGGTTCTTCTCGCAGTAGCGCTGGACGATCTCCGCCGTGCCGTCGGTCGAGCCGTCGTCGGCGACGACGATGTCCTGGTAGAAGTCGCCGCGCTGGGCCAGCACGCTCTCGATCGCCTCGGCGATGTACTCCGCCTGGTTGTAGCAGACGATGACGCTGGTCACGGTCGGGCAGACATCGTAGCGCCGCAGGATGCGCGCCATGGGCAGCGTCACCGCCTCGCGGTCGGTGATGCGCCCGAGCTTCTTCCCGTCGCGGTCACGGTAGGTCATCAGCACCTCGCCGACGAAGACCGGCGGGTAGCGGTGGAGATATTTCAGGATCAGGTCCCAGTCGACCAGCCGGCGCAGGCTGATGTCGAAGCCGCCGAGCTCCTGGAAGCAGGCCGCGTGGTGCACGAACACACCGAGGTCGATGTAGTTGTCGCGCCTGAGCGCCTCGAGATCGAAGGCTCGGCCGACCACGCGCGGCACGCTCTCCTGGAAGAAGCGGGCGTAAAGGGTGCGCACGCCCTCGTTCATCACGATGCGGCGGGCGAAGGCGTCGAGGAAGCGCGGGTCGACCACATTGTCGGAATCGACATAGGCGATCCACGGGTTGCGCGCCGCCAGCAGCCCGGCATTGCGCGCCGCCGACACGCCGAGATTGCGCGAGAAGCGGATATAGGTGATGCGCCCATCCGCGAACTCGGCGGCGAAGCGCTCGCGCACCAGCGCCTCGGTGCCGTCCGCCGAGCCGTCATCGACGATGATCAGCTCGAAATTGCGGTGCGTCTGGGCGAGGATCGAGCGGATCGAATCCTCGATGATGCCGGCCCGGTTGTAGGTGGCGAGGATGACCGAGAAGGCGATGTCGTCGGCCGCGTCGGTCTGCGGCATGGCCCGCATCGCCCGCCCTTCGTTGCGGCCGAAGCGGACATAGTGCAGCAGCGGGTTCACCCCGGCCGCGGCGACGTCGGGGTTCGCGGAGAGGTAGTGCGCCGCATCGAAATAAGGGGACGGTGCATCGCCCCGTCGCCAGCCGATCTCGAGATAGTGACGCAGAGGCTGGGCATAGGGTCCGATGAACTCGGGATGCTGCTCAAGGTACCAGGCCTCGTCGAACAGCCCGGATTGCCCGACGAGTTCGATGTCCTCGGTCTTCAGTCGGCCCATTTTCTGCACGGTTACCTTGGCTCGGCCCCCGTCGATCAAATGGGGCCTCAAGAAAAGCTCCTGAATAGAGCGTCAATGACGGTCGAAGGCAATACGCGCCGCAAGGCCCAGGAGCAATGCGCCGGTAAATCTTTGCAGCCATGCGGAGAGGCTCGGCCGCTGCGTCAACCCACGGCTGATGGAGCCGGCGAAACCACCCACGAGGCAATTCACGATGGTGCCGCCGACATTCAGCACCAGGCCGAGCAGCATGAACTGGGTGAAGCTGTCGCCGCGCGTGGGATCGACGAATTGCGGCAGGAAGGCCAGCACGAAGATGGCGACCTTCGGGTTGAGCAGGCTCACCAGCACCGCCTCGCGCCACGCCTTCAGGGCCGAGGCCCGGCGTGCCGCGGGCGCGGCGTGGAGGGCGCCGGCACCGCGGATCGCCTGGATGGCGAGATAGACGAGATAGGCGGCGCCCGCCCAGCGCAGCACGGCGAAGGCGCCGGGATGGGTGGCGAGCAGCGCCGCCAGCCCGACCGCGGCGGCGAGCGTGTGCAGGAACACCCCGGCGGCGATGCCGAAGCTTGCGGCGATGCCTGCGCGCGGGCCCGACTTCATGCCTTGCCCGAGGCAGAACAGCATGTCGTTGCCGGGGGTGAGGTTCAGCGCCAGCGCGGCCGGCGCGAAGACCATGAGCGTCTCGACGGGAATGATCACGATGGCCCCATAGCTTCGGGTGCCGTGGCTTCCGGCGCCGGATCGACCGCGACGATCTCCATCGTGCCGACCGGCAGGCTGACCTCGTCGCCGATCCACTTGCCCATCAGCGCGCGGGCGACCGGCGAGATCCAGGCGATGCGCCCCTCGCGCGGCTCCGCCTCGTCCTCGCCGACGATGCGGAAGCGGCGCTGCGCGCCGTCCTCGGCCTCCAGCGTCACCTGCATGCCGAAGGTAATCGCCTCGCCTTCCGCCGGCGGGTCGACCGGCTCGGCATTGGCGCGGCGCGAAGACCAGTAGCGCAGCTCGCGCGAAGCCTGCGCCGCGCCGTCGCGGTCGCCCTTCGCGCCGGCGGCGGCGAGCGCGGCGCGATGGCGCGCCAGCTCGGCCTCGATCAGCGCCAGGCCCCTGCGGGTCACAAGGTTGCGATGCGGGCTGACCGGCCGTTCCGGCAGGCTGTCGGCGCCGCTGTCTTCCTTCACGAATGCGCGGCTCATCGCGCGACCTGCCCTTCCGCACCGCGGTAAGGCCGGCACGCGCCGGAAAGCCCTTGACAGCGGTGAAAACCATTGACTTTCGAGGCGTTATGCATATGGTGCAACGCGTCGTCCGATCCTATCCGACCGATGCGCTCCGCGCGACGACGATCACGCCATCCCCGGCCACGGCCCGGGGCCCCGGCCAGCGGTGCGCAGCCGTAGAATTGACCCCAGATGCCTTTTAACGAACTGGGCCTGAGCGACAAGGTGCTCTCGGCCGTCGCCGATGCAGGTTACACCGAGCCGACGCCGATCCAGGCGCAGGCCATTCCTCATGTGCTCGCCCGCCGCGACGTGCTGGGCCTCGCCCAGACCGGCACCGGCAAGACGGCGGCCTTCACCCTGCCGATGCTCACGATGCTGGAGCAGGGCCGCGCCCGGGCCCGCATGCCGCGCACGCTCATCCTCGAGCCGACCCGCGAGCTGGCCGCGCAGGTGGAGGAGAACTTCACCAAATACGGCAAGAACCACAAGCTGAACGTCGCCCTCCTGATCGGCGGCGTCTCCTTCGGCGACCAGGACGCCAAGCTGCTGCGCGGCGTCGACGTGCTGATCGCCACCCCCGGCCGCCTCCTCGACCACGTCGAGCGCGGGCGCCTGCTGCTCTCCGGCATCGAGATCCTCGTCATCGACGAGGCCGACCGCATGCTGGACATGGGCTTCATCCCGGACATCGAGCGCGTCTGCAAGCTGGTGCCTTTCACCCGGCAGACGCTGTTCTTCTCGGCCACCATGCCGCCGGAGATCCAGCGCCTCGTCGCGCAGTTCCTGTCGAACCCGGTGCAGGTCGAGGCGTCGCGCCCCTCCTCCACCGCGGCCAATATCACCCAGTTTCTGGTGGCCTGCGGCAAGGAAGACTTCGCCAAGCGCGAGACGCTGCGCGAGCTCATCAACTCCGCCGACAACCTGCAGAACGGCATCATCTTCTGCAACCGCAAGAGCGAGGTCGCGGTCGTCCATAAGTCGCTCAAGCGCCACGGCTTCAACGTCGTCGCGCTGCATGGCGACATGGACCAGCGCTCGCGCATGCAGGCGCTCGACCAGTTCCGCACCGGCGAAGCGAACCTGCTGGTGGCCTCCGACGTCGCCGCGCGCGGCCTCGACATCCCCGCCGTGAGCCACGTCTTCAACTACGACACGCCGCACCATGCGGAGGACTATGTCCACCGCATCGGCCGCACCGGCCGCGCCGGTCGCTCCGGCGCCGCCTTCACCCTCGTCACCCCCGCCGACACCAAGTCGCTGGCGGCGATCGAGAAGCTGATCGGCCGTTCCATCGACTGGAGGGAAGGTTCTTCCCTCGACGCGCTGCCGCCCTCCGAGGCGCGCCCGCGCCGCGACCGTCCCGAGCGCGGCGAGCGCAAGGGCGGGGAGCGCGGCCGCAAGGGCGAGCCGCGCGAGGAGGAGCGCCGCGGCGCCCGTCCGGCCCGCCGGCGCGAGAAGGTCGAGGAAGTCGACAACGCGCCCATCGCCGCCGCCGAGGGGCCCGTCGCCGCCCGCGGCGAGCGTCGCCCGCGCGGCGAGAAGCCGGGCCCGCCCGCGCCGGCCCCGGCCCGCGCGCCGGTCACCCCGCTCACCCATCGCCGCAGCGAGCGCGCGCCGGTCGACGAGCCGGCCGACACCTCGCACCTGCCGGCCTTCCTGCTGCGTCCGGTGAAGATCAAGGCGGGCTGAGGCCCGCCTCGCCTACCCCCAAGTACACCTGCCCCACCCAAGACGACCCTCATCCTGAGGTGCCCGGCCAACGGCCGGGCCTCGAAGGAGGCTCGTCCGGGTGCGTTGCAACGACCATCCTTCGAGGCTCGGCTGCGCCGAGCACCTCAGGATGAGGTTGTTTCATAGATATTCCAGCGAGTTGGCATTCTCGCCCCGGTCGCGTAACGCCGGGCGGCGGGTTCAGCCCTTCGCGCGCTTGGGGCGCCGCGGCGGCTTCGAGGCGGCCGCAGCGAGCGCGACGCGCAGGGCGCGGGCGGCAAGCTCGGCCGCCGCCTCGGCGTCGTCGATGGCGCTTTCGGGCAAGGTCCAGTAGGGCAGGCTCACCTGCCGCCCCTTGGCCTCATAGGTGAAGCGCTCCGCGCCCATGGCTTCGAGGTCGCGGGAAAAGTCGGGATCGGCCTTGAGATAGATGCGCTCGAAGGCGACGAGGCCGAACATCACCCCATCGGCATAGATGCCCAGCCCGCCGAACATGCGCCGGCAGCGCACAGGCCGGAAGGCGGCGAAGATGTCGGCGACGTCGTCGGGGGTCACGGGACGGCTCGGCTAGGGGCGGCGCTCGGCTTCAGCATCCTTCGAGGCTCGCTACGCTCGCACCTCAGGATGAGGTTGTTCTACAGAGCCACCTCATCCTGAGGTGCTGGCCAACGGCCAGCCTCGAAGGATGTTGAAGCCGTAGAGCCTGAAGAAGCGCCAACCTCACGCGTGGGCGTCGGCGACGTCGCGCTTCACCGGGGTGATGGCGACCGATTCGCCGCAGCCGCAGGCCGAGGTCTGGTTCGGGTTGTTGAACACGAACTGGGCGGAGAGCTTGTCGGTCTTGTAGTCCATCTGCGTGCCGAGCAGGTACATGATCGCCTTGGGGTCGATCAGCACCTTCACGCCCTTGTCCTCGACCACCTCGTCGAAGCGCCCGGCCTCCTCGGCGAACTCCATCGTGTATTCCATGCCGGCGCAGCCGGCATTCTTGATGCCGACGCGAAGGCCGGCGACCGGCTTGTCGGAGCGCGCGATGATCGCCCGCACGCGCTCGGCAGCGGCGTCGGTCAGCGTCATGACGGGAGGACGGGAACGCAGGTCGGCCATGTCTCAACTCCTAATCGGCGCCGGTTCAAGGCCGACGGATCGGTGCCCCTAAGATGGGGTATGCAGGGGATGCAGGCAAGAGAGAAGCCCCTACTCCTCGAAGCGGCCCGTGCCCTCGCGGTCATGCTCGTAATGGTGCGCGAGCGGGAACGGCGGCAGCCAGGATTCGCGGCGGACGGTCCAGAGCTCGTAGGTCGGCACGAACTGGTCGGGCGCGTCCAGCGTCCCCAGATTCACCTCGACCTCGTCGCCGGTGCGCCCGAAGACGGAGGAGCCGCAGCGCGGGCAGAAGAACCGCCCCGCATAGTCGCGCGTCTCGCCCTCGATGGTCACCGCCTCCTTGGGGAAGATCGCCGAGGCGTGGAACAGCGCCCCGTGATGCTTGCGGCAGTCGAGGCAGTGGCACAGGCCTACCCGGTAGGGGCGCCCCGTCGCCACGATCCGCACGTCGCCGCACAGGCAGCCGCCGGTGAACCGCTCCATGCGCGTCTCCTCCTGTTGCCGGGGCCGGGATGAGGACGAGGGGCTAGTAGTTCGGCCACAGGCCCGGCGTCGCCAGCTCGACCAAGTTCTCGTCCGGGTCGCGGAAATAGAGGCTGACGCCGCCGCCCTTCCAGTCGACCCGGCTCTCGACCGCCACATGGTGCGCGGCGAGATGCGCCGCCCATTGCTCGACCGAGCCCTTGGGGATCGCCAGCGCGTAATGCAGCGGGCCGTGCCCGTCATGCGGGGGAATGGTGCCCTCGGCCATCGCCACCGGCTCCAGCGTCGCCCCGCGCTTGAACAGCAGCAGCACGCTGCCCGGCCCGGCGTCATAGGCGCAGAAGCGCCCGTCGGCGATCATCGGCTTGAGGCCGAGCACGCGCTCGTAGAAGTCGCGGGCGCGCGGCATCTCGTCGACATAGAGCCCGGTTTCCACCACGCCGGCGATCGGCGGCGGTACGGGCGTCTCGCTCACCAGAGGTTCAGCGCCAGGCGCGCCTCCTCCGACATCCGGCCCTGGTCCCAGGGCGGGTCGAAGGTGAGGTTGACGGTCACGCCCGAGACGCCGCCCACGCTCGCCACCGCGCCTTCCACCATGCCCGGCAGCTCGGCGGCCGAGGGGCAGTTCGGCGTGGTCAGCGTCATCTCCACCGCCACCTGGCGGTCATCGGCGATGTCGACCTTGTAGATCAGGCCGAGCTCGTAGATGTCGACCGGGATCTCCGGGTCGTAGACGGTCTTCAGCGCGCCGACGATGTCGTCGGTCAGCCGGTCCAGTTCTTCCTGCGGGATGGCGGACTCGATCGCCGGAGCGTTCGGGCCGTCGGATATCTGGGTTTCGCTCATGCGAACAGATCCTGAGCCTTTATGAGGGCGTCGGCGAGCACGTCGACCTCCTCATGCGTGTTGTAGAGCGCGAACGACGCCCGGCACGTCGCCGTTACACCATATCGCCCCAGAAGCGGCATCGCGCAATGGGTGCCCGCGCGCACCGCCACCCCGGCGCGGTCGATGATCGTCGCGATGTCGTGAGGATGCGCCCCCTTCACGTCGAAGGCGAAGATGGCGCCCTTGCCCGGCGCGTCGCCATAGATGCGCACCGAATTGATGCGCGAGAGCCGCTCCTTGGCATAGGCGCCGAGCGAGGCTTCGTGCGCAGCGATCCGCTCGCGGCCGAGGCTCTCCATATAGGCCAGCGCCTCGCCGAGGCCGATCGCCTGCACGATGGGCGGCGTGCCGGCCTCGAAGCGGTGCGGCGGCTCGCCATAGGTGACGCCACTCTCGGTGACGGTGCGGATCATCTCGCCGCCGCCTTCATAGGGCGGCATCTTCTCCAGCAGCGCGCGCTTGCCGTAGAGCACGCCGATGCCGGTCGGGCCGTAGAGCTTGTGGCCGGTGACGCCGTAGAAATCGACGTCGAGGTCGACCACGTCGACCGGCATGTGCACCGCCGCCTGCGCGCCGTCCGCCACCACCACCGCGCCGGCCTCATGGGCGAGGCGGGCGATCTCCTTGAGCGGCGTCACCGTTCCCAGCACGTTCGACATGTGGGTGACGGCGACGATCTTGGTGCGCTCGTTGAGCAGTTCCTTAAAGGCGTCGAGGTCGAAGGCGCCGTCCTCGGTCACCGGCACCCAGCGGATCACCGCGCCCTTGCGCTCGCGCAGATAGTTCCACGGCACGATGTTGGAGTGGTGCTCCATGATCGAGAGGATGATCTCGTCACCCTCCTCGATCGACTGGCCGAGCGAGGAGGCGACGAGGTTGATGGCGCCGGTGACAGAGCGGGTGAAGATCACCTCTTCCAGCGTCGGGGCGTTCAGGAAGACGCGGCAGCGCTCGCGCGCCTGCTCATAGGCTTCCGTCATCGCATTGGCGAGGAAGTGCAGGCCGCGATGGACGTTGGAATATTCGTTCTCATAGGCGAAGCGCATGCGGTCCAGCACCTGCACCGGCTTCTGCGCCGAGGCGGCGTTGTCGAGATAGACCAGAGGCTTGCCGTAGACTTGGCGTGACAGGATCGGGAAATCCTGGCGCACGCGGGCGACGTCGTAAGTGCCGTTTGCGACGGCGGGGTGGATGGTGGTCATGGCTTCACCCGTCATGGACGGCGCCTTCGGTACGCCGTCATGCCCGGGCTTGGCCCGGGCATCCACGCCTTACGCGTGGAAGGAAGACGTGGATGGCCGGGCCAAGCCCGGCCATGACGATCCTAATGCGGCCTAGCCGCGCCTCACGCCCGCGCCTTGAGCCAGGCTTCCGCCTGCTCGACCAGCGCCTCGCGCAGGCCGTCATGCTTGACCGTCTCGATGGCCTCGCCGACGAAGGCCTGCACGAGGAGGCTCTGCGCCTCCTTCAGCGGGATGCCGCGGGCGCGCAGGTAGAACAGCAGCTCCTCGTCGATGTCGCCGCAGGTGGCGCCATGGCCGCAGGCGACGTCGTCGGCGAAGATCTCCAGCTCCGGCTTGTTGTCCATCTCGGCGTCCTCGCCGAGCAGGAGCGCGCGGCTCATCATCCGCCCGTCGGTCTTCTGCGCCGCCTGGCGGACGACGATCTTGCCCTGGAACACGCCACGGGAAGAGTCGTCGAGCACGGTCTTGAACAGCTCGCGGCTCTCGCAGCCCGGCACCTGGTGGTCGACGAACAGCGTCGAATCCGAGTGCTGGCGACCCTTGAGCAGCGCCGCGCCGTTGAAGCTTACATGGCTGGCATCGCCCGACAGCGTCGCATAGAGCGAGGTGCGCGCCACGCTGGCGCCGGTCGCGAAGGTGAAGGCGTGGACCTGCGCGTGGCGACCGACATCGAACAGGATGGTCGACAGATGGAAGGCGCTGCCGCCCTCCTGCTGGAGGCGCACCACGTCGAGATGCGCCTCGTCGCCGACCACGAATTCGGTGACGCTGTTGGCCTGATAGGCGATCGCCTCCGGCCCTTCGAAGCTCTCGACATAGGTGAGCTTCGCGCCGGCGCCGACCACCACCAGCGAGCGGGCATAGCTCGCCGCTGCCGCATCGCCGGCGAAGACATGGGCGACGTGGATCGGTCGCTCGAGGATCGCGCCCGGCGCCACGGTGAGGACGACGCCGTCCTTGGCCAGCGCGGTGTTGAGCGCCAGCGCGGCGTCGTAGCGGCCCGGCAGTATGCCGCCGACGCGGCTCAGCACCTCGTCGCCGGACGCGATGGCGGCGGCGAGCGTGGTGACGGCTAGCCCCGCTTCGAGGCCGGCGAGGTCGGAAAGCTCCGGCACCACGGCGCCATTGGCGACGACGATGCGGCGTACCTCCACCTCGCGCAGCGCGGTGGCGCGCGCATCCGCTTCGGCGACGGCGGCGCTGCCGGCGACCGGCACAGCGTCGCGCATCAGCGTGCGCAGGTCGGTGTATTTCCACTCCTCGACGCGGCGATGCGGCAGGCCGTGCTCCTCGAAGGAGCGGGCGGCGGCGCGGCGCAAATCGGCGAGGCGGTCGGTGCCGGCCGGCAGACCGCCGAGCTCGGCGATCAGCGCCTGCTCGGCCGGGGTACGGATAGGACGTATCTCAGCGTTCATCGCCCCCTCCTCACGCCGCGTCCTGCTGGTACTCGGCATAGCCGTTGGCTTCCAGCTCCAGCGCCAGTTCCTTGCCGCCCGAGCGGACGATGCGGCCCTTGTGCATGACATGCACGAAGTCCGGCACGATGTGATTGAGCAGGCGCTGGTAGTGGGTGATGACGATCATCGCCCGGTCGGGCGAGCGCAGCGCGTTGACGCCCTCGGAGACGACCTTCAGCGCGTCGATGTCGAGGCCGGAATCGGTCTCGTCGAGGATGCACAGCTTCGGCTCGAGAATGGCCATCTGCAGGATCTCGGCGCGCTTCTTCTCGCCGCCGGAGAAGCCGACATTGACGCCGCGCCGCAGCATGTCCTGGCTGATGCCGAGGTTCGCCGCCTTGTCGCGCACGAGGCGCAGGAAGTCGGGGGTGGAGATCTCCGCCTCGCCGCGCTTCTTGCGCTGCGCGTTCAGCGCCGAGCGCAGGAAGGTCATGGTGGCGACGCCGGGCACCTCGACCGGGTACTGGAAGGCGAGGAACACGCCCTTCGCGGCGCGCTCGTCGATCTCCATCTCCAAGAGGTCCTCGCCGTCGAGCGTGACCGAGCCGTCGGTGACCTCGTAGTCCTCCTTGCCGGCCAGGATGTAGGAGAGCGTCGACTTGCCGGAGCCGTTCGGGCCCATGATGGCGTGGACCTCGCCGGGGTTCACCTTCAGCGAGAGGCCCTTGAGGATTTCCTGCCCCTCGTCGCCGTCGATCTTGGCGTGCAGGTTGTCGATTTCGAGCATGGCCATTTCATCAATTCCGTATCTGGAGCGCGTCGTCCGTCGGGAGCGCGCTGAAATCTGGGAAGCGATCCCGGATCGCGGCGGCGCCGCGTCCGGGATGACGTCATCGGGAAAGGGCCGTCAGCCCACCGAGCCTTCGAGGCTCACCGCGATCAGCTTCTGCGCCTCGACCGCGAACTCCATTGGCAGCTGCTGCAGCACGTCCTTGACGAAGCCGTTGACGATCAGCGCCGTGGCCTCCTCGGGATCGAGCCCGCGCTGGCGGCAATAGAACAGCTGGTCCTCGGAGATCTTCGAGGTGGTCGCCTCGTGCTCGAAATGCGCCGTCGAGTTCTTCGACTCGATGTAGGGCACGGTGTGCGCGCCGCATTTGTCGCCGATCAGCAGGCTGTCGCAGTTGGTGAAGTTGCGCGCGTTGGTCGCCTTGCGGTGGGCCGAGACAAGACCGCGATAGGTGTTGTCCGAGTGGCCCGCCGCGATGCCCTTGGAGATGATCCGGCTCGACGTGTTCTTGCCGAGGTGGATCATCTTGGTGCCGCTGTCGACCTGCTGGCGCCCGTTCGAGATGGCGATGGAGTAGAACTCGCCCTGCGAATTGTCGCCGCGCAGGATGCAGCTCGGGTACTTCCAGGTGATGGCCGAGCCGGTCTCCACCTGCGTCCAGGAGATCTTCGAGCGGTCGCCGCGGCAGTCGCCGCGCTTGGTGACGAAGTTGAAGATGCCGCCCTTGCCCTGGCTGTCGCCCGGATACCAGTTCTGCACCGTCGAGTACTTGATCTCGGCGTCCGCAAGGGCGACGAGTTCGACCACGGCGGCGTGAAGCTGGTTCTCGTCGCGCATCGGCGCGGTGCAGCCTTCGAGGTAGCTCACATAGGCGCCCTCGTCGGCGATGATCAGCGTGCGCTCGAACTGGCCGGTGTTGCGCTCATTGATGCGGAAATAGGTCGAGAGCTCCATCGGGCAGCGCACGCCCTTCGGCACGTAGACGAAGGAGCCGTCGGAGAACACCGCCGAGTTCAGCGTGGCGAAGAAGTTGTCGGTGACCGGGACGACCGAGCCGAGATACTTCCTGACCACCTCCGGGTACTCGCGGATCGCCTCGGAGATCGGCATGAAGATCACGCCGGCCTTGGCGAGCTCCTCCTTGAAGGTGGTCGCCACCGAGACAGAGTCGAACACGGCGTCGACGGCCACGCGCGCGCCGCCGCTCTCGATGCCGAGCAGCGCGTCGCGCTCGCGCAGCGGGATGCCGAGCTTCTCATAGGTCGCGAGGATCTCCGGGTCGATGTCGTCGATCGACTTCGGGCCCTCTTTCCGCTTCGGCGCGGAATAGTAATAGAGCTCCTGATAGGCGATCGGCGGATAGCTCACCCGCGCCCATTCCGGCTCGCGCATGGTCTGCCAGCGGCGGAAGGCTTCGAGCCGCCATTCCAGCATCCATTCCGGCTCGTCCTTCTTGGCCGAAATGAAGCGGATCGTATCCTCGGTCAGGCCCTTCGGCGCCTTCTCGGACTCGATCTCCGTGAAGAACCCGTACTTGTACTGATCGACATCGATGGAGCGGACCTGGTCCACTGTCTCCTGTACGGCCGGCATCGTCTCATCTCCTCTCCCACGCGGGGTCAAGGCCCGCGGGTCAGGTCAACACGTCTTCCGCCGGGCTTCGCGCGCCGCCCGGTGGCCTTTATCGCCGCGAGACGCGGCGCCCTTCCCTCACGCCGCCGCGCGGCGACGCAAAAGTCCCGGCAACACCCGGCGGAACGCGCCGAGTGCCCGGTCGACATCCTCTTCCCCGCTCGACCAGCCGAAGGACAGGCGGAAAGCCGCGCGCGCAATGCGCTCGGGCACGCCCATCGCTCCCAGCACATGCGAGGCCTGGACCTTGCCCGACGAGCAGGCCGATCCGGCGCTCACCGCCACGCCGGCGAGATCGAGCGCGATCACCGCGGTCTCCGCCGCCACGCCGGGAAGCGCGAGGCAGGAGGTGTTGGGCAGGCGGTCGACATCGCCGACGAGCAGGACCAGCTCGGGGAATTCGCACCTTAGAGCGTCTTCAAGCCGCTCGCGCAAGTCGCCTATGCGCGCGGCGTCGGCTTCCGCACAGGCGGCCGCGCGTTCGGCCGCCGCGCCGAAGGCGGCGATGGCCGGCACGTTCTCGCTGCCGGCGCGAAGCCCGCGCTCCTGGCCGCCGCCGGCGAAGACCGGCGCGGGCCGCAGATCGGGGTCCGCCATGATCAGCGCACCGCCCCCCGGCGCGCCGCCAAGCTTGTGGGCGGAAACGGAAACGAGGTCGACGCCGAGATCGGCGATCGACACCTTCATGCGCCCGGCGACCTGCACCGCGTCGCTATGGACGAGCGCGCCATGCGCATGCGCCCGGCGGGCGATCTCGGCGATAGGCTGAATCACCCCGGTCTCGTTATTGGCCAGCATGACCGAGACGAGCATCCGATGCCCGGCCTCGGCATGGCGCTGAAGCGCCGCGTCATAGAGGTCGAGCCGCACGCGCCCGCGCGCATCGACCGGCAGCACTTCGACCCGGTCGGCGGGGAAGCGGTGGCCGCGCAGCACGGCGGCGTGTTCCACCGCGCTCACCAGCAGCACGTCGAAGGACAAGGGTTCCTCGCCGCGGCGGAAATCAGGCGTCAGCGCCAGCGTGTCGGCCTCGGTGCCGCAGGAGGTGAAGACGACGCCGCGCGGATCGGCGCCGACCAGCGCCGCCACTCGCGCTCGCGCGGCCTCGATCATCGCCCGCGCGGAGCGGCCCTCGCCATGCACGGAAGAACCGTTGCCGGTCGCGTCCAGCGCTTCGAGAAGCGCGGCGCGGGCCTCCGGCCGGATCGGCGAGGTGGCGTTGTGGTCGAGATAGGTGCGTTCGCTCATCAGTGTATCGGCTCGAAGACTTCGGCCCGACCTTCGGGCTCGAAATTGCGCGGCCGCCCCCTATATAGGAAAGCGTCACGCAGTCTGCCTGTCCTTTCCGCTATATGCTTGCAAATTCAGGCGACGTCCTGCATAGCTTGGCATCCGTCATCTTCGAAGGGCGTGCCGGGCGCGCAGATTGCATGCGACGCAACCGCAACCCAACGTAGAAACTTAGAATTATTCTAATAAGTTAGGGTTCTTACCCTTTGTCGTCAAGGCGCCTGCGGTAAAGCAGTCCTTTGGGACACGCGCCGGACGCGCACATGCCGGCCCCTCCCGACGGATTCGCCTTGCCCCGCCGCATCCAAGGTCACGCACTACATGCCTGAGGTCATTTTCACCGGCGAGAAGGGGCGGCTCGAGGGCCGCTACCAGCCGGCCAAGCAGCGCCACGCGCCGATCGCCATCATCCTGCACCCGCACCCGCAGTTCGGCGGCACGATGAACAACCCGGTCGTCTACAACCTCTACTACCAGTTCGTGAACCGGGGCTTCTCGACGCTGCGCTTCAACTTCCGCGGCGTCGGCCGCTCGCAGGGCACGTTCGACCACGGCCAGGGCGAGCTGGCGGATGCCGCCGCGGCGCTGGACTGGGCGCAGTCGATCAACCCGGACGCGCGCGCCTGCTGGATCGCCGGCTTCTCCTTCGGCGCCTGGATCGGCATGCAGCTCCTGATGCGCCGGCCCGAGGTCGAGGGCTTCATCTCGATCGCCGCCCCGGCGAACCTCTACGACTTCTCCTTCCTCGCCCCCTGCCCGTCCTCCGGCCTGTTCGTGCATGGTGACAAGGACGCGGTGGTGCCGTTCTCCGCGGTCACCGGCCTGGTCGAGAAGCTGAAGACGCAGAAGGGCATCGTCATCGACCAGCAGACGGTCGCGGGCGCCAACCATTTCTTCGACGGCAAGACCGAGGAGTTGATGGAGGTCGTCGGCGCCTATCTCGACAAGCGCCTGCCCGAGACGGCAAAGAAGATCACGGCGGCCTGAACGGGCTTTCCAGCCTCCTTCAGAAGCGACCTCGTCCTGAGGACCACGACAAACAAAAAAGCCCGGCCTAGCGCCGGGCTTTCTGCTTTTGGACTGCCGGGCCGCTCAGTTCAGCACGAGGCGGGCGGGCTCGTTCACCGTCAGCACGTCGCCGCGGCGGGCGATCTCGACGGTGCGGCTGGCGCCATCGGGCGCGCCCGGCACCGAGAAGCTCATCGCCTGCTCCGGCTGGAGCGTGGCGGCGACGCGTACCGGCGCGCCGTCGGCGACGCTCAGCGTGGCGACGACGTGATAGCCGTCATTCTCGGAGGTGTAATAGGCGACGCCGGTGACGTAGCCGAGTTCGATCTTCTGGGCGGTGGCGGGACGCAGGCCGGGCGCCTTGTCGGCAGCGCGGACGGGGGCGATGAAGGCGACGGCGATCAGGCCGGCCGCCATGGCCAGGGGGAGAAGGTCGCGGGAAAGGGCGCGCATCGGGGTGCTCCAAGTTCTGTCCAGGCGTGTTGAAGAGGAAGCTGCCTGCCTGGCGAGCCGGACTTCCGGGAGCCCCGAACATAGTTGGAATATTGTGCAGTGCATCACACGATTTTGCATCGCACTAATGCGTTTCAGGAATACTGCGACAATCGTTCACTGAATTCAGTTTTTCTGAATGACGCCTTCAGCTTTGCTTGCAGTGGCGGCTGCGCTGGTGAAGGCGACAACCTCAGCCGGCCGCGATGACGACCCCGCCGAGCATCGGCCGGGGCACGCCCGTCGTGGTCGGGAAGCTCAGCGGAAGGCCGCGCAGGGACCGCACCGCCAGGAAGGCGAAAGCCTGCGCTTCCAACGCGTCGCCCGACCAGCCCACCGCATCCGCCGTCACCACCTCGACGCCGAGGCGCTCCCGGAGCATGGCGAGAAGCGTCGGGTTGTGCGCCCCGCCGCCGGCCGCGATCAGCGTCGCCGGGCGCTTCGGCAGATGCGGCAGGATCGCCCCGACGCAGGCCGCGGTGAGCGCCGTCAGCGTCGCTGCGCCGTCTTCCACGCTCATCGCGTCGAGGCCGCCATGCACCGCAACCCATTCGCGAAAATCGTTCCGATCCAGCGACTTCGGCGGTTTCCTTGAGAAGAAGGGATGGGTGAGCAGGCGCGCGATCACCGTCTCGTCGACCCGCCCCGCCGCCGCCGCCGCTCCGTCGCGGTCGACCGGCACGCCGGTGCGCGCCTTCATGAAATCGTCGATCAGCGCATTGGCCGGGCCGGTGTCGCAGGCGATGGGATCGGCTTCACCGTCGAGCCAGGTGATGTTGGCCACACCGCCGAGATTGAGCACCAGCAAGGGGCCGGGCAGCGCCAGCTCCTTCACCAGGCCCTGCGCAAGCGCCCGGTGATAGGCGGGCACCAGCGGCGCCCCCTGCCCGCCCGCGGCGACGTCGGCGGCGCGCAGGTCGTAGACCAGCGCCGGGCCTGGCGCCGGGGTGAGCGCGCGGATCGCCCACGCGAGCGCCGGGCCGTCGCCTATCTGCACCGTCAGCCGGATTTCCGGCCGGTGCAGCACGGTCTGGCCATGGAAGCCCACCGCCGCGACGTCGCGATGCTCGGGAAACTCTGCGAGGAACGCCGCCAGCGCCTGCGCATGGCGCTCGGTCACCACCCGCTCCGCCTCGGCCAGCACGCCGGGCCGGGCACTGCGGTCGGTGAGCGGCTTCGCCTCCTCCAGCGCCCGCATCAGCAGCGCCCGGTCGGCCTCCGCATAGGCATAGGTCCGCCCCGGCCCGAAGGCGGCAACATTCTCGCCATCGGTCTCGATCAGCGCGACGTCCACCCCGTCGAGCGAGGTGCCGCTCATCAGGCCGATGGCCTTCACGGGGCGGGACATGCACAAACTCCGGCGCGGGATGCTTTCGGGGCGCGAAGCTGATACATCCACCCGCCCCTCCTAACATGGCGTTGATGCCCGCAGGCCCGATATGAGCAAGTTCCGATCCGATTTCCTCCGCACGCTGGACGAGCGCGGCTTCATTCATCAGATCTCCGATGAACAGGGCCTCGACGATCTCTTCGCGAAGGAAACCGTCACGGCCTATATCGGCTTCGACCCGACGGCGCCGAGCCTGCATGCCGGCGGCCTGATCCAGATCATGATGCTGCACTGGCTGCAGCAGACCGGCCACCGCCCCGTCTCGCTCATGGGCGGCGGCACCGGCATGGTGGGTGACCCGTCCTTCAAGGACGAGGCGCGCCAGCTCATGACCGTGGACACGATCGAGGCCAACATCGCCTCGATCAGGCGGGTGTTCTCGAACTACCTGAGCTACGGCGACAGCAACCACGGCGACAGCCTTCGCGGCGCGCTGATGATCAACAACGCCGAATGGCTGCGCGAGCTCAACTACCTGGAGTTCCTGCGCGACGTCGGCCGGCACTTCTCGGTCAACCGCATGCTGTCCTTCGACAGTGTGAAGATGCGGCTGGAGCGCGAGCAGTCGCTGTCCTTCCTCGAATTCAACTACATGATCCTGCAGGCCTACGACTTCGTGGAGCTGAACAAGCGCTACGGCGTGCGGCTGCAGATGGGCGGCTCCGACCAGTGGGGCAACATCGTCAACGGCATCGATCTCGGCCACCGCATGGGCAGCCCGCAGCTCTATGCGCTGACCTCGCCGCTGCTCACCACCGCCTCCGGCGCCAAGATGGGCAAGACGCTGGGCGGCGCCGTGTGGCTGAATGCCGACCTGCTCGGCCCCTACGAGTTCTGGCAGTACTGGCGCAACACCGAGGACGCGGACGTGCCGCGCTTCCTCAAGCTCTACACCACGCTGCCCATGGCGGAGATCGCCCGGCTTTCCGCGCTCGGCGGCGCGGAGCTCAACGAGGTGAAGAAGATCCTCGCCACCGAGGTCACCGCCATGCTGCACGGCCGCGCGGCGGCGGAAGCGGCGGCGGAGACGGCGCGCAAGACCTTCGAGGAAGGCGGGCTCTCCGCGGATCTGCCGACCGTCGAGGTGCCGGCGGGCGAGCTGGAGGCCGGCATCGGCGTGCTCGCGGCGTTTGCCGAGAAGACGGGGCTCGTCGCCTCGAACGGCGAGGCGCGCCGGCAGATCAAGGGCGGCGGGCTGAAGGTGAACGACGCCACCGTCACCGACGAGAAGGCCGTGCTGACCGCCCGCGACCTCACCCCCGAGGGCGTGGTCAAGCTGTCGCTCGGCAAGAAGAAGCACGTCCTGCTGCGGCCGGTGTAAGGGCGGCCTTGCCGTAACAAAAAGGCGTCATCCCGGCCGAAGCCCGAAGGGCGTAGAGCCGGGATCGCTCTCCAATGTTTGCGCGATCCCGGATCGGCCTAACGGCCGTCCGGGATGACGGCGTAATGGATGATGGCCGAGCGGGCGCCCTACCGCGTCGGCACCACGGCCGGCGGCGTGGGATCGGGCGCCTGGCGGAACTCGAAGATCTTGCGCAGGAAGCCCGGCGCCACGGCGGAGATCGGGTTCACCCGCAGCGTCGGGCCGGAGAGCGGGCCGACGATCTCGTAGGTCACGCCCACCAGCCCCTCATTCGGCCCGCCGCCGAGGAAGAAGCCGACCACCGGCAGGCGGCTGAACAGATTGTTCAGCCCATAGGCCGGCACGAAGGTGCCGCGCACCGAGATGCGGTCGGCGGCGAAGTCGAGCGTGCCGTCGAAGGTCGAGCCGATGGTCGGGCCCCAGATGGCGCCCTCGCGAATGGTGAGCTGCTCGGCCGAGCGCTGGAAATCGACCTGAAGCTTGCGAAAGGCGATGGCCGAGCCCGGCTGCAGGCGCCCGTCGCGCGTGGACGACGGCGCCGCCGCGATCAGGCGGTCGAGGCCCGGTTCGCCGCGGATGACGAAGTCGCGCATGTTGATGATGCCGAGCTGCGGCTTGCCGTCGCCGCGCGGGGCGTCGACGTCGATCCACATGTCGCCGCCATAGATGCGGGCATAGAGATTGATGAAGCGCAGCAGCGCGCCGGCGTCGCTTGTCGCCACCCGCAGCTTCGGACGGCCATTGCCCTGCGGCGCCAGATCGCCGTTGACCCCGCCGTCGCGGCCGACCAGCGCGCCGAGCGTGAAGGCCCGCAGGTCGCCGCCGCGGCGCGACAGCTTGAGCACCGCCTGGCGCATGGTCTCGCCATTATTGCCGACGACCACGCCGAGATTGACGTCGAGGTCGATGTCGAGCGGCTTCTCGTTCGGCCGGCCGGCGACGGGGGCTTCGAGCAGATGCTTGAGGAAGGCCCGCGCCTCGATCACCTCACCGCGCACGGTGACCTTCATCACGCCATCGGCGTTCTCGGCCTTCACGCTGGCCTTGTCGCCGTCGGAAAGCTGGAAGGTCGGCAGGTTGGCGCTGACCAGCCCGGCCTTGGAGTCGAGCTCGACGGTGCCGCGTATGTTCACCCCCTGCCCGCTCACCACCAGGTCGTCGAGCTTGGTGCCGGCGGACGTCACCGTCGCCTTGGCGGTCAGCCTCGCCTGCTTGCCGGCCGGCTTCGACCAGCCCGGCACCAGCTCGGCAAGACGCGCCCCGGTGAGATCGATGTCGACGTCCGCGGTCTTGGACTTGGCGCCGACGACGCCGGACAGCTTGACGCCCACCGTGCCGGACAGGCCGGCGAGATCCATGCCGAGCTTCTGCCGGGCCGCGTCGTCCAGCGTCGCCTGCAGCACGAAGGTCATGTCGCCGTCGACCGGCTTGGCATATTCGAAGCTCGCCGGCGCCCCGCCGAACTTGCCCTCGCCGCGCAGCACGGTGGCGGCCGGCGTGACGAAGGCACGCACGGTGGCGTCGTCGAGATTCTGGCCGAACGCCACCTTGGCGGCCCCGAAGTCCTTCAGGTCGGCATCGAAGGCGAAGTCGACGTCGGAAGGCTCGATATGCTCGGACAGCCGCACGCTGATCTGCGCGGTGCCGTCGATCGTGCCCGTCGCCGAGGAGGCATCGAGGGGAATCGCCGCCGGGCCGCGCAGCGCCGGCATGCCGGCCAGCTCGATGGCGGCCGCGGCCGAGCCGTCGACCGTCACCCTCACCTTCGCCTCCGGCTTCGCCGGCGCGGTGTCGGAAATGTCGAAGACGCCTTCGCTCACATTCAGGCGGCGCTTGCCCGGCGTGTCGATCGCGCCGTCGGCGACGAGAACATGGGCGGTGCGGCCGGTCACGCGCACGGTCACGTCCGCGCCGGAGACGGGAGGCAGCCCCGGGACCGGGTGGAAGCTGCCATCGGTGCCGACGACATTGATGGTCAGGGCATCGTCGGCCAGCGGCTTGCTCTTGTTGCCGATGGAGGAGAACGGCGCCTTGAAGGCAATCTCCGCCGAGGTCACGTTGCCGGAGATGAGGTTCTCGTAGACCCAGTGGCGCGGCTCCGGCGCCGCGAGCACCGGCCAGAGCCGCTTCAGCGAGGTGACCGACATCGGCGTCGCCGACACCGTCAGGGCGAGCGAGGGCTCCGGCGGACCGAGTTCGAGCGCGCCGCCGAGCGTCAGCCCGCCCTGCGGCCCCTTGAGGTCGCCACGGTCGATGGTCACCTTCTGGGCCGCCGGATCGAAGGAGAGGTCGATGGCGATGTCGTCGAGGAGCAAGGGCGGCTCCTTCTCGGCATGGATTCCGCCGCCGCCGAAGCTCGCCTTCGCCGAGGTGGTGTGCAGGCTCCACTTGCCCGCCGCATCCGCCGGCATGCTCACGACGCCCGACAGGTCCATGCCGAAGGGGCCCGCCTGCACCGCCACCGAGGTCAGGTTGATCTGCCGGTGCGCCGGATCGAGGTTGAAGGCGATGGCCGCCTCGTCGATCAGCATGCGCCCGCCGACATCCGGACCGAGCTGCAATTCGCCGGCGCCGGCGGCGAGGCGCCCCTCCGTCGAGATCAGCATGCCGGCGCGGTCGATGCGGGCCTTGAGGTCCACCGTGAGCGGCGAGGTGGCGAGGATGTCGTCGCCCGCCTTGCCGGCGGCGATCAGCAGGTCGCGGGGGGCGAGGTCGCGCACTTCGAGCGAGAGCTCGCGCTGCGTGTCGACCAGCGCGCCGATGGTGGCGCGCGCCGACCAGGGCCCGTCCGTTCCGCCGGCCTTCACGTCGAAGCTCACGCCGCCGGCCGGCGGCCGCGACAGCGACAGGTCGATGTCGTCGAAGGTCCATTGCCGGCCGCTGATGTCGCTGCGGATGACGACGACGCCTTCCTTGAGGCCGATCTCGCTGAGCTTGCCGCCGTCGAGCCCGCTATGGTCGATCCGGTCGGCCAGCGCCGCCACGGCCGCGAGGCGCAGCGGGCCGAACGGCGTCACCGCCTCGGTCACCGGGGTCGACGGCGCGGCCGTCCCGGCGGGGGGAGCGGCGGCCGTGGGCGGCGGGACAGCGGCGGAAGACGCCGGCGACGCCGCATCCGGAGCGGGCGCGTCCTGGGGCGAGGCGCGCAATGTGCTGCCGCCTTCGGTGGAGACCGCGAGCTGGCCCTGCGCGTCGATCAGGATGTTCAGCCGCACGCCGACGAGATCGACCCGCTTGGGCTGCATCAGCCACGGCAGCCAGCTGTCCTGCAGCGCCACCTCGGCCTGCGGCGCGGCGGCGACGATGTCGCCATCGGGATCGCGCACGGTGATGTCGCTGGCGCGCAGGAGGATGCCGCCATCGCTGGCGCGGTCGGCGACGATGCCGCCGATCGCCACGGCGCGGCCCTCGCCGATCCGCGCTTCCAGCGCCCGCTCGACATAGGGACGGGCCATGTCGACGGTGAGCATGCCGGTGGAAAAGAGCAGGTAGACGAGGACGAAGACCGCCACCAGGGCGCCGGCGACCGAGCCCGCCGACCAGCCGCAGATGCGCAGCCAGCGCCGCTTGCCGGCCGGGACGGCGCACGCCTTCGCCGCGCGCCGCATCCGCAGTCGCTTGACGTGGCGCTTACCGCCGGAATCCGACCTGTGCGTCGTCGGCTCTTTCATCTACGGCTCGAATCCCCGCAAGCTTCACCATAATGCCCGCGCGGCGGACGAGCGGCGACACCTTTCCACACACTGGCTGACGCTTTGCTTTCAGCTGCTGCGCGGCGCTATTGGTCAGCCGATTGCGCCAAATCGCGCCGAAAGGAAGGCAAATGAGCAAGATCGCCGTCGGACAGCCCGCTCCTGACTTCACCCTCGGCACCGATACGGGCGAGAGCGTGACACTTGCCTCCTGCCGAGGACGCAAGCTGGTGCTGTACTTCTACCCGAAGGCCGGCACGCAAGGCTGCACGCTGGAGGCGCACGACTTCAACCAACTCAAGGACGCGTTCGACGCCGCCGACACGCGCCTCATCGGCGTCTCGGCCGATCCCGCCAAGGCACTGGCGCGCTTCCGCGCCAAGCAGGGGCTCGGCTTCACGCTCCTGGGCGACGAGACCCATGCCGTGCTGGAGGCCTATGGCGTGTGGACGGAGAAGCAGATGTACGGGCGCAAGTTCATGGGCATCGAGCGCACCACGCTCTTGATCGACCGCGACGGCCGCATCGCTCGCATCTGGCCGAAGGTGAAGGTCGCCGGCCATGCCAAGGAGGTTCTGGAGGCGGCGAAGGGGTTGTGAGGCGAGCCGGCGTCGAGGGCCTGCGTGCTTCGAGACGCGGGGCTTTGCCCCGCTCCTCAGCATGAGGAATCGGGAGCCTAGACCTTCCTCATCCTGAGGTGCCCGGCACAGCCGGGCCTCGAAGGACGCAGGACCTGCCCGCTATCACGCCGGCGCCTCAGTCCACGTCCTCGACGCTCGCCGGGCCGCCGCCATAGGCGCGCTGGGCGAGCGCGGCTTCCATGAACGGGTCGAGGTCGCCGTCCAGCACCTCCTGCGGCGTGCCGGAGGTGACGCCGGTGCGCAGGTCCTTCACCAGCTGGTAGGGCTGGAGGACATAGGAGCGGATCTGGTGGCCCCAGCCGATGTCGGTCTTGGCGGCCTGGTCGGCGGCGGCCTGCGCCTCGCGCTTCTTCAGCTCCATCTCGTAGAGCTTGGCGCGCAGCATGTCCCAGGCGGTGGCGCGGTTCTTGTGCTGCGAGCGGTCGCCCTGGCTGACCACGGCGATGCCGGTCGGGATGTGGGTCAGGCGCACCGCCGATTCGGTCTTGTTGACGTGCTGGCCGCCGGCGCCGCCCGAACGCATCGTGTCGACGCGCACATCGGCTTCCTTGATGTCGACCACGATGCGGTCGTCGATCACCGGATAGACGTCGATGGAGGCGAAGGAGGTCTGGCGCCGCGCGTTCGAATCGAAGGGCGAGATGCGCACCAGGCGATGCACGCCGCCCTCGGTCTTCAGCCAGCCATAGGCGTTGTGGCCCTTCACCAGCATGGTGGCGGACTTCAGCCCGGCGGTTTCACCCGCCTGCTCTTCGATCAGCTCGACCTTGAAGCCGCGCCGCTCGGCCCAGCGCGTGTACATGCGCAGCAGCATCAGCGCCCAGTCCTGGCTGTCGGTGCCGCCGGCGCCGGCATGGACTTCGAGATAGCTGTCGTTGGAATCCGCCTCGCCCGAGAGCAGGGCTTCGAGCTGGCGGCGGGCGACTTCGGCCTTGAGGCGGTCGAGCGCGGCGGCGGCCTCGTCGACGATGCTGTCGTCGCCCTCGGCCTCGCCGAGCTCGATCAGTTCGACATTGTCGGCCAGCTCGCGATTGATCCGCTCGATGGCGCCGAGACCGTCCTCCAGCGTGCCGCGCTCCTGCATCAGCTTCTGCGCGCGCTCGGGGTCGTTCCACAGGTTCGGGTCCTCGGCGAGCGCGTTCAGCTCGGCGAGGCGGGCCTTGGAACGGTCGAAATCGATGTGCTGCCGCAGGAGGCCGGCGGCTTCACGGATTTCGTCGACGCTCGCGGCGAGCTCGGCGCGCATGATCTTACACTCTCGATGGGACGCGGAAGGCGGCGGAAAATAGAGGGCGCGGCACGGGCTGTAAACGCCCCTTCACATGCCGGACGATCCTGCCACCGTCGGGCTTATGGGCTTCGGCCTCGCCGTGCCGATTTCCTGCTGTTCTGGAGCCGTCGCGGCGCCTTGAATCAGCTAGGCTGGACCTCTCACCATGGAGACGTCCCTAATGCGCCTGATCGGCATGCTGGATTCGCCCTTCGTCCGCCGCGTGGCGGTGTCGATGAAGTTCCTCGACGTGCCGTTCACGCACGAATCCGTGTCGGTGTTCCGGCACTTCGACCATTTCGCCAGCATCAACCCGGTGGTGAAGGCGCCGAGCTTCGTCACCGATGACGGCGTGGTGCTGATGGATTCGACGCTGATCATCGACCATGTGGAGCGCCTTGCCGACCCGGCGCGCTCGCTGCTGCCGGCCGACGTCGCCGACCATGCCCGCAACCAGCGCCTCGTCGGCCTGGCGCTCGCCGCCTGCGAGAAGACGGTGCAGATCGTCTACGAGCACCAGCTCCGTCCCGAGGAGAAGCGCCACGAGCCCTGGCTGGAGCGTGTGCGGGGCCAGCTGCTGGCCGCCTATAGCCTGATCGAGGCGGAAACCGGCAATGGGGAGAGCTGGCTGATCGGGGATCGTCCGATGCAGGCGGACATCACCGCGGCCGTCGCCTGGACCTTCACCCAGGAGATGACGCCCGGCGAGGTGCCGCTCGGCGTGTTCCCGGCGATCGAACGGCTCGCGGCCCGCGCCGAGTCGCTGCCGGAGTTCCGCGCCATGCCCTATGACGGCTGAGGAACCGGCGATGCGGGCTCAGTAAAGCCCGCCGGTGCCATTGGTGCCGAGCGCGCGGTCGGCCTCGGGGTTGATGCTGGTCGGCTGGCCCGAGGCATCGGTGGCGCCGATGATCGAGTAGCTGTCCGGCGGCGCCGTGCCCGGCTTGAAGGCCTCGAGGATGGAGCCTTCGCCCGGCCCGGCACGCAGGCCGGTCTTCGGGTTGATGCGGATCAGCTTGATGCCGGGCGGCACGCGGAACGGCACCGCCGGGCGGTCGGCCAGCGCCACCTGCATGAAGTCGCGCACCACCGGCGCGGCGAGCACGCCGCCGGTCGAGCCCTTGCCCATGGGCTTGGGCGTGTCGAAGCCGAGATAGACGGCGACCACCATGTCCGGGGTGTAGCCGACGAACCAGGCGTCCTTCTCTTCGTTGGTCGTGCCGGTCTTGCCGGCGATCGGCTTGCCCAGCACCTTCAGCGCGGTGCCGGTGCCGCGCTGGACCACGCCCTCCAGCATGGAGGTGACCTGGTAGGCGGTCATCGGGTCGAGCGCCTGCTCGCGCCGGTCGATCAGCACAGGCTCGGCCTGGCTCGCCCATTTGGCGGCGTCGCAGCCGCGGCATTCGCGCTCGTCGTGCTTGTAGATGGTCTTGCCGTAGCGGTCCTGGATGCGGTCGATCAGCGTCGCCTTCACCTTCTTGCCGCCATTGGCGAAGATCGAATAGCCGGCGGCCTGGCGCAGGACCGTGGTCTCGCCGGCGCCGAGCGACATGGAGAGCACGGGCAGCAGGTTGTCGACCACGCCGAAGCGCTTGGCATATTCGGCGATCAGCGGCATGCCGAGATCGTTGGCGAGGCGCACGGTCATCACGTTGCGCGACTGCTCGATGCCGAAGCGCAGGGTCTGCGGTCCGTAGAACTTGCCGGAATAGTTCTCCGGCCGCCACGTCGCCTGCCCCTGCTGCGCGAGCTCGAAGGGGGCGTCCAGCACGACGCTGGAGGGCGTGTAGCCATTGTCGAGAGCGGAGGCATACACATAGGGCTTGAAGGAGGAGCCCGGCTGGCGCTGCGCCTGCGTGGCGCGGTTGAACTGGCTCTCGTCGAAGGAGAAGCCGCCGGCCATGGCCAGCACGCGCCCGGTGGAGGGGTCCATCGCCACCAGCGCACCCTCGATGTTGGGCTGCTGGCGCAGGCGCCACTGGTCGGGCTTGCCGTCGATCGGCTCGACATAGACCACGTCGCCGGGCTTCAGCACGCCGGCGACGCCGGTCTTGGCGCCGCGCAGGGCCCATTTGACGCCGTCCGGCGTCACCATGCCGACGTCGCGCTGGGTGGCGAGGGCACCCGAGCGGTCGCGCTGCGGCTGCAGCCCGATGCGCGCGCCCTGCGCGTCCGATTCCAGCACGACGGCGAGGCGCCAGGGAATGTCGGTGAAGGTTCGCACGTCGGCGAGGCGCGCGCCCCAGTCGCCGGTGACCTCGATCTTGGTCACCGGGCCGCGGTAGCCGCGCCTCTCGTCATAGCCGGTCAGGCCGTCGAGCAGCGCCTTCTTGGCGAATTGCTGGAGCTTCGGATTGAGCGTGGTGCGCACCGACAGGCCGCCGCCATAGAGCTTGTCCTCGCCATAGCGCTCGAAGATCTCGCGGCGCACTTCCTCGGCGAAATATTCGGCCGAGAAGATGTGCGCGCCGGTCGGGCGCACGGTGACGGCGAGGTCGGAGTTCTTGGCGTCGTCGGCTTCCTTCTGGGTGATGAAGCCGTTCTCGGCCATGCGGTCGATCACCCAGTTGCGGCGCTCGATGGCGGCGTCGTGGCGGCGGAACGGGTGGTAATTGTTCGGCCCCTTGGGCAGGGCGGCGAGATAGGCGGCCTCGGCGACGGTCAGTTCGGAGACCGACTTGTCGAAATAGAGCAGCGAGGCGGCGGCGACGCCATAGGAGCCGATGCCGAGATAGATCTCGTTGAGATAGAGCTCGAGGATCTTGTCCTTGGAATAGGCGCGCTCCATGCGCAGCGCCAGCAGCGCTTCCTTGATCTTGCGGTCGAGCGAGACCTCGTTGGTCAGGAGGAAGTTCTTCGCCACCTGCTGGGTGATGGTCGAGGCGCCCTGCGGGCGGCGGCCCGAGCCGTAGTTCTGCAGGAAGGCGTAGCCGGCGCGGAAGATGCCCGACGGATCGATGCCGCCATGCGAATAGAAGTTCTTGTCCTCGGCGGCGAGGAAGGCGTCGATCACCCGCTTGGGGATGTTCTGGATCGGCAGGTAGAGCCGGCGCTCCTTGGCGTATTCGGCCAGCAGCGAGCCGTCCGCCGCGTGGATGCGGGTCATCACCGGCGGCTCGTAGTTCTGCAGCTGCGAGTAGTCCGGCAGATCCTGCGAGAACTTCCACACGAAATAGCCCGCGACCGCGCCGCCGACCACGAACAGGATCGTGCCGAGCGCGAACAGGAAGCCCAAGAACCGCAGAAGCAGCCGCATGCGGCCAAGCCCCCTTCAGCTGAAAAATACGTCCCCCGACGCGGTGCGAGTCATCGCCCACGTCGCGCTGGAACAGAGCACGCCCCAGCCTTCCAAATCTAGCGCACCTTGTTGCCGATCAAGTGATTTTGCTTGATCGGTCAGGGGCCAGAGGCATCCGTGTGCGTGCCAACTATGGCCTTATCGCGGCCGGTTCGGCCCGTGTCGAGGCCAGCGGCTCACCATTCGCCCCGCCCAGGCTCGCAGGCAAGGCCCCCGGCGCGCCGTCCTTCGGCTTCTGCGCCGCGAAATAAGCGTCGATCGCCGCCACCATGGCTTCGGTCACGTTGGATTGCCACTCCGCCGACGTCATGAGCCCCACATCCTTGGCGCTCGAAATGTAGCCGAGCTCGAACAGCACGGAAGGCACGTCGGGCGCCTTCAGCACCTTGAACCCGGCCGATTTCAGCGGCGATTTGTGCATCCGCGCCGCGCCGGCGACGGCCCCGGCGAGGGTGCGGGCGAAATGGGCGGAGAAATTGCGCGTCTCGCGCTGGGCGAGGTCGAACAGGATGCCGGCGACGTCGGCCGGCTCCTCGGAGAGGTCGAGGCCGGCGATCATGTCGGACTTGTTCTCCGAATCGGCCAGCCGCTGCGCCTCGGCGTCGGAAGCGCGGTCGGAAAGCGTGTAGATGGTGGCGCCGCGCACGTCGCTGTCGCGCGAGCCGAGCGAATCGGCGTGCAGCGAGATGAACAGCCGCGCGCCGTTCTCGCGGGCGAAGCGCACGCGCTGGCCGAGCGAGACATAGGTGTCCTTCTCGCGCGTCATCAGCGCCCGGTAGCGGCCGGTCGCCTCCAGCCGGTCGTGCAGCTGCTTGCCGATGGCCAGCATCAGCTCCTTCTCGCTGATGCCGAGGGCGGCATTGCGTGCGCCGGGGTCGATGCCGCCATGGCCGGGATCGATGATGACGACGGGCCGCGTGTCGCCGGCCTCGGCGACCTCGACCTTCGGCATCTCCGGCTCCTCGGCGCGGCGCACCGGGGCGGCCACCGACTGCAGGAAGGTGGTGCGGTCGGTCTTGACGAGATCGACCACGAGCCGGGCCGGCTGGTCGTCCATCGCCTCCAGCACGAAGGCCTTGTCGATGGTCACCGGGGCGGAGACGTCCATGACGATGCGCGCCTTGCCGGGCGCGAACAGGCCGAAGCGATAGGCGGAAACGAGGCCCCTGCCCTCCTGCCCGGCCGAATCCGGCAGGGCGAAGACGACGTCGGGAATGTCGACGACGACGCGGTAGGGATCGGCGAGGGTGAAGGCGCCCAGCGGCACGGAACGGGACAGGTCGACGACGAGGCGCGTGCGCTCGCCGTCGCCGGCCAGGCGCGCATCGGTCGCCACGACAGGATCCGCCGCGCCCGCCGGACGCGAGACGGACAGCGCCGCCGGCAGCAGCAGCGCTGCCGCCAGAAAGACACCGAGCATGCCCGCACGCCAAGACATTGCCGCGTACCGCCTCCTGCGCGCCCTCAATCGGAAAAGTCGTCGGGACGACGTGCGTTCCGACCTTTCTAGCCAAATACGAACGAAGCGTTAACCGCTCCTTGCCGCGATCGCGGCCGCCCGCGCGTTCTGGACCGGCCCCGTTGCGCGCGGGCAACGCAGAAGCGGAATTCGATCGGATGCGATCCTTGCCAAATCGGCACCCATGCCGCTATTAAGGGCATGCATATGGTTCGCATTTCCGGCTCGCTCGCTTGACGTCCGGCTTTCGCGGTCCTGCGGCGATGGGCGGTCCAGCAATGGACAGGCTTGGCACATGCGACGATTGGGCTTCCCAGGAGCGCGTCGTTGTGCCGAATGCGGTCGAACCCGGCCGCGCGCCGACGGATTGCGGCTCTGCCTCGTCTTTTCCGGGCCAGCGGATGCGCGCTTCGCGCAGTTCCTGCGCAATTTCACGTGTCCGTGACTTTCGCGGCCATATGCCTTGAGCCGGATCCGGTGCGATCGCGGCTTGTCCTGTTCGGTCGAGGAATGGACGGCAGCCAACGATGATGTGTCAGCCGGCGAGTGGGGGGCAGGTGCGAGGCGGTAACGTCCGTCGCGCCTATGTCCTCCGGTCCGCGGCCCACGCATCGCGTCGGCGCCCCGCATGCGAGGCGTTCCGCCCCTCCCGCCGCTTTTCACATCCGCTTTCAGTCACCGCTTACAGGCACGGCCACCGCCGTCCGGCGCCCTTCCCGGCGTCGACGCCGCCGCTGCCGCATATGAGAGTTCAATGGCCAACAAGATGCTCATCGACGCCACCCATCCGGAGGAGACCCGGGTGGTGGTGGTGCGCGGCAACCGAGTCGAGGAATTCGACTTCGAAGCCGCCAACCGCAAGCCGCTGCGCGGCAACATCTACCTCGCCAAGGTCACGCGGGTAGAGCCCTCCCTTCAGGCCGCCTTCATCGAGTATGGCGGCAACCGGCATGGCTTCCTCGCCTTCAGCGAGATCCATCCCGACTACTACCAGATCCCCGTCGCCGACCGGCAGGCGCTGCTTGCCGAGGAGGAGCGCCAGCAGCGCCGCGAGGCCGAGGCGGAGAACGAGGACAAGCCGAAGAGCCGCTCCCGCCGCGGCCGCGGTGCGGCGAAGAGCGCGAACGCCGACGAGACGGTCTCCGAGGAGGCCGCCGGCGAGGACGCGCCCGCTGCCGAGGAAGCCGAGGCCGCCCCGGCGCGCCGCTCGCGCCGCCGTCCCCCTTCTTCCTCCTCCTCCGACGACGAGAACGGCGGCGGCGAGGTCGAGGAGATCGCCGGCGAGGAAGAGGTGGTCGACGAGGTCGGCTCCGACGACGCGCTGGAAGAGGTTCCCGAGCGCGGGGCGCCGCGCGTGCGCGCCCGCCAGTACAAGATCCAGGAAGTGATCAAGCGCCGGCAGGTGATGCTGGTGCAGGTCGTGAAGGAGGAGCGCGGCAACAAGGGCGCGGCGCTCACCACCTATCTCTCGCTCGCCGGCCGCTATTCGGTGCTGATGCCGAACACCGCGCGCGGCGGCGGCATCTCCCGCAAGATCACCTCGGCCGAGGACCGCAAGCGGCTGAAGGAGGTCGCCTCCGACCTCGACGTGCCGGAGGGGATGGGCGTCATCCTGCGCACCGCCGGCGCCAACCGCACCAAGCCGGAGATCAAGCGCGACTTCGAATATCTTCTGCGCCTGTGGGAGAATGTGCGCGAGCTCACGCTGGGCTCGACCGCGCCTTCGCTGGTCTATGAGGAAGGCTCGCTGATCAAGCGCTCCATCCGCGACCTCTACAACAAGGACATCGACGAGGTCCTGGTCGCCGGCGACGAAGGCTACCGCGAGGCCAAGGACTTCATGCGCATGCTCATGCCGAGCCATGCGAAGAACGTGAAGGTCTACAAGGACCTCCAGCCGATCTTCACCCGCTTCGGGGTGGAGAGCCAGCTCGACGCGATGTTCCTGCCGCAGGTGCAGCTCAGGTCCGGCGGCTATCTCGTGATCAACCCGACCGAGGCGCTGGTCTCCATCGACGTGAACTCGGGCCGCTCGACGCGCGAGCACAATATCGAGGACACGGCGCTCAAGACCAACCTCGAAGCCGCCGAGGAAGTCGCCCGCCAGCTGCGCCTGCGCGACCTCGCCGGCCTCGTCGTGATCGATTTCATCGACATGGACGAGAAGCGCAACAACCGATCGGTCGAGCGCAAGCTGAAGGATTGTCTGAAGAACGACCGCGCGCGCATCCAGCTCGGCCGCATCTCGCATTTCGGCCTGATGGAGATGAGCCGCCAACGCATCCGCACCGGCGTGCTGGAATCCTCCACCGAGGTCTGCCCGCACTGCGGCGGCACCGGCCATGTGCGCTCCTCGCCGTCGGTCGCGCTGCAGCTGCTGCGGGCCGCCGAGGACCTGCTGCAGCGTTCCAACACGCATAATCTCATCGTGCGCACGCGCACCGAGAACGCGCTCTACGTGCTCAACCACAAGCGTGCGCATCTGCACGAGCTGGAGGAGCGCTTCGGCGTCGTCATCACCATCAGCGCCGACCCGACGCTGACCGGCCTCACCCCCTTCGCCATCGATAAGGGCGAGGCGGTGGCCAATCCCATCCCCCTGCCCCGCGCGCCCGAAGTGGTGATCGAGCCGGAGGAGGAGTTCCCGGTCGCCGAGGAGGTCGAGGAAGAGGAAGCCGAGGTCGCCGAGACCCGCGCCCCGTCCGCGCCGTCCGATGGCGAGCAACCGCAGGGCGACCGCTCGGGTCGCCGCCGGCGCCGCCGGCGTCGTCGGCGCGGCGGCGGCCAGAATGGCGAGAACGGTCATCGCCCGGGCGAGAACGAAGCGGCGGACGCCGCCGGCATCGAGTTCGAGGATGATGGCGAGGATGAGGGCGGCGAGGCCGAAAGCGGCGCGACCGACGTGATCCCCGCCGTGCCGCTGTCCGACGAGGACGCGTCGCTGGTGGCGCCGCCGGCCGAGGACATGGCCGCTCGTTTCGCCGCGAGCGAAGGCGAGCCGGCAGCCGAAGCGCCGGCCGAGGCGCCCGCTACCGAAACGCCGGCCGAGGCGGACGCCGAGGAGACCAAGCCGCGCCGCGGACGTCGCGGCGGACGGCGCACGCGCAAGGCGAGCGAGGCCGGCGAGGAAGCGGTTACGGCCGAGGCGGCTCCCGCCGAGCCCGCAGCCGAGGTCGCCCCGGCCGTCAGCACCGTGCGCGAGCCGGCTCCCGTGGCCCCCGCGCCCGAACCAGCGGCCGAGCACGTCGCGGAAGCCAAGCCGCGCCGCCGCCGTTCGACGGTGCGCGAACCCGCCCCGGTGGTGACCACCGAGACGTCCGCCGCCGTGGCGCCGGAAGTGCCGGCTGCCGCGCCGGAAGCGTCCGCTCCCGAGGAAGCGGCGCCGGAAGCGCCTGCGCCGGAGCCCGCCGCTGCCGAGCCGGCCCCGGCCGCGCCGGCCGCCGCGGAATCCGACCGCCCGCGCCGCACCGGCTGGTGGCAGCGCAAGATCTTCGGCGAGTGAGTTCATCCACTTTCTGAAAACGGAAACGGCGCCTCGCGGCGCCGTTTTCTTTTGGGGCGGCCTCCGGGGCTTGCCCTATAAAGCGCCCTCATCCTGAGGCGCCCGGCATTTCGCCGGGCCTCAAAGGATGTTCGTCCGGGCGCGCTTAAGCGACCATCCTTCAAGGCTCGCTGAGCCTGTCCTTGGGCTTGCCAAAGGCAAGACCCGAGGGCTCGCACCTCAGGATGAGGTTGGTCTCGTAGGATTGGAAAGAGCCCTCACGCCCTCAGCGCGGCCGCGTTCTCCTTCGCCCAATCCGCGACCGTGCGCGGCTTCCGGCCGGTCAGCGTCTCGACGTCGGTCGTGACGGCCGCGGTCCAGCCTTCGCGGACCGGATGGAAGATGCTGGCAAGGAAGCGCGCATAGTCCGGGTCAACACCGGCGCCCGACAGAATGGCGACGAAGGTATCGTCGTCGAGCGGCGTGTAGCCGATCTTGCGCCCCGTCGCCTGCGTCAGCACCGCCGCCGCCTCGCCATAGCTCAGCGCCTCGGGACCGGTGAGGTTGAACGCCTTGTTGTCGAAGCGGTCCGTGGTCAGCGCCGCCGCGGCGCTCTCCGCGATGTCGCGCGCGTCGATGAAGCTGCTCTTCCCCTCGCCCGCAGGCACGGCGATGGCGCCGGTGTGGTCGATGCCCGGCTTCCAGAAGGCGAGGAAATTGTCGGTGAACCAGTTCGGCCGCAGGAACACATAGGGCGTGCCGGACTTCTCCAGCACGATCTCGAGCTGGCGGTAGGGGATGGAATCGTCGGCATCGGCGCCGAACACGCTCTGTAGTACCACCTTCACCTTGCGGGCCGCGGCGGCCTCGACCACCGGCAGCGCCATTTCCCTGGGATGCACCGTGCCGCCCGGCACCAGCACATAGGCCCGGTCGACACCGTCAAAGGCCGCGTCGAAGGTCTCCGGGCGGTCGAAAGCGAAGGCGACACCCTCGGCGCCCTCCACCGGCTGCCCGGTGCGCGAGGCGGCCTTCACCTTCTCGCCCTTCGCCAGCAGAGCCTTCACCAGCGGCCGCCCGACGGTGCCGGTGGCGCCGAGCACGAGAATCTTGCCTGCCATGATCATTCTCCTTAGTATCCATTAGAAACCACGTTTCGAACGGATACATACGCCCGGCCCCGGAAGTGCGGAAGAGAGCACTTTCCGCTCACATGGTGGCCTCGAGGAAACCGGCCCGGCCGGCGACGGAGACGAGAATGCGCTATTCCTACGACGTCTATGAGGATCGCTGCCCCACGCGCATGGTGCTCGACCGCATCGCCGACAAATGGGCGGTGCTGATCCTCGACCGGCTGGAGGACGGGCCGGTGCGCTTCAACGCCATCCGGCGCGAGATAAAGGGCATCTCGCAAAAGGTGCTGTCGCAGACGCTGAAGAAGCTGGAACGCGACGGCCTTATCACCCGCACGGTCTACCCGACCGTGCCGGTGACGGTGGAATACGCCCTCACGCCGCTCGGCCGCACGCTGACCGAGACCGTCTCCGCCCTCGCCCATTGGGCCGAGCACAATATGGACGCGGTGCTGGCGGCGCAGGCCACCTATGACGCGGCCGGGGCGCGGTAAGCCTCACCCCCTGCGCAGGAAGTCCCCGATGCGGTTCACCGCCTGGCGCATCTCGTCGGCGGCGCCGGCATAGGACAGGCGCAGATAATGGTGGCCGCGATGCGGGTCGAAATCGACGCCGGGCGTCGCCGCCACCAGCGCTTCGTCGAGCAGGCGCCGAGCGAAGGCGGCCGAATCGTCGGTGAAGTGCGAGACGTCGGCATAGAGATAGAAGGCGCCGTCGACAGGCAGGAACTCCGGCAGGCCCACCTTGGGCAGGCCCTCGGTGAGGATCAGCCGGTTGGCCTCGTAGCCGTGCTTGACCTCCTCCATCTCGGCGGCGCCGTCGAAGGCGGCCTCGGCGGCGACCTGCGAGAGCGTCGGCACCGAGATCATCAAATTCTGCTGCAACCGCTCCACCGCCCGCACCAGCGGGGCCGGCATCACCATCCAGCCGACCCGCCAGCCGGTCATGCAGAAATACTTCGAGAAGGAATGGATGATCGTCGCCTCGTCGCTGATCGACGCCGCGGTGGTGGCGGGGAAGGCGTAGTCCAGCCCGTGATAGATCTCGTCGGAGATGAAGCGGATGCCGAGCCCCTCGGCGGTGGCGATGAGTTCCGCCAGCGCCTCGGGACGCATCATCGTGCCCGTGGGATTGGCCGGGCTGGCGACGAGAATGCCCTTCAGCGGTGTCCGGCGGTGCGTCTCGATCAACGCCTCCGGCGTGATCACCCAGCGCGAGGCGGCGTCGGTCTCGATCAGCACCGGCTCGCAGCCGAGCGCGGTGAGGATGTGGCGATAGGGCGGATAGCCGGGATTGGCGATCGCCACCCGGTCGCCCGCCTCGAACAGCGACAGGAAGGCGAAGAGGAAGCCGGAGGAGGAGCCGGTGGTCACCACCACGCGCGCCGGGTCGAGGTCGACGTCGTAGGTCTCGCCATAGTGCCGCGCGATGCGGGCGCGCAGCGAGGGGATGCCGAGCGCCGTGGTGTAGCCGATGCGGCCATGGTCGAGCGCGCGCCTCGCCGCCTCGCGGGCGGTCGAAGGCGCCGGCGCGGCCGGCTGGCCGACCTCCATATGGATCACATGGCCGCCCGCCGCCTCCAGGCGCGCGGCGCGCTCCATCACGTCCATGACGATGAAGGGCGCGATCTCGCTGCGGCGCGAGGCGCCGGCGAGCGCCGCGGCGGCAGCCATGCGAGGTGACGTAGAAGAAAGGTCCATGCTGCCGGCCCTGCGAACCGCCGTATCCATGCCGCATTCTGCGGCTCGTCTCGGCTGACGTTCAATTGAAGACAATACGATCGAAGATGATAGGAGGAAGACTTGACCCTGTCGCCTCGACAGCGTCAGGTCGCCCCGAACCATTTCCGTCGATGGATGATGCCTTCATTGCTGCCTGACAACCCCTCAATTGGGCGGCCCGCCGCGCGCGGGCTCGGCCTCGTCGCGGCATTGGCGCTCGCTGCCGCGCCGGCCGTGGCGCAGGCGCAGAGCCGCCAGCCGGGCATCATCCGCGACGCCGAGATCGAGACGCTGCTGCGCGACTATACGCGGCCGGTCTTCAGGGCCGCCGGGCTCACCCAGCAGAACATCCAGATCGTGCTGGTCGGCAGCGACAGCTTCAACGCCTTCGTCGCCGACGGGCGCCGCATCTTCATCAATACCGGCGCGCTGAAGCAGGCCAAGACGCCGAACGAGATCATCGGCGTGCTGGCGCACGAGACCGGCCACATTGCCGGCGGGCATCTGGCGAATATGCGCCAGCAGCTCGAATCCGTGCAGACCGCCGCCATCGTCGGCATGCTGCTCGCCGTGGGCGGCATCGCCGCCGGTGCCTCCACCGGGGCAAGCTTGGGCGGTGCGCCGGCCGCGGCGCTGATCGCGCCGCAGGAGATCGCCCGCCGCACGCTGCTCTCCTACCAGCGCGGGCAGGAAGCCTCGGCCGACCGGGCGGCGGTGACCTACCTCAACGCCACCAAGCAGTCGGCACGCGGCATGCTGACGACGTTCGAGCGCTTCCAGAACGACCAGATCTTCCTCAGCCAGCGCGTCGATCCGTATGTGCTGAGCCACCCGATGGCGACCGAGCGCATCGCCCTGCTCTCCGAGCTCGCGCATAAGAGCCCTTATTTCAACGCCACCGACCCGCCGGCGCTGCAGGCGCGGCACGACATGATGCGGGCTAAGCTCGTCGGCTTCACCCAGCAGCCGGAATCGGTCAGCCGCGTCTATCCGCCATCCAATACCTCGCTGCCGGCGCGCTATGCCCGCGCCATCTCGGCCTATCGCTTCGGCAGCATCCCGGACGCGCTCCGTCAGATCGACGCGCTGATCGCCGAGCAGCCGAACAATCCCTATTTCTACGAGATCAAGGGCCAGGCGCTGCTGGAAGCCGGCCGGGCGCGCGAGGCGGTGCCGCCGCTGCGCCGCGCTGTGGCGCTTTCGAACGGCCATCCGCTGATCCGCATGCTGCTCGGCCAGGCGCTGGTTGCGACCGACGACAAGTCGACCGCCGAGGAAGCGGTGCGCGAGCTGAATTTCAGCCTGCAGCGCGAGCCCGACTCGCCCGGCGGCTGGCGCTATCTCGCCATGGCCTATGGCCGCAAGGGCGACATCCCCAATGCCGACCTCGCCTCGGCGCAGTCGGCTTTCCTGGGCGGCGATTTCCGGCTCGCCCGCGAGCTGGCGACCCGCGCCAAGAACGGCTTCAAGCTCGGCTCGCCCGGCTGGCTGAAGGCCGACGACATCGTCAATTTCAAGCCGCCGCCGGAGCGGCGCAAGAAGCCGCCGGGTCCCTGAGATGACCCAGCGCCACGCCCCTTTCCCCCTGGAGACTGCCATGCCGACCTTCCTCCGCGCCGGCCGCCGCGCGCTCGCCGCCGTCATCGCCACCGGCTTCATGCTCGGCGCCGCGATCGCCCCCGCCTCCGCGCTCGACGATGCCCAGCGCAAGGAATTCGAGGGTGTCATCCGCGATTACCTGCTGAAGAATCCGGAGGTGATCCAGGAAGCGATCATGGAGCTGCAGAAGCGCCAGGCCGCGGCCGAGGCGAGCCAGCGCCAGCAGGCGCTCACCGAGCTCAAGCCGCTGGTGTTCGATTCCCCGCGCGGCACCGTGGTCGGCAATCCCAAGGGCGACGTCACCCTGGTCGAGTTCTTCGATTACAATTGCGGCTATTGCAAAAAGGCGCTCGGCGACCTCGTCGAGCTGGTCAAGTCCGACAACAAGCTCAAGGTGGTGCTGAAGGAGTTCCCGGTGCTCGGCCCGGGCTCGGTCGAGGCGGCGCGGGTCGCGGTGGCGGTGCGCCTCACCGCGCCGGACAAGTACTTCGCCTTCCACCAGAAGCTGCTCGGCGACCGCGGCCAGGCCAACAAGGCCAAGGCGCTGGAAGCCGCCGGCGAGGTCGGCATCGACAAGGCGGCGCTGGAGAAGGCGCTCGCCAATCCCGAGATCGACGCCACGCTGCAAGAGAGCCTGCAGCTCGCCGACGCGCTCGGCATCGACGGCACGCCGAGCTATGTGCTCGGGGACTCGGTCATCGTCGGCGCGGTCGGCCACGACCAGATCCGCAACGCCATCCAGTCGGTGCGCAACTGCGGCAAGACGCAGTGCTGATCTGCCGGTGCTGATCTGCCCGGTGCTGATCGGCGCCGCCTGAGCCCTTCCACGCACGCGGCTGGGGGTTAGTCGCCCCCGGCGCGCGCCGGGGCTTGGCGCGCGCGCAGCCATTGCCTATAAACCCCCGCCGCCTTGGGCACGGGCCGGGTGGCGGGGGAATTTTCGAGGCGCGATGCCCGACACGCTGCATGTTCTGAACGGACCGAACCTCAACCTGCTCGGCACGCGCGAGCCGGAGGTGTACGGGCGCGCGACGCTGGCGGATGTCGAGGCGGCCTGCCGTGCCGCCTGCGAGCGCCATGGCCTCGGGCTCGTCTTCCGCCAGACCAACCACGAGGGCGAGCTCGTCACCTTCCTGCAGCAGGCGCAGGGCTCGGTGGGCGTGGTGCTGAACGCCGCCGCCTACACGCACACTTCGGTCGCGGTTGCCGACGCCATCAAGGCTGTCGGCCTCAATGTCGTCGAAGTCCACCTGTCCAACGTCTTCGCGCGGGAAGCTTTCCGCCACCATTCGTTCATTTCGCCGGTCGCCCGCGGTGTGATCTGCGGTTTCGGGATAGAGGGCTACCGGCTTGCCATCGACGCACTCGCCAGTTCGCTCGCCGATCGCCGCGTCAGCTGAAGGGAGGCGGCGCGACCGTCACGGGATCATGATGAAAACCAACAAGCCGAACATCGACCCCGCGCTGGTGCGCGAGATCGCCAACCTTCTGTCCGAGAGCGACCTCACCGAGATCGAGGTGCAGCACGAGGACCTGCGCATCCGCGTCGTGCGCGCCCCGCCGACCGTCTATGCCGCCCCCGTCGCCGTGGCCGGCCCTGCCGCCGCGCCGGTTGCCGCCTCGGTGGCCGCCGCGCCTGCCCCGGTAACGGCCGCCGCGTCGGACGACGTCTCCAAGCATCCCGGCCTCGTCACCTCGCCCATGGTCGGCACCGCCTATCTCGGCCCGGAGCCGGGCGCCAAGTTCTTCGTCGACGTCGGCGCGGTGGTGAAGGAAGGCCAGACGCTGCTCATCGTCGAGGCGATGAAGACCATGAACGCGATTCCCGCTCCGCGCGCGGGCACCGTCACCCGTGTCCTCGTTGAGAATGCGCAGCCGGTCGAATATGGCGAGCCGCTCCTGATCATCGAGTGAGGAGCGCCTCCATGTTCGGCAAGATCCTCATTGCCAATCGCGGCGAGATCGCGCTGCGCGTGCTGCGCGCCTGCAAGGAGCTCGGCATCGCCACCGTCGCGGTGCACTCCACCGCCGACGCCAGCGCCATGCACGTCAAGCTCGCCGACGAGAGCGTCTGCATAGGCCCGCCGCCGGCCAAGGACAGCTACCTCAACATCCCGGCCCTGCTCGCCGCCTGCGAGATCACCGGCGCCGAGGCGGTGCATCCGGGCTACGGCTTCCTCGCCGAGAACGCCCGCTTCGCCGAGATCCTGATCGACCACGGCGTGCAGTTCATCGGGCCGAAGCCCGAGCACATCCGCATCATGGGCGACAAGATCGAGGCGAAGAAGACCGCCAAACGCCTCGGCATCCCCTGCGTGCCCGGCTCGGACGGCGGCGTCTCCTCCGACGAGGAGGCGGCCAAGGTCGCCCGCGAAATCGGCTTCCCCGTGCTCATCAAGGCCGCCGCCGGCGGCGGCGGGCGCGGCATGAAGGTGGCGCGCTCCGAGCAGGAACTGTCCTCGGCGCTGTCGACCGCCCGCTCCGAGGCCCGCGCGGCCTTCGGCGACGACGCGGTCTATATCGAGAAGTATCTCGGCACGCCGCGCCACATCGAGATCCAGGTGCTGGGCGACGGCAAGGGCAACGCCATCCATCTCGGCGAGCGCGACTGCTCGCTGCAGCGCCGGCACCAGAAGGTGTGGGAGGAGGCCCCCTCCCCGATCATCACGCCCGAGCAGCGCAAGCGCATCGGCGGGACGGTGGCGCAGGCGATGCGCGACCTGAAATATCTCGGCGCCGGCACCATCGAGTTCCTGTACGAGAACGGCGAGTTCTACTTCATCGAGATGAACACCCGCATCCAGGTGGAGCATCCGGTGACTGAGGCGATCACCGGCGTCGACCTGATCAACGAGCAGATCCGCGTCGCCGCCGGCCTGCCGATGAGCGTCACCCAGGACGACATCGTGCTGAAGGGCCACGCTATCGAGTGCCGCGTCAACGCCGAGCACCCGCGCACCTTCCGCCCCTCGCCGGGCCGGATCACCAACTGGCACGTGCCGGGCGGTCCGGGCGTGCGGGTCGATTCCGCCGTCTATCAGGGCTATTCGATCCCGCCCTATTACGACAGCCTGGCGGGCAAGCTGATCGTCACCGCCGACACGCGCGAGCAGTGCCTCGCCCGCCTGCGCCGGGCCATCGACGAGTTCGTGGTGGAAGGCATCGAGACCACGCTGCCGCTGTTCCGCGAGCTGCTCGAGAACGACGACATCAAGCGCGGCGCCTACGACATCCACTGGTTGGAAGCCTTCCTCGCCGAGGGCGAGCCGGGGAGCTGAGGGGCGCCTGAAAAGGCGGGGCCGCGGCCGTTCGGTTTGACAGCGGAACGACGCGCGCCCCCTTCCCCACGCCCCGCATCTCCGTCATTCTTGCCTCATGTCACGCCCGCGCGAACATCAGGTCGAGATCACGCCCGAAGTGCTGCTGAAGGCCTATGCCTGCGGCATCTTCCCGATGGCCGAAAGCGCGGACGACCCCGGCCTCTACTGGATCGAGCCGGAGCGCCGCGGCGTCATCCCGCTCGACGGCTTCGCCATCTCCAGCCGCCTCGCCCGCACCGTTCGCTCGGACAAGTTCGAGGTGCGCATCGACCATGATTTCGAGGCGGTGATCGACGGCTGCGCCGCCCCGGCCGACGGGCGCGGCTCGACCTGGATCAACCGGCGCATCCGCAAGCTCTATTGCGACCTGTACGCCCGCGGCTACTGCCACTCGGTGGAGACGTGGCAGGACGGGGAGCTCGTCGGCGGGCTCTATGGCGTGCGGCTCGGGCGCGCCTTCTTCGGCGAGAGCATGTTCCACACCGCGCGCGACGCCTCGAAGGTGGCGCTGGTGCATCTGGTGGCGCGGCTGAAGCGCGGCGGCTTCACCCTGCTCGACACCCAGTTCGTCACCGACCATCTGAAGAGCTTCGGCGCGGTCGAGGTGTCGCGCCGGCATTATCACAAGCTGCTCACCCACGCGCTGGAAGGCGAAGGCGACTTCTACTGCTGGGGCCCGGGCGAGGCGATCACCGGCGCGGTCTGCTTGCAGTCGGTCAGCCACACGTCATAGATCGGGTGCTCGACGCCGTGCAGGCCGGGGCTGGACGCGAACATCCAGCCGCCGAACAGCGGCTGCACCTTGCCGTCCAGCGTGATCTCCTGAACCTCGACGAAGCCGGTCGTGTTCTGCTGCTCGGTCTCGGGTCGCGTGTAGCAGGCGCGCGGGGTGATCCGCAGCGCGCCGAACTGCACCGTCTCGTTCACCGACACGTCGAAGCTGATGATGCGGCCGGTGATCTTGTCGAGGCCGGAGAAGACGGCGGTCTTGTTCTCGATCTTCTGCTCGGGCGGCTGCACCACCTCGATGTCGCCGCCCGGGCCGACGGTGGCCTGGCCGGGAACCTCGGGCTGCGCCGGGGCGGGTGCGCGCGGCGCGCCGCCGTCCGGGTCTTCCATGATCGAGGGCACGCCGGGACCGCCGGGCGGCGAATCGGGATTTTCCACCTGCCCCTGCCCCTGCCCCTGCCCCTGCCCCTGCTCCGCGCCGGGCGGCGGCGCCAGCGGCTGCGAATCGACGCCGCCCTGCCAGCCCTGCTGGGCGGCGGCCGGCGCCGTCAGCGCGGCGAGCGCCACGGCGGCATAGAGCGCGGAACGGAGCGGACCGGCGAACATCGGAAAGCCTCGGAAGCCGCGCACCGCCATCGGCGCGCGCTCGAGGCCAAGATGCGGGGCAATGCGGCGATGTCGGGGCGGGCGGAAAAAGAACGCGGTCGGCGCCGAACGCAAAGGGCTCACTCGGGCGTCCAGGCCTTGTAGTCGCCGGTCACCGCCGGACGGTGGCCGAGGCCGAGCGTCGAGCCCGGCGGGCGGTAGGCCAGCGCCGTACCGGTGGGATTCGGCCGGTGCGGCTTCTCCCATTCGTGCGGCACGTAGTCCTGCTTCGGCGGCGGCACATCGGAGCGCTGGTGCATCCAGGCGTGCCAGCCCGGCGGGATGGCGGTCGCCTCGGCATAGCCGTTGAAGATCACCCAGCGACGCTCGAAGCCCAGCGCCGGATCGATCTTGCCGCCCTTGGTGCGGTAGTAGCGATTGCCGAACTCGTCATCGCCGACGAACTCACCATGGCGCCAGGTGTGGAAGCGCGTGCCCATGGTCTGGCCGTTCCACCAGGTGAAGGTCTCGGTGATGAAGTCGGAAAGCTTCACGGAAATCGTCCCTGCGCCGGCATTCTAGCTGGCGCGGAACATGCCACCCGCGCCCGCCGGTGTCCAGCCGCGCGCATGATTCTGCGACGCTCAACCACGGCGGAATTCGGTCGCGTAGTAGAGCAGCGCGAGGATCATGATGGCGCTTCCCGCCAGCGTCACCGATCCCCAGCCGGCGACCTCGTAGAGCGGGCTCGCCAGCGCCGAGCCGAGCGCGCCGCCGAGGAAGAAGGTGGCGATGTAGAGAGCGTTCAGCCGCGAGCGGATCTCCGGCGCCAGCATGAAGATGGCGCGCTGGCCGAAGACGAGGTTCGCCGTCGCCGCGCAGTCCAGCACGATGGCGCCGATCGCCAGCACCACGACCGAGGAGGTGGCGACGCCGAGCTCGGTGACGAGGAAGCCGGCGATCGCCAGCAGCAGCGCCGCGCCGGTCGCCGCGCGCGACCAGCCGCGGTCGGCGATCCAGCCGGCGAGCGGCGAGATGAACACGCTCGCCGCCCCCGCCAGCGCGAAGATGGCGATGCCCTCCTGGCCGAAGCCGAATTGCGGCGAGGCCAGCAGCAGCGGCACGGCGGTCCAGAACAGCGTGAAGACGCAGAACATCGCCGCCTGATAGGCCGCGCGGCGGCGCAGGATCGGCTGCGAGCGCATCAGCGGCCACAGCGAGGCGACGAGCGCGCCATAGCTCGCGCCACCGCCGGTCGTCGTCGCCGGCCGGCGCTGCGGCAGGGCGATTCGCAGGCCCACCGCAAGCGCGAGGATCAGCAGCGCGGCGAGCAGGAACACCGCCCGCCAGCCGAGGAAATGCGCCACCAGGCTGGAGACCGGCCGCGCCAGCAGGATGCCGGTCATCAGCCCCGAGACGACGCTGCCGACCTTGCGCCCGCGCTCTTCCGGCCGCGCCAGATGCGCGGCAAAGGGCACCGCCACCTGCGCCACCACCGAGCCGACGCCGAAGACCAGCGCCGCGAACAGGAACAGCGCGGGCTCGCTCGCGACGAAGGCGAGGCCGAGGCCGACCGCGGCGCAGATCAGGATGGAGCCGATGAGCCGCCGGTTCTCGACGATGTCGCCGAGCGGCACCAGCAGCAGCAGGCCCAATATATAGCCCACCTGGCCGATGGTGACGACGAGGCTCGCCAGCGTCTCGTCGAGCCCGATGTCGGCGCCGATCAGCGCCACCAGCGGCTGCGCGTAATAGAGATTCGCCGCCCCGAGGCCGGCGGCCAGCGCGAGCAGAAAAAAGGTGAAGCCGCCGGCCGTGGGGGCGGCGTCGGTCCGATCGGTCATGTTCGCTATGCCGGCTGGGGGGAAGCCTTGGGAGATCGCCATTTGGGCCCGGCGGGCGCGGCTGTCCAGATGCCCGACGGTATAGCTCCCATGCCGTGAGGCGGTTCGCCGTGCGTTCCCGACAGGCGGCATGCCCGTGATCCCCGTTGTCCACCGGGGTGGGATAACGCCTTCGTGCTGGACTCCGCCCGCGAATCCGCGCTCGATAAGGGTTCGCGGGTTGCTAGGCCGGCGTCGGCACCCCACATACGAGATGTAGGGCTTTGTTTACGACTCCCCACTATCTCTTGACGTCATAAGAAGAGTCGTACAGTTTGAGTTTCGTCCCCGCCTTCGGCGTTTCGCGTCGGTCCGGGGACACCTCCGAGCCCAGCACCTTCCCCGATCCGGCAGCGATTGCCGGAGCCGGAAAGGCATGTCCGGGCCGAAGGGCTGGCGGAAACGATAGGCGCCTTGGGCGGTTGTTTCCGACATGGGACGGGGAGGCTACGGACGGAGAGCCGGGCCAGTTGATGTCGACGTGCGGGTCGGGGACAGACCCGCCGCGAACCGGGGACGAAGATCATGCGCATCGAGCGCCGCTATACCAAGGCCGGCCGTTCACCCTATGCGGACATCCCGTTCCGCAAGGACACGAGCGAAATCCGCAATCCCGACGGATCGGTGGTGTTCCGCCTGGAAGGCATCGATGTGCCCGAGCACTTCTCGCAGGTGGCGACCGACATCATCGCGCAGAAGTACTTCCGCAAGGCCGGCGTCCCCGCCCGGCTGAAGAAGGTCGAGGAAGAGACCGTCCCCTCCTTCCTGTGGCGCGGCGCGGCCGACGAGAAGGCGCTCGGCGCGCTGCCTGAGAAGGAGCGCTTTATCGGCGAGACCGATTCCCGCCAGGTCTTCGACCGCCTCGCCGGCACCTGGACCTATTGGGGCTGGAAGGGCGGCTACTTCGATTCGGAGGAGGACGCGCAGGCCTTCTTCGACGAGCACCGCTTCATGCTGGCCATGCAGATGGCCGCGCCCAACTCGCCGCAGTGGTTCAACACCGGCCTGCACTGGGCCTATGGCATCGACGGTCCCAGCCAGGGCCATTTCTACGTCGATTACGCCACCGGCAAGCTGACCCGCTCCAAGACCTCCTATGAGCATCCCCAGCCGCATGCCTGCTTCATCCAGTCCGTCTCCGACGACCTGGTGAACGAGGGCGGCATCATGGATTTGTGGGTGCGCGAGGCGCGCCTGTTCAAATACGGCTCGGGCACCGGCTCCAACTTCTCGGCGCTGCGCGGCGAGGGCGAGCGCCTGTCCGGCGGCGGCCGTTCCTCCGGCCTGATGAGCTTCCTGAAGATCGGCGACCGCGCCGCGGGCGCCATCAAGTCGGGCGGCACCACCCGCCGCGCCGCCAAGATGGTGGTGGTCGACGCCGACCATCCGGACATCGAGACCTATGTCGACTGGAAGGTGAAGGAGGAGCAGAAGGTCGCCGCCCTCGTCACCGGCTCCAAGACCGTCGCTAAGCACATGAAGGCCGTGATGAAGGCCTGCGTGAACTGCGAGGGCGAGGATGACGACTGCTTCGAGCCGGAGAAGAACCCGGCGCTGAAGCGCGAGATTCGTGCCGCCAAGAGGGCGCAGGTGCCGGAGAACTACATCCGCCGCGTCATCCAGTTCGCGCGCCAGGGCTACACCGACATCGACTTCCCGATCTACGACACCGACTGGGATTCGGAGGCGTATCTGACCGTCGCCGGCCAGAACTCCAACAATTCGGTGCGCGTCGACGACGCATTCCTCACCGCGGTCGAGGCCGATGGCGAGTGGAACCTGACCTCGCGCACCACCGGCAAGGTGACGAAGACGCTGAAGGCGGCCGAGCTGTGGGAGAAGATCGGCTATGCCGCCTGGGCGAGCGCCGATCCCGGCATCCAGTTCCACACCACCATCAATGACTGGCACACGAGCCCGGCGGGCGGGCCGATCCGCGCCTCCAATCCGTGCTCGGAGTACATGTTCCTCGACGACACGGCGTGCAACCTCGCCTCGCTGAACCTGCTGCAGTTCCGCAACGCGGATGGCACGTTCGACGTCGAGAGCTACGAGCATGCCTGCCGGCTGTGGACCGTCGTGCTCGAAATCTCGATCCTGATGGCGCAGTTCCCGTCCAAGGAGATCGCCAAGCTCTCCTATGACTACCGCACGCTCGGCCTCGGCTACGCCAATATCGGCGGCCTGCTGATGACCTCAGGCATCCCCTACGACTCCGAGGAAGGCCGCGCCTATTGCGGTGCGCTGACCGCCATCATGACCGGCGTGTCCTATGCGACCTCGGCGGAGATGGCTAAGGAGCTCGGCCCCTTCCCTGAATACAAGCCGAACGCGACGCACATGCTGCGCGTCATCCGCAACCATCGGCGTGCCGCCTATGGCGAGCACGGCGGCTATGAGGGACTGGCAACCAACCCGGTGCCGCTCGACCATGCCAAGGTGCCGGAGGCGATCCTCGTCGACCACGCCAAGGCCGCCTGGGACCGCGCCCTCGCCCTCGGCGAGGAGCACGGCTACCGCAACGCCCAGACCACGCTGCTCGCGCCCACCGGCACGATCGGCCTCGTCATGGATTGCGACACCACCGGCATCGAGCCCGACTTCGCGCTGGTGAAGTTCAAGAAGCTGGCCGGCGGCGGCTACTTCAAGATCATCAACCGCGCCGTGCCGGAAGCGCTGCGCACGCTGGGCTATTCCGAGAGCCAGATCGCCGAGATCGAGGTCTATGCGGTCGGCCACGGCTCGATCACCCAGGCGCCGGCGATCAACCACTCGACGCTGCGCGCCAAGGGCTTCGACGACGCCATGCTGGCGAAGATCGATGCCGGCGCGAAGTCCGCCTTCGACGTCAAGTTCATCTTCAACCGCTGGACGCTCGGCGACGAGGCGATGGGCAAGCTCGGCGTTCCCGCCGACAAGCTCGCCGACCCGGCCTTCGACCTGCTGTCCTTCCTCGGCTTCTCCAGGAAGGACCTCGAGGCCGCCAACATCCATGTCTGCGGCGCCATGACCCTGGAAGGCGCGCCCTTCCTCAAGGTCGAGCACTATCCGGTGTTCGACTGCGCCAATCCCTGCGGGCGCATCGGCAAGCGCTACCTCTCGGTCAAGAGCCACATCTTCATGATGGCGGCGGCGCAGCCCTTCCTCTCGGGCGCGATCTCCAAGACCATCAACATGCCGAACGAGGCGACCGTCGAGGACTGCAAGGAGGCCTACCTGCTCTCCTGGCGCCTGGCGCTGAAGGCCAACGCGCTCTACCGCGACGGCTCCAAGCTCTCGCAGCCGCTCAACTCGCAGCTCATCGCCGACGAGGACGAGGAGGAGGATGCGGTCGAGGCGTTCCTCGACAAGCCCGCCGCCGCCCGCGCCGCGCAGATCACCGAGAAGATCGTCGAGAAGGTGGTGGAGCGCATCGTCGCCGTGCGCGAGCGCGAGAAGATGCCGGACCGCCGCAAGGGCTACACCCAGAAGGCGGTGGTCGGCGGCCACAAGGTCTACCTGCGCACCGGCGAGTACGATGACGGCCGCCTCGGCGAGATCTTCATCGACATGCACAAGGAAGGCGCGGCGCTGCGCTCCTTCATCAACAACTTCGCCATCTCGGTGTCGCTGGGTCTCCAGTACGGCGTGCCGCTGGAGGAGTATGTCGACGCCTTCACCTTCACCCGCTTCGAGCCCGCCGGCCCGGTGCAGGGCAATGAGGTGATCAAGTACGCCACCTCGATCCTCGACTACATCTTCCGCGAGCTCGCCGTGTCCTATCTCGGCCGCAACGATCTCGGCCATGTGGATGCCGGCGAATCCAACTTCGACGCGCTCGGCAAGGGCGTGGACGAGGGCAAGGCGAGCCAGGGCGCCGCGGCGGCCGCCGCCTCGCGCATGGTCTCGAAGGGGCTGACGCGCGGCAAGTCGGTCGGGCTGATGGTGGTGCCGGCGACCAGCGCAGGCGCGCCGGCGTCGAACGTCACCGCGCTGCGCGGCGGCATCCAGGGCGCCACCGCGCTGAAGGCGGCGCCGGAGGCGGAGGACGAGGAGGAGACGGTGGGCGACACCGACGCCCTCCCCTGGTCCGCCCCCGCCCCGGCGGCCTCCGCTTCGGCCGGCGCGCCGACCAAGGCCGAAGCCCGCGCCATCGCCCGCGCCAAGGGCTACGAGGGCGAAGCCTGCCCCGAGTGCCAGAACTTCACCATGGTGCGGAACGGCACCTGCCTGAAGTGCGAGACCTGCGGGTCGACGACGGGGTGCAGCTGAGGCATCACAAACAATTGCCTTGTGTAGACGCACCCAAAGGATGGCCGGATTCACCCAAAGTGCGCCTCGATGCCCCCGGAAGTTCGCCGCACCCCCAAGCGGCGAGCTCTCCGGAATAGGCACAGAGCCTGAAAAAGCCCGGCTTCGGCCGGGCTTTCGATTTTTTGGGCGAAAGCGCCTTGCCCAGGGCTTGATTAGCCGAGCATCACGCAACATATGATGTTGCATGAGAAGAGACAGCCGATTGTCGGGCGTGCTGCACGTCCTCCTGCACATGGCCGAACGGGACGGTCCGACCACGTCGGACATGCTGGCCCGTGCGATGGACACCAACCCGGTGGTGATCCGCCGGGTCATGGCGGGCCTGCGCGACCGTGGCTACGTACAATCCGAAAAGGGCCATGGCGGCGGCTGGACCATCGCCTGCGATCTCGGCGCGATCACGCTCCGCGACATATACGAAGCGCTCGGCAGGCCCGAACTTCTGGCCATGGGAAACCGCACCGACGCGCCGGGCTGCCTGATCGAGCAGGCGGTCAACGCCGCCCTCGGCGAGACGTTCGATGAGGCCGAGGCACTGCTGCTGAGCCGGTTCGGACAAATCTCCCTCGCCGCGTTGAGCGCCGACTTTCATGCCCGACTTGCCGAACGCGGTGGAGCGCCGACCCCGGAGACCAATCATGGATCATGACGCCGTCATCATTGGAGGCGCCTTCGCCGGGCTTGCCGCCGCTACCTATCTTGCCCGTGCGCGGCGCCGTGTCTGCGTCATCGACGCGGGGCGCCCGCGCAACCGCTTCGCCGAGGCCTCGCATGGGTTTCTGGGCTCCGACGGCAGTGATCCATTGGCGATCGTCGCGAGGGCACGCGAACAGCTTTCCGCATATCCTGGCGTCACGATAATCGGCGGTGAGGCGACTGCCGCCCGCGCGTTCGACGACGGCTTCGCCGTCTCGTTGTCGACCGGCGAGGAGATTTCAGCGCGCAAGGCGATCCTCGCCTTCGGGCTGCACGACACTCTCGATCCGATACCCGGCCTGCAGGAGCGCTGGGGCAAGACGGTGCTGCATTGCCCCTATTGCCACGGTTTCGAGTTCAGCGATCGGCAGCTCGGCGTGCTGGCACGCACTCCGATGTCGGTGCATCAGGCCTGCCTTGTTGCCGAATGGGGCCCGACGACGCTGTTTCTCAACGGAGCAGCGCTTGATCGGGCCGATGCGGAACTGCTCGCGCGCCATGGCGTGATGATCGAGTCCGGCGAGGTCGCGCGCCTGGTCGGAAACGGGAGCGCCTTGTCCGCCGTGGAACTGGGGGATGGGCGTGAGAAGCCGGTGGCGGCGCTCTATGTCGCGCCGCAAACCTCCCTGGCCAGTCCGATCGCCGCACAGCTCGGCGCCGCGATCGACGACGGACCGATGGGGCCGATGATCCGGACGGACGCCGATAGGATGACAACGGTGCCGGGCCTGTACGCCGCCGGCGACATCGCTCGCGCGCCGCACAGCGTGAGTTGGGCGGTTGCCGATGGCGTCACGGCGGGAACGTCCGTTCACCGTGCCCTGGTGTTCGGCTGATGGACCGGATGCATGTCAGCGACCACGAGATCGAGGACGTCGACCAGGAGTGGGCGAAGGAGATGTATTTCCAGCTCCTCAGAGGTGGAGGAGCGCCTGCGTGATGCCCGGGCCCACGCCCCGGTGCCGGAACGCACTCTGGTGAACGCCGCGCTTCCCAGGCTGGATTGATAGCAGGCTTCCTCACATCGATGACGAGGCGGAAGCTGCTGGCGAGGCCTATTGCGATGGCTGAGCTCCGGATGCCATGGTGAGCAGCACCGTGACATGATCTCCACCGCCCGAGTGTCGTGGCACCCAAAGGATGGACATTTCGAGCCATAGTTCGGCTCGATGCCAGCCGAAGGTTGGCGCAATGTGCTCAAGCGGTGTTTTGATACGATCGAGGCCCGCCGGGGCAACCCGGTGGGCCCTTCTTTCGAGCGCGACCGATCTGGCTGGTCCCGGGGATGGCGACGATGATCCTCCACCAGTTCCAGCCGCAGCAGCCATTCCGCCCTCCATCACCAAGACGACGGCTATAACGTCTTCGTCGTCGCCGGGGTCGTGTTGCTGTTCCGCAGTAGGCGCTCGCGCCTCCGGGGAAATTGGTCGACGCGACGCTTCATCGGAGCGCTGCTCATCGGCTTCGGCGCCTTCAATCTCGTGGAGGGTGTCGTCAATCACCAGCTATTCGGCCTGCATCACGTCAACGAGACCGTGCCGCGGGAGCAGTGGGTCTATTGGGATATCGGCTTTCTTGCATGGGGAGCCACAATGCTCGTCGGCGGGCTCCTGCTCAGCCAGCGACCAAAAATGGCGCGGTCACGCAGCGGCACGTAGGTCTTCGGGGTTGAGGCACCTCCAATCGTGCCGACCATGCAGCGTGCCATTGAGAGCATGGCAGCGCTGCATGGCGCGGCTCTCCTGCCCAGTGGCCGCTCGACGTCCGGTTAAGCGATACCGTCCCGGGCCAGGGCGGGGCAACCTGCCAAACCGCATGAATTACACCTTGCCCAATTAGCACCCAGCCGCTCGAAACTTAACGAAATTAAACTTGCTGGCGCCGCCATCGACGGCCACCTTCCGCTCGTCGCCACCATATTTCCGATGGAACTGACTCGTCGGTGGCGAGGCTTGCCCGATCACGGCAAGCGCCCAGGCCGGAGCCACTCAAAATGCAGCGGAGCCATGGAGGATAAGGTGGCTCGACGTCTTCTCGCAGCGGCTGGACGCTTCAAGTTCCTTAGCGCACCCGAATGGATGCCGACGAGCTCTTCGAAGCAAGCCGCTGCCAATAACCTCCCAATATCTGCATCGAGCTCGTGGCTTGTTCACCTCACGGCAGCGCTGATCGCCGGGTGCTTTATTACAATCACATTTGCCAGCTTTGCCTATCTCTTCCTGACTTCGGTCGGATCCGAAGAGATCGCGCAACTCCAAGAGCCGTCCGACGAACGGGAACTTCTGATAACACTCCTTGGCTTTATCGCCCTGACCGGCAGCGCCAGCTGGTTCGCCAACCAATTCGCCAGACGTCGTCTCATTGACGACAGCGGTGCCGGGGCCGAACGGGAGCTTCGGAATGCCATCAATACCATTCCCGCCATAGTGTGGAGCACGTCGCCCGACGGTAACAACGATTTCCATAATCAGCGATTGCTTGCCTACACCGGTGTCGACGCGGCAACCGCTCTAGGAATGGGTTGGGTCGACATGCTTCATCCGGAAGACTTGGAGAGGCACGTGGCCGCTTGGCGCGATGCCGTGGCGACCGGGACCGCCTTTGAGTGTGAGTCGCGCCTGAAGCGGTCGGACGGCCAGTATCGCTGGTTTCTGGCCCGGGCGGAGCCGCTGCGCGATCCATCCGGCAGGGTTGTCCGGTGGTATGGCACCAACGTCGACATCGACGATCGCCGCCGGGCGGAGGAGGCCTTGCGCCGCAGCGATGCCTATTTGGCCGAAGCGCAGAAACTCAGTCGCACCGGCAGTGCGGTCTGGAACCTCGCGACTGGAGAGGTCGTATGTTCCGATGAATTCTATAGCATTTTCGGCTTCGCCCCGAGGTCACGACTGTCGGTCGAGATGATCCTGCAACGCACGCACCCGGATGACGCCACGTTCGTTCGACGTGAGCTTGCGCGTGCCGTCGCCGAGGTCGGCCAAATCGATCTGGAGCATCGGCTCCTGATGGAGGACGGCAGCGTGAAGCACGTCCACCTCGTGGCCCACAGCACGCGTGATGCCCAGGAGCGGTGCGAGCTCGTCGGCGCGGTCATGGACGTGACCGCGAGAACGAAGGCATATGCCGCGCTTGAGGCGAGCGAATGTCGCTATCGGCATCTCTTCGATCATATGCCCGTCGCGCTGGGACAACTCGACCTGGGCGAGATGGCGGGACTCTTCGCGGAACTCCGAGCGAGTGGAGTGACCGATCTTGACGCCCACTTCGACGCTCACCCGGACCTCCTGACTTTCTGCCAAGGCTCGCTTGTCATTACGGCGGCCAACGGGAACCTGATCCGACTGCTCGGCGGCACCGATGAAGGCGCCATTATTGGACGGTCGGCGTTGGGCGGGCTCCTTGGAAGCTCCGACACGATCAGAAGGTCCTTGGTGTCCTGCTTCCGCATGGAGACAAGCTTTCAGGACGAGACCAAGATCGAGACTATCGACGGCAGAAGGATCGATGTCCTCTTCACGAGTTCGATCACTAGCTCAGGGCCCGACAGGGACACCGGCGTCCTCGGATTGATCGACATCTCGCAGCGCATCCGCGCCGAGGAAGGTCTGCGGCGGGTTCAAGCCGATTACGCTCACTCCGCGCGGGTGTCGACCCTCGGTCAGCTGACCGCATCCATCGCGCATGAGATCAATCAACCTCTCGCCGCGATCGCCACCCATGGAGAGGCCGGTCTACGTTGGCTGGACAATGCCACGCCGGATCTGGATGAAGTGCGGAAGTCGACCCGGCAGGTGATTGCGAATGCGCATCGCGCATCCGACATCGTGGGACGCATTCGCGCGATGGCGGTCCGGCGGGAACAGCCGCACGAAGTGCTGGCATTCGACACCCTTCTGCGGGAGACCATTCTCTTTCTGCGCCACGAGGCGCAGTCGAGAGGGGTTACGATCATACATCGTAACAATGCGGACAACCTCGCTGTACGCGCCGATCGAGTTCAGCTGCAGCAGGTCGTCGTCAATTTGATAATGAACTCGATCCAGGCAATGGCGGACAGCGAAGCCGACAGGCGCAGGATCACCATAAACACCACACCCGACGGAATGGCTGCCCTGCTCTGCCATTTCGATGACAGCGGCCCCGGCATCAGGCCTGAGCATCTCCCTCGCCTCTTCGAGAGCTTCTTCACGACGAAATGCGACGGGATGGGCATCGGCTTGCCCATTTGCCGATCGATCATCGAAGCTCACGGCGGAAGCATGAGTGCGGAGAATGGTGGTGCCGAGGGCGGCGCCCGATTCATCCTTAGGCTGCCGACGGACGTCTCCTCCGCCAACTAGGTCGAGTACCTAGGAACACAGGGCGGCGCCAACAGCATCAACCTTCCTCCGGTCGCCCGCCGACGAGGTCCCAGAACTCGTCGCGCGTGTTCGTGCGCGGAAAGTCATCATCCGGAACGGGCACTTCGAGAAAACGACACAGAGGCTCCCATCCCTCTGCCGGGTTGAACACGAGCAGGCGCCCCGGAGCGATCACTTCGCGAACCCGCTCATTGTTCTTGCGATACGCCTCTATCGCGCTCTCGCGCTCGATGCGCGGCCCGAACGTCTCGGTGACGAACCACCCCTTCATCACGTCCAGTACCGGGACCAGGTGCGCAGGTAGCGTCGGCACGGGATGGGCATTGAAGAGCATCCCGATCGTCCTGCTGTAGCTCTCCCACCACTCTTCCGCCGGGCGTTCCGTATGGATCACCTTGGCCCCGGGGAACGCCTGTTGAACTTCATGCCACACGGCCGCCCCCGGCCAGTCCACCTGAGAAACATAGCCCTCGTAGACATCCTCCCATTCGACGCGTTGGCCCGCGGCGATGGCCTCCCAGAAGCGAAGTTGGTCCGGCTTGCCCAGGACCTCGACCATGTGATGGCAGGGGCCGAATCCGAGACGTTCGAGGGCAATCTTGGTCGACATGGTGCCGGTCCGACCGAAGCCCGAGCCAATCACTTTGAGGGCCATGACTACATCCCGTCCGTTTTCGCAATTCTTGTCTCAGAGAAGCCGAAGATTACGCGGTTTGGCCAGTTCGTTCAGAAGTTGCCGGGCGGACTTCAGATCACCCGTGTCGAAGCCCTCCCGAAAGCGGCCGTAGACGGCGTCGAGAGTCTCGCGGGCGTGATCGCGCCTCCCTTGTCTCACCAGCAGCCGCGCCAAGCTCGTCGCACAGCGAAGCGCCCACGAGAGCGCGGTTTGTTCCTCGGCAAGGGCGATCGCGCGACGGTACTCTCGTTCGGCGGCACCATAGTCGCTTGATTCCAGGATCAGCGCGTTGAGCCTCAACAGCTCAGGCCAACTGAGTGACCCCCCTCCTTGGGATATCCCTGCAAGCGCTCGATCGACGGTCGACCTTGCTTCGTCCACATCCCCGGACGCCAGAAGAGCATCCGCCAGGGCACAACTCAGCACTGGAACGAACAGCGCATAGCGATCGGCAAGGAGTGAGGTGACCGAAGACTGCAAAAGGCGGATGCCTGCGTCGCCGCTGCCTTGTCTTACCAGTATCTCCCCGGTTATCCCCTGGATGACGGCTTCATAGGGCTTCAGGGAATACCGGTTGGCGAGATCGCTCAATTGATTTCGACAGGACGAGGCATTCGCGATGTCCCCGGTCCAGAGAAATACAAACGTCGTCCACAAAAGGCATATGCAATGCGTGATCGGCTCTCCCTTCATGGACGCGCTGCGCACGCTTTGCATCGCTACCGCGAGTGCTTGATCCGGAGAGCCTTGCAACCATAGGACCTGTGCGAGGGCATTACGAGCCCGCTCGGCATAATCGAAGCCGATGTCCGTTGCCGCCTGCGAAAGCGACGATTGGGGTTGCAGCGCCTGCTCCAGGTGTACGCGAGCGGCCGCTTGGTGCCCGATGAAGTGGTGGGAAATGCCTGTCATCCAGTGCGCGGCGGGCAACATGTCACTGTTCCCGCGCATATTGCTCAGAGACTCGGCCTGCTGGGCCAGCGCGAGCATCTCGCGGAATGACCCCGTGCGGATATGGTACATCAGCAGCTGGGCGATCGCTCTCAGATGCACCCGAGGCTGGTTCTGGCCAGCAGCCAGTTCGGCGGCCCTTGAAAGGGCTGCGTGAGCATGTTGGCCATGACCCTCGACGAACATGGACGAGAGCCCCAAGGCGCCCTGGAGTTTCAGCTCGACGTCAGAGCCAAGCATACCCTCCTCCAGTTTATGCAGGGCGACCCTGCACCATCGTTCGCACTCGCTCAGACGCGAAGACGCAAGCAGGAAGGACGATGCCTCGGCAGCGAGCCGAACGAAAAGGTCGGCGTCCTCTGGTCTATCGATGCTCCACGTCAGCGCGGCTCGCACGTTGTCGAGCGCCTCGGTGAATTCACCCAGCCCGGGTTCGCCAGGACGCAGGGAGCTGAGATGGGAAAGGAAAAATCGAGCATGCCGACGACAAACGTCGTCGCGATCCGCTCCTCTACCGAGCCGATCGATGGCATACGCCCGCGTCGTATCAAGCAGGCGGTAGCGAGCGGTCGGTCCCGGTGCCGTTGAGACGAGGGACTTGCTGACCAGAGAACCCACCGCTCGACCCACGAGAGACTCGTCGAGCAGCTCGTCCGAGACGACCGCTATCGCGGCTTCCAGACTGAACGAGCCTACGAACGGGGACAGCCGAATGAAGACCCGCCGTTCCGCGTCATCGAGGAGCTGGTAGCTCCAATCGATCAAGGATCCCAGCGTTTGGTGTCGCTGTTGACCGGTACGCCGCCCTGGCCAAATCAACGGCAGCCGATCGCCGAGCAACGATGCCGTCGCGGTGATGCCGTGGATCCCCACTCCGCCCGCCGCTAACTCTATGGCCAGGGGCAGCCCGTCAAGCCGTCGACAGATCGAGCCGATGGCGAGTACGTCAGCCTCATTCCCGGCCGCGTATCCGCCCGCGATCGCTCTCTCGATGAAGAGGCGCACGGCCGGGTACCCGAGGGCCGCGATCGGCTCCACGTCAGGCCCGTCCGGAGGACAATCGAGTGGCGAAAGGCGAAAGATGTACTCACCCTCGACTCGCAAGGGTTCCCTGCTTGTCGCCAGGATGCTGACCTGCGGACCCTCCTGGAAAATCCGTTCCGCCAACGCCGCCACGCTGTCTACGAGAGGTTCACAACTGTCCAGCACGAGGAGGATACGTCGCTCCGCGAGCGAACGAATGACGGTGGCGAGCATGTCATTGGCATCGACCATCAGCCCGAGCCGCGACGCGAGCCCGTTGATAAGCGAGCTGGAATCTTCGTAGGCGCTCAGATCAAGGAAGAGGACGGCGCCGCCGAACCGTTCGATCTGCTCCTGCACGACCGCCAGGGCGACGGTCGTCTTCCCCAAGCCCCCGGTGCCCAAGATCGTGACAAAACGATGCCGTGTCAGATGCTCGGATATCGCCCGCACCGCGTCGTCCCGACCGACCATGCGCGCCAGTGGCCGTGGAAGATGGCCCCAATGTTCGCGGCCTTCTTGGCGTTGATCGATGCTTTCCGTCGGCCCCTTGCCATCGGCGACGCCCACGAATGAATAGCCTCGCGTCGGCACATTGATGATGTAACGGGCGCCATCCTGTCCATCCTGCAAGACCTTGCGCAGGCTGGCGATATGGACACGCAATGCGACCTCTTCGACGGCGATGTTCCGCCAGACGGAAGACAACAATTCTCGCTTGGAAACCACCTCGCCCTGGCGCTCGATAAGCGTGACCAGAATGTCGAACGCACGCGCCCCTAGCCTCACCGGCGAGCCATTCTTCTCAAGCAATCGCTTCGCGAAGGAAAGCTTGAATGGGCCGAAAGTCAGAACGCGGTCGCCTGTGCCATCGTCAAGCATCTGACCTACGGGTGAACACGGGGGTACCAGCCCGATGCTACCGCAGTTCCCTAGCGGCACGCTAGATCAGAGTGGAGGCGTCATGTTGCCCCTACCATCCGAGCGAGAACCTTTCGCGCGGCGGCATCACGCGTGGAACAGTCCGATCTCCGCCCGACAGTCAGCTCGAGAGAAGCGAAAATTTCTCTAGGCGACATTGTCAATAATCGCGTCATTCGATCTGGTAATTACTCCTCGTAAATATTGCTTATGCTTCAGCAAATTGATTGATCCGGCGATACGTAAACGTGTGGTCGGCACCGATCAATTCACTTGCGGAGATGCTCGCATGACGTCATCTGAGCCAGACCTCCTGATGAAGCGCGCCTATGAGCCCGCGCGTCCCGACGACGGCGCTCGCGTCCTCGTCGACAGGTTGTGGCCGCGAGGCGTGCGGAAGGATGACCTGAAGCTGACCTTATGGCTGAAGGACATTGCGCCGAGCACCGAGCTGCGGGAATGGTTCGGGCACGATCCGGCTCGGTTCAAGGAATTCGCGCGACGGTACCGCGAGGAGTTGCGGGCGAATGAAGGTGCGCTCGCGCCCCTCGAGCAGCTCTTGGGGAGCGGCCGGGCCACGCTGATCTACGCCGCACGGGACGCCGATCACAATGAGGCGGTGGTTCTCGCCGATTATCTTCGCGAGCGCTTCCGAACGGGATGAAGGCAGATCGGGCGGCGGTGGCTTTGCCCCTCGACCCACGGCTGCCTGCTGGACACCGTAGGTCTCGCCCCGCTTCGCCGGGAATGTTCTGTCGTCAGTTCGGCAGCGCGAAGGGTAACGGAGCTATGCGGCGCGCGCGGTTGCCGGTTGAAGCTCTCAAGCGACGCGGACGATGAGACGGGACGCACCGTGTCGACGTCCGTCCGCGCTCGTGCAGGCGTGTGGCGACGCCACTGCGGATGACCGGCGGGGTAGCTTCAGCCACCACCGCCTTCACCGGCGATCAGGAGGAGAGCCACGAAACCGGCCTCTACCGCAAAAGCGGGCGGTCCCCGGCGGGAATCCTGCTGATGTCCTGGTCGCTGAGATTGGTGTGCGACCGTACGGTTTGTGAAGGCAATGCGCGGAGCCACTGGTTGAGAGAAATCTGCTGGAATTCCGGGGCCGCGAACATCTCGAGGAATACGAGATCCTCCTCGCCGGTATTCTCGATGTAGTGGCCCGCCATGTTCGAAACGAAACCAACGTCGTTCGCGTTGAAATCCATCGTGCGGGCGGCTTCCTGACCTGGGAATACCGTCATGCGGCCCTTTCCCTTGATCCAGTACTGCCATTCGCTGCCATTGGGGTGCCAATGGAGCTCCCGAAGGCAACCGGGCCTTACCGTCACGATCGCGGCCGTGATCTTGGACGAAGCCGGAAAATTGCGGGAGTCGATGATCTTCACAGTTCCGGCCTCGCCTTCAAAGGTGGGCTTCATCGTGCCCGTCTTGAACGTATAGGAGAGCGACGGCCGGGAAGCATGGCGTGCGACCTCGACGATCTCTTCGTCGAGCGACTTCTCCGGTTCATTGCTTCGAAAGATGTAGAGCGGCTCGCCCTTGGGCAATTTCCCGATCGCGTCGGCGTCCAGGCCGCAATTTCTCTCGAGGATTTCCGGGGGCGTGTGTTTCAGCCAGTCCGACAACAGGAGCGTACTCTCCTCGGAGAAGTCGCCCTGATTGAAGACCAGCAGGAATTCGCAGCCCTCATCTCCCAATGCCTGGATCGAGTGTGGGGCGCCCGCAGGGAACAACCAAAGATCGCCGGACGCGACGTCATCGACGAACATCGCCCCTTCCGGCGTGAATACGGTCACGCGAGCCCGTCCGCTCAACATGATCGCCCACTCATCGGCGAGATGCCAATGGAGTTCACGAAAGCTCCCCTTGGCAAGGCGCATGTTGACCCCGGCGATCTCCGTGGAGACCGGCAGTTCCCGGGAAGTGACCTGGTGCGTCCATCCGCCCTCCTGAACGCGTCGATGCGTCAGATCGAAGGAGTACCAGAATGGCTCCACGACGCCGTGATCCGTCGGTGGCGGCACATCGGCGTTTGGGTTGAGCTTGGCGAGAGCCTCGTTGGTCGGGCCCGGGTTCACCGCTGAATCATCGTGTTCGGCGCGGAAGGTCTGGTCTGACAGGGAACCGAAAAGACCGTCGGAAAGAGGCGAGCCTTCTGTAGACATGTTCCATCCTCGTTGGTCACCGGGTTGGTCGCGGCCAGGACGTTCTTCAGGCCACGTCATCTGGCGAAAGCGGTGCACGCACGTCCCAATTGGGCCACGAAGCCCCTGAAAGGCTGCACACGCTAGTCGTCGGACGGAGCGACAATGTCACCGAGGGTATCGGATGGGTTCGGCGTCCATCAGCTTTGTCGACCGACACTTGAGTACTGTGGTGGCCGCGATGATTCCTGGCGAGTTTATTTTCGTTAATTCTGTCTACCTATTTCGGAAGACGGGACCAGAGGCATCCAGGAAGGTCCGTTGTTGTCGCTTACTGTGCAGTCGGTCCAACCCCGCGCCCTAAATTTTAACAATCTTTAACTGGCGACGCGGCCAGTTTCTGTCGATCGTCTCGTCCGCCAGATCGGCCCAGCCGATGCCGCGCCGCCGATCGGGGCGCGTCATCGCACGGCTTGGCCTTGCTGAGCAGTCGCCTAGGGAGCAGAACCATGCGCAATGGCTACGTCACCACCAAGGACGGCGTCGAGATCTTCTACAAGGACTGGGGTCCCAAGGACGCCCAGCCGATCTTCTTCCATCACGGCTGGCCGCTGAGCTCGGACGACTGGGACGCCCAGATGCTGTACTTCCTCGGCGAGGGCTTCCGCGTCGTCGCCAGCGACCGCCGCGGCCATGGCCGTTCGGCCCAGGTGAGCGAGGGTCATGACATGGACCATTACGCCGCCGACGCCAGCGCGGTGGTGGAGCATCTCGACCTCCATAACGCCATCCATATCGGCCACTCGACCGGCGGCGGTCAGGTCGCCCGCTACGTCGCCAAATTCGGCCTGCCGCAGGGCCGCGTCGCCAAGGCGGTACTGGTAGCCGCCGTGCCGCCGATCATGCTGAAGACCGAAGCCTATCCTGGCGGCCTGCCGATTGAGGTGTTCGACGGCTTCCGCGCCGCGCTCGCCGCCAACCGTGCCCAGTTCTACATTGATGTCGCTGCCGGTCCGTTCTACGGCTTCAACCGCGATGGCGCCAAGGTCTCGCAGGGCGTGATCGACAATTGGTGGCGCCAGGGCATGATCGGCAGCGCCAAGGCGCATTATGAGGGCATCAAGGCCTTCTCCGAGACCGACCAGACCGAGGACCTCAAGGCGATGACCGTCCCGACCCTCGTTCTTCAGGGCGATGACGACCAGATCGTCCCCCACAAGAACGCCAGCGCGCTGCAGGCCGAGTTGCTGCCGGACGCCACGCTCAAGGTCTATCCCGGCTTCCCGCACGGCATGCTCACCACCCATGCCGACGTCATCAACCCGGACATTCTCACCTTCATCAAGGGCTGAACCATCGACCGCAGACGATGAGGTCGCGAGCGGTCAGCCTACCGGGCCACTCGATTGCAACTAGGCTGTTGAACGAGTCGGCCCTTCGACCGCACGACCTGCTCGAAGCCGTCCCTCTCCCCGCATACCGCCGGGTCCGTCGCTTGGCTTCTCGCAAATGGCTTTTCACCGCGACGGATCACCGGTCACGAAGCGAACGTGAAAATACCCGCAACGAACGATCCGTCGAGGAAAGGAATGATTCCCTTTGTCGAAATCATCGGTGCGTTCGGGGAAGAACCGGTCGGTGGAGCCGCTAGAACCATTCATGTTGCCAATGGCCGGAGACGCCAGGGATGCTGGGAGCCGTGACCGATCTCATCTGGGTGGCGCTGGGCAGTTCGCTCGGCGGACCGGCCCGCTACTTCCTCTCCGGGCTGATCGACCATCGTCTCGCTACGACGTTTCCATGGGGCACGATCGTGGTGAACATCAGCGGCGCGATGATGATGGGCGCGCTGGCGGCAACCGCCGCGGTCAAGGGGCTGCTGCCCCTCCCCGCAGCATGGGAATTCGCGGCGGTCGGGTTCATGGGCAGCTACACGACCGTATCCTCGTTCAGCCTGCAGACGTTGATGCTGGCGCGCGACGGCGACTTTGCTCGGGCGGGCGCCAATGTGGGCATCTCGCTGATCGCATGCTTCTCGGCCATCGCCATCGGCTTCGCCGCCGCGACGTCCGTGCTGTCGTAGGCGCGCGCCATGGATAATCCCGCTCCGACGCGAGAGAGCCCAGGTCATCCCTCGGCTACGCGGAGGCTTGTCCCTTCGGTTGCCATGGGCGCGACGGCCGAGTTGTATCTGGCGGTCAGCGCCGGGGCCGTTCTCGGATCGGTGGCGCGGGCACTTGTCGCGATCGTGGCGGTGGCCTACCTGGGCGACGCCTTTCCGGTCGGCACGCTGTTCGTCAACGTCGTCGGCTCCTTCGTCATCGGCTACTTTGCCGCCCTTACCGGTCCGGGCGGGCGCATAATGGCCTCCACGCGCCTGCGCCAGTTCGTCATGACGGGTTTCTGCGGAGGCTTCACGACGTTCTCCACCTTCAGCCTGGAGACGCTCATGTTCATCAGGAGCGGCGACGCCCACCTGGCGGCGGCCTATGTCTCCGTCTCCATCGTCACCTGGCTGCTCGCGGTGTGGCTGGGTGCCACGCTCGCGATGCGCTTCAACCGCATGTGAGGGACCTAATCATGCAGGTGCCGACGCAAGCCATGCTGCTTCGGATATTCATTGGCGAGGACGATCGCGCCGAGGATCGACCGCTCTATGAGGCCATCGTGCTGAAGGCGCGCGAGGCAGGACTCGCCGGGGCAACCGCATGGCGAGGCGGCATGGGCTTCGGAAGGTCGAGCGTGCTGCACACCATGAAGCTTCTTCGCCTGTCCGAGGACCTGCCGGTGATCGTCGAGATCGTCGACGCCGAGACGAAGATCAGGGCCTTTCTCCCGACACTGCAGGGCCTGCTCGACGGGGGCCTCGTGACCATGGAGAAGGTCGAGGTTCTTAAATACGGGTCGGATGGGTCAGCGATCGATCCCTGACGACCGCGCCGCAAGAGCCGACGACCTCGCGACTAGTTGCGCGCGCTCATGCGAACGCCGCTTCTCGTACCGCTTCCTTCCGGAAGGCACCCGGTGTCCGGCCGGTCTCCTTCTTGAAGGCGCGATTGAACGCCGCCAACGACTCGTAGCCAACGCTGCGCGAGACCTCGGCGAGGGCCGCGCCCCGCTTCCGGATCATCCTCGTTGCACGGTAGATGCGCCAATGGGTCAGGTAGTCGAGCGGCGTCCGACCGACGACCGCCTTGAACCGGGCGGCAAAGGCCGAGCGCGACATTCCCGCCTGTCGCGCCAGAGTTTCAACGGTCCAGTCACGCGCCGGCTCCGCATGAATCGCCTTGATCGCGTGCGCCAGGTTGCGGTCGGCGACCGCCCCCAGCCAGCCATGCGTGGGCCCCTCCGGATGCGATGCGAGTGCGCGGATGGCGTGCACGAACAACAGCTCGAACAAGCGGCTCGTGACGGCCTCCGAGCCGAGCCCGGGCGCCTCCGTCTCGGCAGCGAGCAGCTCGAGAACCGACTGGAAGGCCAGCGATCGGTTCTGGTCCAGCTTCAGGTGAAGCAGCTTCGGCAGGACATCGAGGAGCGGCTGCGCGTCGAGCGCATCGATCTCGAAGGCGCCGCTGACGAAGGTGGTGAGCGCACCACCCCCGCCGAGCTCGATGCGGTGACCGACGCGCAGCTTCTCGACGTCGACGCAGTCGATCATCTGCGAGCCATCATGATCGAACAGGCGATAGGGCACGTCGTCGAGCATGATGAAGACGTCGCCGCTGCGCAGCGGAATGGGATCGAAATTCCTCCCCGCCGTGAGGATTCCCGAGCCTCGCACCACCAGCACGAACTTCACGGCCTGCTCGCCCTTGGACACGAAGCCCCAGGGCGCCGTCGCGTCGAGCCGGGTGAAGCTCGCCTTGCGGATGCGCATCTGCGTGAAGATTTCCGTCAACGGGTCCATGTCCGGCACCTGTTCTGGACGATAGAGCAATAACTCTGGCGCATCGATATCTATTCGTTCCACTGCATCGGAGCAATATGTGTCGCAGAAGGAGACCAGCAATGGATGCGACCAGAGACGACATCGAGCAGGTTCGGCGCGCCAAGGCACGCTACGCCCGCTTCCTCGACACCAAGGATTGGGATGGGTTCGCCGCGCTCTTCGAGCCGAACGTGCGGGTGCGCATGTTCGACCCGGCGGGAAACATCATCGTCTCCCATGACGACCGCGACAGCTTCGTGGAAGCCGCGCGGGTCGGGCTGGAAGGCGGACAGTCCATCCATCAGATGCACAACGACGAGATCGATCGGGTTTCCGAGGACGAGATTTCCGCGATCTGGTCGATGGAGGACATGATCATCTTCCGCCCGGGTTCGGTGGGACCGGGGCGCATGCATGGCTACGGCCACTACCATGAGCTCTGGCGCCGCGGCCCCGACGGTTGGCGCATCGCGCGTCTCGAGCTTCGCCGCACCATCCTCGAATTCACCGAGAAGTAGGAGGCGGCGATGACGGCAACCCCTCTTCCCGCCACGACGATGCGGGCGCTCGTCATGGCGCGCGCCGGAGGGCCGGAAGTGCTCGAGCTGCGCGAGATCGCGCGCCCGAGCTTCACGGCCGATACCGACATCCTCGTTCGCGTGAAGGCGGCGGGCATCAATCCCGCCGATTGGCAGAACCGCAAGAACGGCGCGGTCTATGGCGACGGGCCGAGCGGCGCCTTCACGATCCTCGGGATCGACGGCACCGGCGTGGTCGAGGCGGTCGGCGCGGGCATCACGCACCTCAAGCCGGGCGACAAGGTCTGGTATGTCGACGGCGGTTATGCGGGTAATTTCGGCAGCTATGCCGACTACAAGGTGCTGAACGGCCATTACGCGGCTCGCATGCCCGCGAGCCTCGGCTTCGTCGACGCCGCCGCGCTGCCGACCGTCGCGCTGACCGCGTGGGAAGCCGTGTTCGACAAGGCCAGCGTCCGACCGGGTGACTTCGTCCTGGTCCATGGCGGCGCCGGCGGCCTCGGGCACATCGCCATCCAGTATCTGCGCAAGTTGGGCGCGCGTATCGCGGCGACGGTCTCGAGCGAGGCCAAGGCGGAGTTCGTCCGCTCGCTCGGGGCCGAACTCGCCATCAATTATCGCACTGAGGATGTGCTCGCCGCCCTCCGTGGCTGGACCGGCAAGGAAGGCGCCGACACCGTCTTCGACTTCGTCGGTCACGAGAACTTCGCGCGCAGCTTCGATCATGTGGCGCCCTTCGGGACGCTGGTGAACACCGTCGTCTCGGCATGGCCGTCGGGGACCAACGCCGCCGCAGAGTGGAACAATCTCGACATCCGTTTCGTGAACATCGGCCAGCCGCAGATCGCTCGCGATCACGCGCGGCGCCTGCGCGCGGCGGAAATCCTCACGCGCGTGGCGGAAATGGTCGATCGCGGCGAGCTTCGGCCTCGCGTCGACCGGGTCGTTCCGTTCGAAGGCGTGGGGGCCGCGCATGATGCCCTGGAGGCGGGCGAGACGCTCGGCCGGGTCGTCTTAAACGTGACGCTCTCATGAGGACATCCAAGCCCGTCGTCCCCCTAAAGGCCGGGCTAACAGGAAGAGAGACATGGATCTGCAACTTCACGGGAAGCGGGCTCTGGTGACCGGCTCGACCGGCGGCCTTGGGGAGGCAATCGCAAAGATGCTTGCCGCCGAAGGTGCGGCGGTCATCGTTCATGGACGCGATGACCGTTTTTGCCGACGTGCACAACGAAATGGATATCGCGCGCGAAGAGATCTTCGGCCCGGTCCTGGTGCTCATCTCATATGAAACGGATGCGGAAGCGGCGAACCTGGCGAACGACTATCCCTACGGCCTTCAAGCTTATGTTTTCTCCCGCGAGCGCGAACGAGCCCTGCGTCTCGCCGACCGGCTACACGCCGGAAGTATCTTGGTGAATACGATCCGACCTGATCTCCTGGCCCCATTCGGGGGTGTCAAGCAATCGGGCCTCGGCCGCGAATTCGGGCTTTTCGGGCTGGAGTCGTTCCTCGAACCCAAGTCGATGATCGTCGAGTGAACATGCTCACCGCCCGCCGCCGCCTCCACGAACATCAAAGCGCTGTCGGAGAACGAGACCGGATCACTCCGCGCAGTCGCGCACAAGGAAGAATGTCATGTCCCGTCAAACCTGGTTCATCACCGGCGCCTCCAGCGGTCTCGGCGCCGCCATCGCGAAGGCGGCGCTGCGCGCGGGCCACCGCGTGGCCGCCACCGCAAGAGACAGCGCACGTCTCTCAAGACTGGCCGAGGCCGGAGGCGAGCGAGTACTCGCCCTCTCCATGGATCTGACCGTGCCGGATCAGATCGAGGCGGCCGTCGCCGCCGCCGAGAGCTGGAACGGCATCGACGTGCTCGTGAACAACGCGGCGCTGGGTTATCTCGCCGCCGTCGAGGAAGGCGAGGATACCAAGATCCGTACTCTCTTCGAAACGAACGTGTTCGGCCTGGCGCACACCATCCGTGCCGCCCTTCCGGGCATGCGCCGTCGGGGAGCGGGCACGATCATCAACGTGTCGTCCTTCAACGGCGTCGTCGCCATGCCCTCGCTCGGCTATTACAGCGCCACCAAGTTCGCCGTCGAAGGGCTCACCGAGGCCCTGGCGCAGGAGGTCGCACCGCTCGGCATCAAGGTGTTGGCCGTCGAGCCCGGAGGCATCCGCACGGGCATCGTCGAACGCAACCTGCGCAGCCCGCCAATCGACGCCTATCGCGAAACCGCCCACGCGATCATCGACCTTCTCGAGAACGACAGGGATGGCACGCTGGCTCCCAGCGATCCTGATCGCATCGCCGACATCCTCGTCCGGCTGGCGGAGACCGGCGAGATGCCGCGCCGCCTCATTGTGGGCGCGGACGCCTGGGCCGGGATCACTTCCGCACTGGATGCGCGCCGGGCCGAGTACGAGGCCTGGAAGGACCTGGCGCACGCCACGTCCTTCGCGTGACGACGGGTCGCTCGGCTGCCCGGCCGCTGCCTCATCAATCGGCAATGGGAACTCAGGAATGACGCGTATCGGGTTTGTGGAATGGCCGGACGGGCTGCTTCCAGAGGGCGCGGCGTGGGACCGGATCGCCAGCGATTTGGACGAGGCGCGGCCCGACGTGCTGGTGACCAACGAACTGCCCTTCGGCGAGTGGATCGCATCCGCGCCGATCTTCGATGCCGCCGCTGCCGCGGTGAGCGTCGAGGTTCATCAGCGCGGCGCGGAGGCGCTGCTCGGGCTCGGCATTGCGACCATCGTGTCCTCGCGTCCCGTCTGGGAAGGGGATCGCCTCGCCAACGAAGCCATCGTCATCGAGCAAGGCCGGGTACGTGCCGTTCACAGGAAGCAGTATTTCCCCGCCGAGGCCGGTTGGCACGAGACCGAGTGGTATGGAGGGGATTCCTCGGGCTTCGAGACTGCCACCATGGGCGGACTTACGGCCGGGGTGCTGCTGTGCACCGAACTGATGTTCAACGAACATGCCCGCGCATATGGCCGCGCCGGAGCGAGCCTGATTGCGGTGCCGCGCGCAACGGGCACGGACCAACGATCGTGGCAGATCGCTGGGGCGATGGCCGCTCTCGCGAGCGGTGCCTTCGTAGTCAGCTCGAACCGGGCGGGACGGGCGAGCGCAAACGGCCCGACCTTCGGCGGGCAAGGATTTGCCTTTGCTCCCGGCGGGTGCCTGATCGCGACCACGTCCCCGGAACGTCCGCTGTCCATCATCGAGCTGGATGTCCAACGATCGGCCGAAGCCCAGGCCTCTTATCCGGTGTATGTCGCGGAGTTGCCTCGGGGATAGCAATCAAGCAGCGCGGCGACCACTTTGGCCGCGCGCCCTGCGGGCTAAATCTGGCCCTGGCGCGTCGCTCGCAACCGATGGCATCCGTGGTGTCACCGATGGGATGGCCACTTCCCCACCGTTAGGTGATGATGGCGAGAGTGAGTGCCGACGCGGGGAAGGTGTCTCAATGACGATGCAGAGGCGGGTGCGCAGGGCGGTACTGCTGTTCCTGTTGGCCGTCGTGCTGTTGTCTTCCCTCGCGGGAGCAGTGCTTTACGAAATCGACACGGAAGCGGAAGACGTCGAATATAACTGGATACCTGCCATCCGCATCGTCTCGGGCATCGGCGATCAGGTCCGCGCCCTTGATATGGATCGGGCCGTTTCGGCAAGAACCGAGCACGCTGGGGCGTCGATCGAGGATGCTGAAGCAAAGCGGGCCGAGACGATCGAGGGGCTGCTCCGGGAGTTGGAGGCCGTGCCTCCGGCGACGGTCGTTCCCGCCGCTCGCGTCCGGGTGGAGACCGCGGTCCGCGCCTTCGTCGCGTCGGCGAGCGCGGCCACGGCGAGCACCGGTTCTCCGCAGGGAGGCGGAGGCGAGGCAACCGCGCTTTACGCGGCAGCCGACAAAGCCCTCACCGAGCTCTCGGCCTTCCTCCACGAGCAGGCTTATGTTCATGCGAACCACGTCGATGAAGCCGTCGACTTCGCGGGACTGCTGCTTGTTTTGAGCGTTCTCGCGTTTCTGGCAGTGGCGCTCGAGGCAGGTCGGCGCTTCAACAGGCACATTATCGGCCCCCTTGATGAGCTGGGCCGTGCGCTGGAAGGTCTCTCGCGGGGCGATCGGGATGTTCGCATCGGCTTCCAGGATCGCAGGGACGAGATCGGCGATCTCGCCCGCGCCTGCGTGGCCTTCCGCGACAGCCTCCTTTCCCTTTCGCTGTCCGAAAAGGCGCGGGAGAAGGCCGAACTCGAACGCGAGCATGTCGCCGGTCATGACCTGGTCACCGGCCTGCCGAACAGAGCCACGTTCACTTCGCTGCTCGGCTCCGCCCTTGCTCGGGGCGGTCAGAACGCGTCGACATACCTGCTGGTCATGGCCGTGGACGGCCTGAGATCGGTCGCGGAGCTGCACGGCGCCGCGGTCAGGGACGAGATGGTGCGGGAGATCGCGAGACGTCTGAAGGCGGAAGCGCCGCAGGAAGTCACGGCGCGCCTGGAAGGGGGTCTGTTCGGCGTTTTCACGGTGGGGTCGAGCAGATCCACGGCGGGGGCGAAGCGCCTCGCCGGGAGGCTGTTGGAGGCTCTCGATCGGCCGATCGTCGTCGGTCCCGCAACCTTGGAACTGCGAACCCGCATCGGCATATCCACCCACCCTGCGGACGCACGCTCCGCCAGCGAGCTTGTCCGGCTCGCCGAGCTCGCGCTGAGCCGCGGCGCGGAGGGCGCACGCACGATACTCTTCGAAGCGAGGATGGACCGGGAGCTTCGGCTCGAAGCCGCCATGGAGGCCGACGTCAAGGCGGCCGTGGCGGGGGAAGCGATGGTCCCCTGGTTTCAGCCGGTCGTGGAGACGGCAACGGGCGTTATCTTCGGCGTCGAGATGCTTGCGCGCTGGCCCCGGGAGGGCGGGGAGATCGTCGGCCCCGGGGAATTCATACCCGTGGTCGAGCGGCTTGGCTTGATGAACGAGTTGACGCTCTCGCTCATGCGCCAGGCCTTCCGGTCCGCCCGTGACTGGCCCCGGGACATCCACCTGGGCGTCAACTTCTCCGCGTCCCAGCTCAACGAGGGAACGCTCCCGCCGCGTCTCCTGAGCCTGCTGCAGGAAGAGGACTTCGATCCCCATCGGCTCGAGGTCGAGGTGACCGAGGACGCCCTGCTCAACTATGAGGGCGCGGCCATGAACGCCCTAAACACGCTTCGAGAATTGGGCGCCTCTCTGGTCATCGACGATTTCGGCATGGGCTATTCGAGCTTCTCCCAGCTTAGGACACTGGCCTTCGACCGGCTGAAGATCGACCGATCCTTCGTGCAGGGGATGCGAGGCGAGCTCGACGGCCGGATCGTGGACGCCATGATCGGCCTGGCATCCGGACTCGGCATCGATGTCGTGGCCGAGGGCGTCGAGGAGGAGTGGATGGCGCGGCTGCTCGTCGAAAAGGGCTGTCGCTTTGCCCAAGGCTTCCATTTCGCGCGCCCGATGCCGGCCGATCGGTTGGCCCGCCTCCTGGCCGGAGGCCGACCCCTGCCCGCTCCTGCCGATTAGGACGACCAAGACAGCCATGGCCGCCTTTCTGAACGACCAGCTCGATTTCATCTTCTTCTTCTACGGATTGGCCTTCCTATTGTTGGGGGCCACGTCCTGGGCGATTTCCCGGCGCCGCCCGGACGAGCTCCCGTGGACGATGCTGGCAGCCTTCGGACTGATCCACGGCGTTGGCGAATGGCTCGATCTCGGCGCGCTCATCCTCGGCGACAGGCCGACCTATGCCGCCGTTCGGATCGGCGTGATGACGGCCTCCTTCGTCTTCCTGGCCGAGTTCGGCAGGCTCCAGTTGGGAGGCTTGGCTCCGAGGCGCTGGGTCTATCTTCCCGTCATCGGACTGGTCGTCGTCACGGGCTACCTGGCCGGACTGACGGAGGCTGGCGTCGCCTCCCGTTACACGCTGGGCCTGTTCGGATCGCTTGCGGCCAGCTGGGCGCTGGTTCGCCTCACTGAGCGCCTCTCCGGGACCGGCGGGTTCCATGCCCGGGCGGCGGCGCTCGCCTTCACGCTTTATGGCCTCGCCACCGGCGTGATCGTGCCCGAGGCCCCCTTCTGGCCCGCGAGCGTCGTGAACTACCAAGCCTTCGCGGACCTTACTGGAACTCCGATCCAGCTCATTCGCGGCCTGCTTGCCTGCTGGATCGCACTATCGGTCTGGGCGCTGTGGGGTCAGCACCTCGCCTCCGAAGTCTCGTCGGAGAGCTTCACGGCCTACCTGCGCAGGCAGTTCCTATGGGCTTCCGGCATCATGTTCGCGATCCTGCTGCTGGGATGGCTGCTGACCGAGCGGCTCGGCGTCGTCTATCGCCGGAACGTGGAGATCGAAGCCGCCATCGACATCGATCTGCTCGCGAGCCGTCTCGCCGGGGAGATCGATGTCGCCGGCGCCCTGGTCAAGGTTCTCGCGGCAAGCCCGATCATCAGGGAGGCACCGGAGCAAGCCGAGGGACAGCTGCTCGCCCAGGCCAATGAGATACTGGCAGTATATGTCGAGGTTGGCCGTGCGCAGGCGGGATATCTCCTGAACGAAGGCGGCGCCACCGTGGCATCGGCGGGTCCCCTTGCGCACCGACCCGCAAGCGAATTCGTGGGCGCAGCACACGATGACAGGGCTGTCGAACCTTCCGCCGGTTTTCTCTTCGATGCCGCCACGAACATGATCGTCCATTTCACGCGGCAACCGGTCCTCGGCGGAGAGGGCCGCGCCGTCGGCGCCGTAGCGCTCGTGGTCTCCATCGAGGGGTTCGCGGGTGACCTGGCGGGTTTGAACAGGCCCTACTTCTTCGTCGACCCGCATGGCGTCGTGATGATGTCGAACGTCTCCGAGGCCGTGAACCGCACCCTTTGGCCGCTCAACCCGGCGACGCTGGCCGAACGGGCGAGCCTTGCCGCACTCGACCTCAAGCCGATAGGCAGCGCCGAGATGGAGGACGCCGCCTGGGTGAACTTCGAGGGATCGCGGGACTATGTCCGCAGGCGGTTCATCGCGGGGACCGATTGGTCCCTCATCATTCTCAAGCCCACGCGGCAAATCTTCGCGACGCGCTTCGTCGGCATCGTCATCACCCTGCTGACTGCGATCGTCGCGCTGATGTACCTGCTGGGAAAGGAGCGATGGATGCACGAGGCGTGCCCAAAGGGAGACCCAGTCGAAGCTTCAAGGCCTCGCGCACGACATGAGCATCAAGGCCGTCACGGATCCCCTGACGGGGCTGTACAACAGGCTGCGCCTCAAGGACGTCCTGCCGCGGGAGATGGCGCGGACCGATCGCACCGGGAACGCACTCTCCGTCGCGATGTTCGACATCGACCGCTTCAAGCGGATCAACGACAGCTTCGGCCACGCGACCGGGGACAAGGTACTCGTCGCTCTTTCCCGGGTGGCGGCGGGGTCGCTGCGCGCCACCGATCATCTGGTGCGCTGGGGCGGAGAGGAGTTCCTCGTTGTGCTTCCCGACGCCAACGCGGAGGAGGCCCGTCACGTCGCCGAGAAGCTCCGCCAAGCGATCGCGAACCACCGCATCGACGAGGTCGGAGAGGTGACGTGCAGCTTCGGGGTTGCGCAATTTGCGCCCGGAGAGGTCACGGCGGACCTGATCGCGCGGGCGGATCGAGCCCTTTACCAGGCCAAGGCGAACGGCCGAAACAGGGTTGAGGTAGCACCAACGCTACTCAACCTCCCGGGGCCGGAGGTCTAGCCCTGCCGCGGCGGAGCACGCACTGTTAGGGTGTCGGAGCAGCCTGACATTCCGCTCGCAGGCGCGGGTTTCGCATCGCCCCGACGTCCATATCGTGGATCATGACTTGCCGCCTTTCACGACCGCGAAGGTCGCCAAGGGCTCATCTGGCGGTCGGTTCCGCGGCCAGTCCAGCAGGCGCGCCTGGCAGCCTTGCCGATAGGGATGGTTTTCCCGGCGATGGTGGCAATCCGAAGAGAGCTTCCTGACGAGCTCGGCGAGTTCGATCTCCGGGCCATAGCAGGCGGCAAGGCGTGCGAGTTTATACGCGCCATACCGTTCGCAGCGCGGGCAATGCACGCGGACGGTTACATAGGGATAGTCTGAAAGCCTCGATCCCATGGGATGGCATCTTGACGATGATCACGCCCGCGGCGAGCGGCGAAGGGGTTGCCGCCGGCACGGCGCATGAAGGCCCTCCCGGTCTGCCGCATCGGCAGATCCGAACGGCAATAGCTTCCAGTTCGGCGGGCGGTGCTCGCTCCTCATGGTGGTCACTCCTCATCTGAGGGCGACGATAATTTCACGAGAACAGACAGAGAACAAGAAGGGTGGCAGCGGCGGGTGGTCGTCGCTACAGCAGCAGCCCCGCCGGTTCCGCCGCGGGATCTTCCTTCGCGCCGCGTGCGACGATCGTCAGAGCGTCGTCGGGCAATGGCCGCTGCAGCGCGCAGGCCTCGCTCCACGGCGCGCGCAGCCACACCTCCCGTTCCTCGGCGGTGGTGAGGATGACCGGCATGGCCTTCGGGTGGATCGGTGCCACCACGGCGTTCGGCTCGGTGGTGAGGAAGCCGTAGACGTCACAGGTGACCTCGCCTTCCCTCACCTTCCGGACGCTGGTCCAGTTCGTCCATAGCCCGGCGAAGAAGGCGAGCGGTCGGCTGTCATCCAGCGCGAACCAGATGTTGCCGCCAGAGTCCTTGTTGAACTCGCTGAAGCTCGTCAGCGGAACCAGGCAGCGATGTTCCGGTTCGAGCCAGCGCTGCCAGTGGCGGCTCTTCACGTTGCGGATGTTCGTGGTGCCGCTGTCCGGCTCGAGCCGAAGCAGTTCCTTGAAATCCACCATTCGGCCTTTCGCCTGCAGCTTCGCCGCGCGGTTCCTGGTGGCCGCGAACAGTGCCTCGGACGAGGACGGCATGCCCCAGCGCGCCATGACGAGTTCACGCTCGTCGTCCGCGCCCGTGCGGACGATCGGTGCCGGGTAGTCGGGGTAGATCCCGGTCTGCGGCGCCAGATTGCCCGAAAGGTTGCGCAGGGCGCCGACGAGATCGCGGATTGCCTCGACGTTGCTGGTGTGGCTGTAGAGATTGCACATGCCCGGAACCTACCCGGACGTCGCGATTTCGCAAAGCTCCTTGTTCCTGCTTCGTTCTCATGGAATACCTTCGGCGATGCCCTTCATGCGGCGGGCTTCCGCCCGGCAACGGGAGCGAAGCCCAAGCTTCGGCGCCCCCATCTCCGCAATCCGCTGAAGGTGGCCACGCGCACGTCGGGTGGCTGAGAGGGTGTGATCCGTGCGGCGACCGGGCCGGACGATCGCTCGCTCCCCACAGCAGGAAGAGGACGTCAATGCCGCACCCGCTCATCTGGGCGGAGAGCGGTCCGGTTCAGTCATCTCGGCCATCGGAAGCGTGAAAGCCTTTCTGGCTGACGCCGGTTCAAAAATAACGAGTCTCGCATTTTCTGCGAGTCCCGTTATTTTTGGATCGTCAACCTTCCAGCTCCCCCATTGACCCGATGCTAGTCCCCGGCTTGGACGCGTCGGAGACCGCACTATTCATCGCCGCAGCAGATCATAACGGCGCGTGCCGACGCCGCATCGTCACCCAGCGCCACGCGGAAGCTGCGCACTCAGGCAGGAAATGGGGCTGCTGGCTACCTATGAGGTCGGCTGAGAAGCGGTCCGCGAATTGTTTCGCGACCCACTCCGAGTAGGCAGCGCCAGCGTCACAATCCAGCAGACGAACAACATAAGCGCCGACCCGATCAGGCACGCGTAGATGCCGCCCAGTTGATAGAGAAAGCCGGATGCGAGGATGCCGATGAAGCGTCCGGCTGCGTTGGCCGCGTAGTAGAAGCCGACGTCTTCCGCGGCCTTTTCGGACCCCGCATAGGCGAGCACCAGATAGGAATGAACCGAGGAGTTGACGGCGAAGGCAACGCCGAACACCCCCAGCCCGACTACCAGAACGACGGTCGGATCGGGTGGCGCCAGTGCCAGCACGATGGCGATCAGGACCGGCACGATCGCCAGCGCCAGGGACCACCAACGGGCCGCTGGCACCTCCCGGGACAGACCATCCGGGCTGCGCGCCACGACCGAAGGCGCGGCGGCCTGTACCAAGCCGTAGCCGATCGTCCAGAGAGCCAGGAAGGCGCCGACCATGGTGAAGGTCCACCCGCTGGCATAGAGGAACACCGGAACGCCGACCACGAACCAGACATCGCGGGCGCCGAACAGCACGACGCGTGCGGCCGCGAGCAGGTTGATGCCCCGCGACCTGGCGAAGAGCTCCCGGGCGCTACGGCTGGCCTTGGCCCTGCCCATCATCGGCGGGAGCGAGAACACGATCCCGAGCAACACCAGGAACAACACACCCGCCATGAGCCACAGCGAATGGCGGAAACCGACCAGCTGGAGCAGCAATCCGCCGAGAAAGAAGCCGACGCCCTTCATCGCGTTCTTCGAGCCGGTGAACCAGGCCACCCATTTGAACAGGCGGCCGTCGCCGCCGCCCGTGGCCTGGGCTTCCGTGATCTTGATTGCGGACTTGGACGCGGTCTTGGTCAGGTCCTTGGCGACGCCACACACGCCCTGCGCGACAACGACCCATACGACCAGCAGGGCACTCCCCCATTCCGGGGAGACGGCCGAAAGCAGCAGGAAGCCGAAAATCTGCGTCGACAGCCCCACCATCAGCATGCGCGTGATGCCGAAGCGCGCCGCCAGCCACCCGCCGATGAAGTTCGCGCCGATGCCCGCGGCCTCGTACAGGAGGAACAGGAAGGCGAGCGTGAAGGGCGAATAGCCGAGCTGAAAGAAGGTGAACAGCACCAGCATGCGCAGGGCGCCGTCCGTGAGGGTGAAGCCCCAATAGGCAGCCGTCACGATCGCGTAGTTGCGCAGTCCACTCGCCGATGCTGCCGACATGATCAGATCCCGACTTTTTGCAGATGGCAGGCGAGATCGACCATGCGGCAGGCATAGCCCATCTCGTTGTCGTACCAGGCATAGACCTTGAGCAGGGTCTCGTCGGTCACCAGGGTGGAGAGGCCGTCCACCACCGAGGAACGAGTGTCGCGAGCGTAGTCGGCCGACACCAGCGGCCGCGGCTCGAAGCCGAGGATGCCCGCAAGCGGCCCTTCCGCCGCGGCGCGGAACAGCTCATTGACCTCTTCCGCCGTGGTCGGCCGCTGCATCTCGAACACCGCGTCGGTGAGCGAGGCGTTCAGCACGGGGGCACGAACCGCGTGGCCGTTCAGCTTGCCCTTCAATTCCGGATAGATCAGCGCGATCGCGGTAGCACTGCCGGTGGTCGTGGGCTGGAGCGAGAGCATGGCCGAGCGGGCACGGCGGAGGTCGCGGTGCGGCGCATCCACCACGACATTGGTGTTGGTCGGGTCATGGATGGTGGTGATCTGGCCGTGGCGGATGCCGATGGCCTCATGCACGACCTTGACCACGGGAGCGAGGCAATTGGTGGTGCACGAGGCCGCCGTGACGATCGGATGGGACGCCGGATCGTAAAGGTGCTCGTTGACGCCGACGACGACGTTCAGGACCGATGGGTCCTTGACCGGCGCGGCCACGATGACGCGCTTGGCGCCACGATCCAGGTGCCCCTGCAGGACGTCCGGGTTGAGGAACTTGCCGGTGCATTCCAGCACGATGTCGACGCCGAGGTCGCCCCAAGGAATCTCGGCCGGTGCACCGAGCGCGGAGAAGGAGATGCGCTTTCCCTCTATCGTGACCGCATCATCGCCGGTCGCGGCAATGTCGGCCCGCCAACGGCCCTGAACGCTATCGAACTCAAGCAAATGCGCGGTCGCCGCCGAGCCGCCCTTGATCTCGTTGAAGTGGACGACATCGAGCGTGTTGTCGGCACGCGGGTCGCTTCCCGGACGTTCGGCGGCTCCCATCGCTGCACGCAGCGCCAGGCGCCCGATCCGTCCCATGCCGCTAATGCCGACTCGCATGTCGCCCGCTCTCCTATCGGTTTGGTCTTCGCCCGATCTCAATGGGATGGGTGCGCCGTAACAGGCTTGAATGACAGTTAGGTGACGTCTTTTGCGGGCCCGGCTCCTGGGTGGTCGCCATCGTGATGATGGTCCGCATTTCCGTCCCAAAGGAAACAGGGTAACGTCTCTGGAAAAAGAAGAACTAAAAACGGGAAACGCCATGTTGGGGAGCGCCGATACGACGGTGAGCCGCCGCCTGTTTCTGAAACAGATCGCGGCCACGACCGCTTGCTTCATGGCTCCTGAAAGCTATTCGTCTGCGAACGTCGAAGAACTTCGCTTCGGGCTGACGCCTGTTTTCCTGACATCCGACTTAGAACTGCTCGGCCGACTTCAACTTTATTTATCTCGCGCGACTGGCTTCCCGGTGACGCTGCTCACGCGACGCACTTATCAGGAAATAGTAGCTCTCCTTATTTCGAGACAGATCGACGCGGCGTGGATCTGTGGCTATCCATACGTCATGCATGAGAGCGAGCTCCAGCTCGTTGCCATTCCGGAATGGCGGGGTCGGCCGCTCTATCAGTCCTATTTGATCGTCGACGCAGATCGTGACGGCGACGATCTCGGAGACTTGCGGGGCGACACCCACGCCTTTTCCGACCCGGACTCCAACTCCGGCTTCCTCGTTACCCGCGCCGCCTTGGCCGAGATGCGAGAAACTCCGGAAAGGTTTTTTGCCCGGACGTTCTTCACCTACGGGCACCGGAACGTTATCCGGGCCGTGGCCTCCGGGCTGGCCGCGTCCGGTTCCGTCGATGGCTATGTCTACGAGGTCGTGGCCGCGATGGAACCCGCGCTGGCGGCGCGCACGCGCGTGATGTGGCGCTCGGAATGGCTCGGCTTCCCCCCAATCGCCGCGCCTCGCAATCCGGTCGACCCGGCACGTCTCGCCCTGTTGTCGAAGGCGCTGCTGCACATGATGGAAGACGAGGACGGACGTGCCGTGCTCGCCATGTTGCGCCTTGATGGTTTCGTGAGCCGGGGACCGGAGCTGTTCGGCCCAATCGCCGCGAAGGCGGCACTCGTTGCATCGGCAGGCTAGCGATGATTGGCTGGCTCCATCCAACCAGCTGGCCGATAACCGTCAAGGTCCCGCTGGCCGTCGCCGCGCTGATGATCCTGGTCGGTGTCGTGCTCTCGGAACGAGTGCTGACGCATCTCGATGAATCCCAGCAACGGCACCTGCGCGACCTGGCACAAAGCTATCTCGACGGTCTCTCCTCGGCGGCGGCTCCCTCGATCCTCCGCGATGATGTCTGGGAAGTCTTCGACGCCATCGAACGGGCGCAAGCGCTGAACAAGAGCGTCAATCCGGCGGAGACCATCGTCGCGAATGCCGACGAGCGCGTGATTGCAGCCTCCGACCCGCGCCGGTTTCCTATCGGGTCCCCCGTGCCACGCGTGGTTCTTGACCAGACACACGCACAGCCCTTCTGGTTCGATATCGGCGGGGATCGCGCCTATGCCATGCGGACACTCGCCTATCCCGGCCGCGAGGTCGGCACGATCTTCGCCAGCTTCGATACCAGCCATCTGGCAAGCGAGCGTCGCGGTGTGATCCTGACACTGGCGGCGACCAATGGCCTGCTCACCTTCCTGCTGGCCGCCGCCGGTTGGGTGCTCGTCGCTCGCATGATGCGCCCGATCCGTGTCCTCTCGGACCATCTGGGCAGTGCCCGGGAATCTGGCGCGACGCCGATCGCGGGTGAAATCGTCGCCCACAGCAGAGGCGAATTTGCGCGCCTGTTCATCGCCTACAACGAGCTGGTCCACTCGATCGATCAGCGGCACGAATTGTCCGCCCGGCTCGCCGAGGAGGAAAAGCTCAGTAGCCTTGGCCGTCTCGCATCGGCGTTGGCGCATGAGATCAACAACCCTCTCGGGGGCATCTTCAACGCGCTCGCGACCCTCAAGAGCCATGGCCATCTTGAAAGCGTTCGCGCTGGTAGCATCGACCTGGTGGAGCGCGGACTCGTCGGCATTCGCGATGTTGTGCGCAGCACCCTCGCCCTTCACCGGACGGACGGCTCGACCCGGGACCTGATCCCTGCGGACATCGACGACCTCTGCCTGTTGGTGGCCCCCGAAGCCAGCCGCAGATCGGTGACGGTATCGATCCACAACGGACTGGCGGGCAAGGTTCCTGTGCCCAGCTCATCGGTGCGGCAGGCGACCCTCAATCTTCTCCTCAACGCCCTCGCCGCGGCGCCACCCGGCTCGCGTGTCGACCTGTCGGCCCGCGTCGCAGATGGTCGCCTCATGCTCGAAGTGGAGGATCGCGGCGGGGGATTGCCCGCCGCCACGGCCGAACAGCTGACCGGTGCGTCGACCAGCCGTCCATTGCGCGACGGAAGCGGTCTCGGCCTCTGGATGACGCGGAGGCTGATGGACATGCTGGACGCGACCATCGCCGTAGAGCGTCCCGAGGAAGGCGGCACGGTCGTGCGGATCCGGGTTCCCGTTCCACAACATGAGGTTCTCGCCGATGTCGCCTGACGCGCCGCTCATCGGCCTCGTCGAGGATGATTCCATCATGGGCGAGAGCCTCGTCCAGCGGCTCGCGCTGGAAGGAGTGACCGTCAAATGGTGGCTGGCAGGAACGCAGGCGCTTGGCGAGATGGGGCGCCACCCGTTGCAAGCCGTGGTCTGCGACATCAGGCTTCCCGACCTCAGCGGCGAGGCATTATTCCGAGAGGTCGTGCGCGTTCCCAACGCTCCTCCGTTTCTGTTCATCACTGGCCATGGCGACATCGATCAGGCGGTCCGGCTGATGCGGGCCGGGGCGGTCGATTACGTCACCAAGCCATTCGAGATGGATGATTTCCTGGCTCGGCTCGGTGACCTCGTCAGGGGACACGATCCGGCGACACAGACGCTCGGCATGTCACCCGCCATGCTGGATGTGGAGCACCTGCTGCGGCGGGTCGCGCGCATCAATTCGAACGTCCTGATCACCGGCGAGACCGGAACGGGCAAGGATGTCGCGGCACGCCTCCTTCATGCCGCCTCCGCCGATCCGTCCACTCCCTTCGTTGCGGTCAACTGCGCCGCCATTCCCACCCATTTGATGGAAAGCGAACTGTTCGGTCACGAAAAGGGAGCCTTCACCGGGGCCGTACAGCGCCATGCCGGTTACGCCGAGCGGGCGGCCAACGGAATCCTCTTCCTCGACGAGATTGCCGAGCTCCGTCCGGATCTCCAGGCCAAGCTGCTACGGCTCATCGAGGAGCGGACCCTTCACCGTGTGGGTGGCGAGCGGCCGGTCCCCTTCCGCGGCCGCCTGGTCACGGCGACCAACGCCGACCTCCCGTCACGCGTCCGGGAAGGAAGCTTCCGCGAGGACCTGTTCTACCGAGTCAACGTCGTCACCATCCGCCTTCCGGCGCTGCGCGAGCGACTCGAGGACATCCCGTGGCTGATGGACCGCTTCTTCGCGGAACTCTCGGAACAATTACCGACGCAGGCTCGCGGCATTAGCGGCCTCGCCCAGGAGGCAGCCCTCGCGCATGCATGGCCCGGCAACGTCCGCGAGCTGCGCAACCGCATGGAACGTGCGGTCGCCTTGGCGATGGGGCCGTGGCTGATGCCCGGCGACCTCTTCCCTGAATCCGCCGGCAGGCCTGTGTCTTCGGCCACCTTCGAATCCCTTGAGACCGCTCGGCTCGAGGCGGAACGTCGACACATCGTACGGGCGCTGGCCGCGACGAATGGCGAGATCAGCGGAGCGGCGCGGCTGCTCGGCATCGGGCGTACAACCCTGTGGGAGAAGATGCGCCGCCTCGGCCTCGATGCGTAGGCTTGTCCGGAAACCCGAACCCACGGCGTTGCAGCATGTTCGGGTTCCCGAACGTCGAAGCAGGCCATTAGACGTCCCGGATCAGCCAACCATCTGACAAACAACAAGATTCGTTCTTGGCCCAATGGCTGCAATGCCGCTCCCGTCCGATCGGACACTATGGGAGGGAGCCAAGATGAAGAGGTGCAACAACCTCGTGGATGCCGGGCGCCGGAAGTTCCTGACGGGAGCCGGGGTCATGACGGCGGGCGCGGCGGTGACGAGCGTGCTGCCCGCGGAGGCCCAAGCGGCCCAGCCCGCGGCGGCGGCATTGGTCAAATATCCGGTCAACCGCCTCGGCAACGTAAAGGACCTGAAGGTCGACGAGGCATTCGACGTCACTTATCCGGACGAGGATGCGCCGGGCGTCCTGCTCAAGCTCGGCACGCGCGTGCCCGGCGGCGCGGGCCCGGACGGCGACATCGTCGGGTTCTCGACCGCGTGCCCCCACAAGGGCTTTCCGCTGTCCTATTCGGCGGGAGACCGCACGCTGAATTGCCCCGGGCACTATTCCCGCTTCGACTGCGAGAAGGGCGGGCAGCAGATCTGGGGCCAGGCGACGCAGAACCTCCCCCAATACGCTCTGCGCATCGATGACAAGGGCGACATCTACGCCGAGGGCGTAGACGAGCTCCTCTATGGCCGCCTGTCGAACGTGCTCTGAGGGAGGGAAAGATGGCCTACAAGCGCCAGATCGGCCGGCTGCCCATAGTGCCGGTGAATGCCAAGGTTCACAACGTCGTCTGCCACTACTGCATCGTCGGCTGCGGCTACAAGGCCTATAGCTGGGATGCTCGCTACGAGGGCGGCACCGCCCCGGCGGACAACGCGTTCGGCGTGGATCTCTCGCAGCAGCAGGAGGCGGATACGCCTGCCTGGTACGCGCCGTCCATGTACAACATCGTCCGGCAGGACGGCCGCGACGTTCACATCGTCATCAAGCCCGATCGTGAATGCTCGGTGAACTCCGGGCTCGGCTCGGTGCGCGGCGCGCGCATCGCCGAGATGAGCTATTCGCGCCAGCGCAATACGCAACTCCAGCGGCTCACCGATCCCCTCGTTTGGCGCTACGGCCAGTTGCAGCCGACAAGCTGGGAGGACGCGCTCGATCTCGTCGCCCGGGTGACGGCCGCGGTGATCGCCGAGCAGGGCGAGGACGGCCTGTTCGTCTCCGCCTTCGACCATGGCGGCGCCGGCGGCGGCTATGAGAACACCTGGGGCACTGGCAAGCTCTATTTCGGGGCCATGAAGGTCAAGAACATCCGCATCCACAACCGCCCCGCCTACAACTCCGAGGTTCACGGCTCGCGCGACATGGGCGTGGGGGAGCTCAACAACTGCTACGAGGACGCGCAGCTCGCCGACACCATCGTCGCGGTCGGCACCAACGCGCTCGAGACCCAGACCAATTATTTCCTGAACCACTGGGTGCCGAACCTGCGCGGCGCGTCGCTCGACAAGAAGAAGGCGGAGTTCGGGAGCGAACCCGTCGAGCGGGGACGCGTCGTGATCGTCGATCCGCGGCGGACGGTGACGGTCAACGCTTGCGAAGCCGAGGCGGGGAAGGAGAACGTGCTCCATCTCGCGCTTAACTCGGGCACCGACCTGGCGCTGTTCAACGCCTGGTTCACCTACGCGGTCGACAAGGGTTGGATCGACAAGGCCTTCATCGGCGCCTCCACGAACGATTTCGACAAGGCGGTCGCCGCCAACAAGACGTCGATCGCCGAGGCGGCGAAGATCACCGGCCTGTCCGAGGCCGACATCGTCAAGGCGATCACCTGGATCGCCGAGCCGAAGGCGGGGGGCGCGCGCCGCCGCGCCATGTTCGCCTATGAGAAGGGCCTGATCTGGGGCAACGACAACTACCGCACCAACCAGTCGCTGGTGAACCTGGCGCTGGCGACGGGCAATATCGGACGTCCCGGCGGTGGCTGCGTGCGCATGGGCGGTCATCAGGAGGGCTACTCCCGCCCGTCGGATGCCCATGTCGGTAGGCCCGCGGCCTATGTCGACAAGCTGCTGATCGAGGGCAAGGGCGGCGTCCACCACATCTGGGGATGCGACCACTACAAGACGACGCTGAACGCCATGGAGTTCAAGCGGGTCTACAAGAAGCGCACCGACCTCGTGAAAGACGCCATGAACGCCGTCCCCTATGGCGATCGGCCTGCCATGGTCGCGGCCATCATGGATGCGATCCGCAAGGGTGGGCTGTTCTCGGTCGACGTGGACATCGTTCCGACCAAGGTCGGCGAGGCCGCCCACGTCATGCTGCCCGCGGCCACCTCGGGCGAGATGAACCTCACCTCGATGAACGGCGAACGGCGCATGCGGCTCACCGAGCGCTACATGGATCCGCCCGGTGTCGCCATGCCGGACTGTCTCATCGCGGCGCGCATCGCCAACCACATGCAGCGCGTGCTCGGCGAAATGGGCAAGGCGGACGTCGCGGCGAAATTCTCGGGCTTCGACTGGAAGACCGAGGAGGACGCCTTCATGGACGGCTATCACGGCCATGAAAAGGGCGGCGAGTTCGTCACCTACGACCTGCTGCGGACCATGGGCACGAACGGCTTCCAGGAGCCCGCGACCGGCGTCCAGGACGGCCAGATCGTCGGGACCAAGCGGCTCTTTGCCGACGGCAAGTTCAACAAGCCGGACGGAAAGGCGGTGTTCGCGCAAACTCAGTGGCGGGGTCTGGAGGCACCCGGCAAGCAAGCCGAGAAGGACAAGTTCCCCTTCCTGATCAACAACGGCCGGGCCAACCTCGTCTGGCAAAGCGCCTATCTGGATGTCGAGAACGAGTTTGTCACCGATCGGTGGCCCTACCCGTTTATCGAACTGAACCTCCAGGACATGGCCGAACTCGGCCTCAAGCAAGGCGATCTCGTCGAGGTCTACAACGACAACGGCTCGACCCAGGCCATGGCCTACCCCACGCCGAGCGCCAAGCCCAAACAGGCCTTCATGCTGTTCGGCTACCCGACCGGCGTTCAGGGCAACGTGGTGTCGTCGGGGGTCAACGAGTTCGTCATCCCGAACTACAAGCAGACCTGGGGCAGCATCCGGAAGATCGCCGACGCGCCGAAGGGCGTGCAGCATCTGAGCTTCAAGTCGCAGGAATACACCTCCTGACGGTGCCGGGCCGCCGCCTGACGGCGGCGGCCCATCTTCTTGCCCGCTCTACGGCCCTCCCGGAGACACACGATGAATGTCCGGTTCGCGTCCGCGGCCGCCGCGGAGCGCCACGCTGTTCCTGTGCCGCTCGTCGACACCTTCGGCCGCGCCGTCACCTATCTGCGTGTCTCGGTCACCGACCGCTGCGACTTCCGCTGCGTGTACTGCATGGCCGAGCACATGACCTTCCTGCCGAAGCCCGAGCTGCTGACGCTGGAGGAGCTCGACCGCCTCTGCTCCGCCTTCGTCGCCCGCGGCGTGCGGAAGCTGCGCCTGACCGGCGGCGAGCCGCTGGTGCGCCGCGACGTCATGACCCTGTTCCGCTCGCTCTCGCGGCACCTCGATTCCGGCGCTCTCGAAGAGCTGACGCTGACCACCAACGGCTCGCAGCTCGCCCGCTTCGCCTCCGAGCTCGCCGATTGCGGCGTCAAGCGCATCAACGTCTCGCTCGACACGCTCGACCCGCAGCGCTTCCGCGCGCTGACCCGCTGGGGAGACCTCAACAAGGTGCTCGCCGGCATCGACGCGGCGCAGGAAGCCGGCATCCACGTCAAGCTCAACGCCGTCGCCCTGCGCGGCGAGAACGAGGACGAGATCCCCTCGCTGATCGAATGGGCGCATGGGCGCGGCATGGACGTCTCGCTCATCGAGGTCATGCCGCTCGGCGAGACCGGCTCCGAGCGCGTCGACCAGTATCTGCCGCTCTCCACGGTCCGCGCCCGCCTCGAAGAGCGCTGGACGCTGGAGGACATCCCCTTCCGCACCGGCGGCCCGGCGCGCTACGTCTCGATTCCCGAGACCGGCGGCAAGCTCGGCCTCATCACCCCGCTGACGCATAATTTCTGCGAGGGCTGCAACCGCGTGCGCGTCACCTGCACCGGCACGCTCTATATGTGCCTCGGCCAGGAGGACGCGGCGGACCTGCGTTCGCCGCTGCGCGCCTCCGAGAGCGACGAGAAGCTGCACGCCGCGCTCGACGACGCGATCTTCCGCAAGCCGAAGGGGCACGATTTCGTCATCGACCGCCCCGGCCGCGCCCCCTCCGTGCGCCGCCACATGAGCGTGACGGGCGGCTGAGCGTCTTGGTGCATCAGCCGCGGTGCGCGCTCCCTTCCATCGCGATCCGCGAGAGATCGGCCTGCTCGGCCTCCGCCTTTAGCGCGGCCTCGCGCCGCTCGCTGTAGCGGCTGGTGAAATAGTCCTTCCGCTCGCGCAGCAGCAGGGTGAACTTGATGAGTTCCTCCATCACATCGACCACACGCTCGTAATAGGGCGACGGCCTCATCCGGCCCGCCTCGTCGAATTCCTGGAAGGCCTTGGCGACGGAGGACTGGTTGGGGATGGTCACCATCCGCATCCAACGGCCCAACACGCGAAGGGCGTTCACGGCGTTGAAGGACTGCGACCCTCCGGACACCTGCATGACCGCCAGCGTGCGCCCCTGCGTGGGCCGGATCCCGCGATATTCGAGCGGGATCCAGTCGATCTGGCTCTTGAACAGGCCGGTGATGGTGCCGTGCCGCTCGGGACTGCACCAGACCTGCCCTTCGGACCACTCCGACAGGGTGCGCAACTCGACCACCTTGGGGTGATCCGCGGGCACGCTGTCGGGCATCGGAAGTCCACGCGGATCGAAGATGCGCGTCTCAGCTCCCATGGCGTCCAGCAGCCGGGCGGCCTCTTCGACGAGAAGGCGGCTGTAGGATCGCTCCCGGAGCGAACCGTAGAGAAGGAGGATGCGCGGTGGGTGCGTCAGGACCTGCGCAGGCGCCAGCTTGTCGGCATCCGGCCGATCGAAGTGCGCGGGATCGAGCGCATCGGTGAAGTCGTCAAAAGTGGTCATGAAAAGGTACCTCAGGACGTGGCGCGCTCGGCGCGGCGCGAAAGATAGGCTGCCAGCCAGAACCCGGCGGCCACTACCACCGTCATGATGACGATGCTGAACAGGACCGCGTCATAGGAACCCGACATCGACCAGATCATCGCCCCGGCCAGCGGAGCCAGGGCGCGCGACACGGTGCTCGGGGCGGACATGGCGCCGTTGACGGCCCCGTAGGCTTCCCGCGTCAGCATTTCCGGGACGGAGAGACCGCGCACGATGGTGGTGATGCCATTCGCGGCGCCGTAGAGCAGCGCGACGACCGCCAGCAGCAGGAAGCTCGGGGGCAGAATGTCCAGCGCCGTCAGCGCAACCGGGAAGATGGCGACGGTGGCCGAGCCGATCACTCGCACAGGCGCGCGCTGGGCGAAAACCCAAATACCGATGCGACCGGCGACCTGCGCCGGGCCGATCAACGTCATGGCGGCAACGACGGATGCGGTCTCGAAGCCCTTCTCGATCAGCAACGGATAGAGGTGGAAGGTGAAGGCCGAAAACGCCGCGGAATAGGCGGTGAACGCAACGGCCAGCGCCCAGAACACCGGCTGATGCATCGCCCAAGCTACGGCCGCCCGGCCGCTGAGCGGCGGGGCGGCGCTCGAGGAACGATGCTGGGGTGCATCCGCTTCGGGATCGATGACCGACCAGTAGCATCCCGCGCAGACGAGGATGTTGATAGTCGCCAGCACCAGCAGCGCGTCGCGCCACCCCATGGTGTCGAGCAGGAACTGCACCAGTGGGATGAACACGGTCGAAGCGAAGCCGCCCCAGAGCGTCAGCGCGGTGATGCCGGATCGCGCATGAGCAGGCCCGGCCCGGCGCGCGATGACGGCGAAGGCCGGGTCGTAGAGGGTGGCAGCCTGGAGGGCGCCGATCCCGGCCACCGCCAGATAGAACAGGAAGATATCGTCGACCTGGGACCACAGCACGAGCAGTAGCCCCGCAAGCACCGAGCCCGCGGTCATGATCGAGCGGCCATGCCCCCGGTCAATGGCCGCCCCGATGGGATAGGCGGCAAGCCCCGCTAGGGCGAGCCCGAGGGTCGCTGCTCCGTACAGCGTGGTCTTCGACCAGCCGAGCTCGTGCCCCATCGCCTCGGCGATCAGGGGAAAGCTGTAATAGAGGGAGCCCCAGGAGCAGACCTGTCCAATACCCAGCCCGGTGACGAACGGACTGCGCGCGCCGGGTGGAGGGTGGTCCCGAACGCCCGAAGCAAGGACGTTGTCGCTCACGCGCGCGACCCGCAGCAAGAAGAAGTCGGCACGGCGGTTTCGGCCTGCCTGGTGGGCGTGCAGCAGCCGGTCGCAGAGGTCTCTTCCGCCCCGATGGACGTGCTGCATACGCCGGTTTCCGGCAGCACCAGCCGCACGTCCCGCGCTGCCGCGTGATCACCGGCAATGGCCGCCGCCACAGAGCGGACCTGCTCGTAGCCCGTCATCATCAGGAAGGTGGGCGCCCGCCCATAGGACTTGGAGCCCACGATGTAGAAGCCCGGCTCGGGATGAGCGAGCTCGGCGGCTCCATGCGGCGGCACCGTCCCACAGGAATGCAGGTTCGGATCGATGAGCGGCGCCAGCGCCGGGGGCGCCTCGACAATCGGGTCGAGCGCCACCCGCAATTCCCGGAATAACGTCAGATCCGGCCGGAAACCGGTGGCGACGACGATACGGTCGACATCCAGGGTGACGGGGTCGCCAGCGAGACGCGCGGCAACCTTCAGAGACCCTTCCTGTTGGCTTATGCGCTCCACCGCGAACGGAACCAGCAGATCGAGGCGGCCCTCATCGATGGCGCGGCGGGCAGCGAGCCCCAAGGCTCCGCGTTCGGCAAGCCGGTCGTCGGCCCCGCCGCCGACGATCTTGGCAAGGCCGTTACGCCGCAGCGCCCAGAACACGCGCGTTGTCGGCGCTTCATCCTTCAGACGCAGCAGATCAAGCACAACGTTGATCGCCGAGTGGCCGCTGCCGACCACGAGGACCCTACGCCCCTCGTAGTTGGACCGCTCGGCGCCAGCCACGTCGGGAATGCCATAGGCGACGTGGTCAGCGGCGTCGGCCTCGCCGGGAACCGGCAGGCCATCGACGCCCATCGGATTCGGCTGACGCCAGCTGCCGGAGGCGTCGACGACCGCGCGGGCGACCACCTGCTCCTCGCTCCCGGCAGGGCCGCGCCAGCGCACCAGGAAGGGGGCGTTCTCGCGGCCGGTGGACGTCAGCTTGTCGAACCCGAGGCGGCTGACGGCGACCACCTCGGCATGAAAGCGAACATGCGGCGCAAGAGCCGGAACGCTCGCGAGCGGCTCCAGATAGTCTCGTACCAGGGCAGCTCCATCCGGAAGTCCCTCCGGATCGGGTTCCTGCCAGCCCCTGTTGATAAGCAGGTCCCGCGCGGCGGCGTCGATGTTGTAGCGCCACGGGGTGAATACGCGCACATGTGCCCAGTCGCGCAGCGATGCGCCAACGCCCGCACCGCGTTCCAGAACCAGCGGCGTCAGACCACGTGCAAGCAATTGCGCCGCGGCGGCAAGTCCCACCGGCCCCGCTCCGACGACGACGACGGGAAGGTTCTGGTCCATCTAATTCGATCCTTCCAGCAAGTTGGAAATATCAGGCAAATTCAATCCGCCGTTTTGGCCTGCGCGGACATCTCCGGCGATGCTGTCCCGGAACAGCCCTCATCCGCACAGCATTCGTCGGCGAGAAAACCGATCAGGGCGTTCATGGCGGGGTAGTGGGCGCGGCAGATCAGCGTCGTGGCCTGTCGCTCCTGGGTCACCAGTCCGGCATCGATAAGACGGCGCAGGTGATGCGAGAGTGTCGAGGCAGCGACGCCAAGCCTCTCCTGCAAGTGGCCAACCGGCAGCCCTGCATGCCCCGCCCGCACCAGCGTGCGGTAGATGGCCAGGCGGGTCGGGCTGCCGATGGATTCGAGCTGGCGAGCTGCTTGTTCGAGATTCATTGAAATAAGCTAGACCGCCACAGGATGAACGTCAACGCTATTTCGACGATCATCGAAATTTGTCAGCGCGTCTCATGTGCGGTTCGCGAGGTCGAACTCCCGCTCTCGTACCATCCCTTCGACCGGTTCACGATCCAGACGACGGACAGCATCACCGGCACCTCGATGAGCACGCCGACCACCGTCGCCAGCGCGGCTCCGGACTGGAATCCGAACAGGCTGATGGCAGCGGCCACGGCCAGCTCGAAGAAGTTGGAGGCACCGATCAGCGCAGAGGGTCCCGCCACGCAGTGTTGCTCGCCGGCGAGGCGATTGAGGAGGTAGGCCAGCCCCGAGTTCAGGTAGACCTGAATCAGGATTGGCACCGCCAGCAGGGCTATGACGAGCGGCTGGGCCAGGATCTGCTCGCCCTGGAAGCCGAACAGCAGCACGAGGGTGGCGAGCAGAGCCACGAGGGAGAGCGGCTGCAAGCGCGCTAGCAAGGCATCGAGGCTCGCCCGCCCTCCCCGCGCCAGCAGCGCGCGGCGTACGACTTGCGCGACCACCACCGGCACGACGATGTAGAGCACCACCGACAGCACCAGCGTGTCCCACGGCACCGTGATCGCCGACAGCCCCAGCAGGAGGCCCACGATCGGTGCGAAGGCGAACACCATGATGGTGTCGTTGAGCGCCACCTGGGTCAGGGTGAAGTGCGGCTCGCCCCGGGTCAGGTTCGACCAGACGAACACCATGGCGGTGCAGGGTGCGGCCGCCAGGATGATCAGCCCGGCAATGTGGCTGTCGATCTGGTCGGCCGGGAGATAAGGGCGAAAGAGCCAGCCGATGAACAGCCAGCCGAGCGCGGCCATGGAGAACGGCTTCACCGCCCAGTTGATGAACAGGGTGACGCCGATCCCGCGCCAATGCCGGGTGACCTCTCCCAGCGCGGCGAAATCGATCCGGAGCAGCATGGGCACGATCATCAGCCAGATCAGCACCGCGACCGGCAGATTGACTCTGGCGATCTCCGCCGCGCCGATGGCATGGAACACGCCCGGCAGAACATGACCGAGGGCGATGCCGACGACGATGCAGAGGGCGACCCAGACGGTCAGGTAGCGTTCGAAGGTTGACATGCTTGCTCCTAGGCGGCCGCCACGCGGTGGCCATCGGCGTCCACGACCAGCTCGCCGTCTTCCTTGCGGAACAGGCCGCGCTGCGCATCGGGGAGGATGTCCAGCACAGAACGATGATCGCTGGTCAGTGCCTCACGCCGCGCGGGCGGCGACGGTCATTTCGGTTGCGCCTTCCATGACGCCGATGTCGCCGAGTCTTCTTTTGAGGGCGGCAAGGTCCAGCGTCTCGATCGGCAGGTTCACGAAGGCCGACATGCGCGCCGCGATCTGCCGGTACGTGCTCTGGAAGGCTGCGCGAAGTTCGGCCTCGTTGTTGCCCGCAGCCGCCGGATCGGGCAGTCCCCAATGGGCCGTAAGAGGGTGTCCCGGGAAATTCGGGCAGCTTTCGCCAGCGGCCGAATCGCAAACGGTAATGACGAAGTCCATCGGCTCGACGGCGCCGTCGGCAAACTCGTCCCAGCTCTTCGAGCGAAGATCGTCGGTCGTGTAGCCGAGGGTGCGGAGTAGATCGATCACCAGCGGATGCGGCGCGCCGCGCGGCTGGCTACCGGCCGAATAGGCGTGGAAGCGGCCACGCCCCTCTCTGTTCAGGATCGCCTCCGCCATGATCGACCGGGCTGAATTATGCGAGCAGACCAGGAGGACGTTGTAGGTACGCGCCACCGGTTCGCTCGGCCGCAGCCGCGGAAAGGCGAGTTCCTCCGCTGCCGGAACCGGCAATTCCGAGATCAGCAACGACAGAATGGAGGCCGTGCGGCCCGTGCTGGCCGCATAAATGATGGAACGGCCTTCGCGACGGGAAGTGACGAGACCTGCGCGTTCCAGCTGGGCGAGGTGCGTCGACATGGTGTTGTGCGGCACGGCCAGCAGACGCGCGATGTCCCCCGCCGCGAGGCCGTAGGGCGCGTAGCGCAGCAGCAGGCGGAATGCATCGAGACGGGTAGGCTGGGCAAGCGCGTCGAAAACCTCGACCGCATCGTCGGACAGCAGGCGCTTCACATCCATCGTGCGCTAGGTCTCCGCTTCAGCTGCCGCTCTTGAACGCCGTGGCCCAGTACTCCTTCACCTGCCGCACCAGCGGCTCCGGAACCGGGACATAGCCGAGTTTCGATGCATATTCACTGCCTTCGCCAAGTGCAAAGGCAAAGAATGCGAAGGCGGTCCGGCTGCGGTCGGGGCTGACGGGAGCCCTGTACATGAGGGCGAAGGTAGTAGCCGCGATCGGATAGGCATCCGGCGCGGGGGAGTCGTTGATCGTGGCATAGAAATCGCGCGTCTGCTTCCAGTCCACGCTCAGCGCCGCGGCCTGGAACGAGGCTGCGCTCGGAGCGATGAAGTTCCCTGCACGGTTCTGGACCAGACCGTAGGCCAGCTTCGCTTGGGTGACATAGGTGAACTCGACGTAGCCAATCGAGTTCTCTACGCGCTGGACTTCGAGCGCCACGCCCTCATTGCCCCGTGCCCCGCTGCCGACCGGCCAGGCGACGGAATTTCCTTCGCCGAGTGTCTCCTTCCACTCCTGGCTGGCTTTCGAAAGATACGAGACCCAGTTGAAGGTGGTGCCGGACCCGTCCGAACGGTGGATTACCGCGATCAGGCTATCGGGAAGCGGAAGGTCCGGGTTGAGCGCCTTGAGCGCGGGATCGGACCACTTTGTGATCTTCCCCATGTAGATGTCGGCCAGCACGGCTCCGGTGAACCGCATGGTGCCGGGTTTGACGCCCGGGATGTTGAAGACCGGCACCACGCCGCCGAAGACGATTGGAAACTGGCCAAGCCCCAGACGCTGCAGTTCTTCGGGCTTCAGCGGCTTGTCCGAAGCCCCGAAATCTACCGCCTTGTCGCGGATGCGGTTCACGCCCGCCGACGAGCCGACCGACTGGTAGCCCACGATGGTGCCATGTGCCTGGCGGTAGGCCTGGGCCCACTGCCAGATGATCGGGTAGGCGAAAGTCGATCCCGCCCCGCTCAACTCGTCCGCATGTGCGGGACTGGCCAGTGTCATGAGGGCGGTGGCTGCCAAGGCGAGGAGAGAGCGGCGCATGGGGTTCTCCCTGATTTATAATTCAATCCGTCGAGATTCATCGACACGATTATAAAAATGATGCACGACATATCAATGACGCAAGCCATAATGTCTTTATGTCGAGAATTATCGACGTTTTTTTGAGCGAGAGGATAGCGAAGCACGTAAAGGCCGTTCCGGATGCGCTGCGGCAAGGCGCCTACGTCCTCGGATAACCATGGCGGTGCTGGGCGGGCTCGGCAATCTCCCGTCAGAAGCGTCGCGTCGACTTTCCTCTTGGTCTTCCCTCGAACGCGTTCGAACGCCGGCTTTTCCGCTGGCCTTCGCTTTTGCCCTGATCCGATGGCTTGCCCTCGCGCGGCTTCTCGAACGCGCCCTTGCCGTGCTCCGCTCTGCCATCGGCCGATTTCCCAGGCGCGGGACCATTGCGAAACTTCTTGCCGCGGGAGGGCTTCTCGGATGGCGGCAGGCCGCGCATCGGCTTCCCGCGGGCGGGACGCGCCGAATGGCCCTCCGGCGGACCGGGCAACCGCTCGATGATTACGTCGTCACCGTCCGCCTTGCTGGCCACCTTGCCGAAGCGGTCAGCGGCGGCGAGGCTAACCTCGAAGGCCGTTTCCTCATCGAATATGCGGATGACACCGATATCCTTTCGGGTCACGTTCCCGCGCCGGCAGATCAGCGGTAGCAGCCATTTCGGATCGGCATTCTTGCGGCGCCCGACATTGAGGCGGAACCAGACACTGCCGGCTCCCGATGCTCCGCCGAAATCCCGACCGGCAGCAAGGTCGCGCGCGGCACGCGGCTCCCCCGGATCGGCGACCTCCTCCGGGGCCGGCAAGCCGGCCCGATAGAGGCGAACCAGCGCGGCGGCCAGATGCTCAGGCGAATGCGCAGCGAGCAGCGCAAGGCCGGCGCTGGCATCCTCTTCATTCGGCTCATCGGCGACCAGGGGGTCGCGCAGCATACGTTCGTGGTCGAGCTTGCGGATGTCCTCGGAGGTCGGCGGGCCCGACCATGAGGGCTTGATGCCCAACGCCCGCATCAGATCTTCCGTCCGGCGCCGACGAAACGGCGGCACCAGCAGCACGCTAACGCCCTTGCGGCCTGCCCGGCCAGTGCGGCCGCTGCGGTGCTGCAGGCTTTCGGCATCGTTCGGGAGGTCGGCATGGATGACGAGGCCGAGGTTCGGCAGGTCGATGCCACGCGCCGCGACATCCGTGGCGACACAGACCCGCGCCCGCCCGTCCCGCAATGCCTGCAAGGCGTGGTTGCGCTCGTTCTGGCTCAGTTCACCGGATAGCGCCACCGCGGAGAACTGCCGCTCCTGAAGCATGGCGTGCATACGCCGCACGGCTTCCCGCGTGTTGCAAAACACGATGGCACTCGGAGTGTCGTAATAGCGCAGCACGTTGACCACGGCATGCTCGACCTCGGTCGGCGCGACGCGCATCGTGCGGTACTCGATGTCGGCGTGACCCCCTTCAGCGCTTGCCACCTCGATCCGCAGCGCGTCGCGCTGATAGCGCCTGGCAAGCGTGGTGATGCCACGCGCCATGGTCGCGGAGAACAGCAGGCTGCGCCGCTCCGGCGGGGTGGCGTCAAGTATGAACTCGAGATCTTCGCGAAAGCCGAGGTCGAGCATCTCGTCGGCTTCGTCGAGCACGGCGACGCGCAGCGCGGAGAGGTCGAGGCGGCCTCGTTCCAGATGATCGCGCAGGCGGCCGGGCGTGCCGACGACCACATGGGCGCCTTGGTTCAGCAGCCGCTGCTCCTGGCGCGGATCCATGCCGCCGACGCAGGAGACGATGCGGGCTCCGGTCGCCGCGTAGAGCCAGGCGAACTCGCGCTGGACCTGCAGCGCCAATTCGCGCGTCGGGGCCACCACCAGCGCCTGCGGCACGGTCGCGGCCGCAAATCTCTCCGAGACGCCCAGCAGCGTCTCGGCCATGGCGAGGCCATAGGCGACTGTCTTGCCGGAACCGGTCTGGGCAGACACCAGGAGGTCGCGACCTGACGCCTCGGGCGCCAGCACGGCAAGCTGCACCGGCGTTGGGTTGTCGTAATCCCGGGCGGCCAGGGACCGGGCGAGCGCCGGATTCGTCGTCATGAAGGGCACGGCTGTTTCCGCCTATCTCGCGGTGTCGTCAGGCGTCGAAGGCGAGCCGTCGGAAAGTATGTGGAGCGCCTTCTTACTAGGCTGGGAGTCCAGATGCCACAGCCGTCCGGGTGCGCTTCCAAGGCGCATCGCGTCGTTCTCGTAAAGCTGCGGGCCAAGGATTGCCCACGGCAGAGGCTCGTCCCGATGCGATTGGGGGATGTCTGTTATTTCAATCAACCCCTGATCTTGCATCGACCCGAGCACTTCCAATTCACTGCACAATCACTGCGCCATCCTGGGTCTCGACAATGGGTGTTCGCGCCTGCGAGCGAGCGGTAGTTCGCCCCGGCCGCCGAAGCTATTGGCCGGGCGTCGCCGGGGCCGCTTCTTGCGCCGGTACGCCGTCCTCCTCGCCCCAGCGGGGAAATGCCTTGAGGTCGAGATCGAACAGATCGAGCACCCGGCCGATCGTGTGGGTCACCATGTCGTCCAGCGACTGCGGGCGCGCATAGAAGGCCGGGACCGGCGGCGCGATGACGCCGCCCATCTCGGTGATCGCCAGCATGCTCTTCAGATGCCCGGCATGAAGCGGCGTCTCGCGCAGCATCAGCACGAGCCGGCGGCGCTCCTTCAGGCAGACGTCGGCCGCGCGGCTGATGAGGCCGGAGGTCACGCCATGGGCGATGTCGCTCATGCTGCGCACCGAGCAGGGCGCCACGATCATCCCCATGGTGCGGAACGAGCCGCTGGAGATCGGCGCGGCGATGTCGCTCGGCGAATAGACCACATCGGCGAGGCTGCGCAGCTCCTCGGACGACATCTCGGTCTCATAGGCGCGCGTCATCTCGCCCGCCTTCGAAACGACGAGATGGCTCTCGATCTCGAGCTGTCGCAGCGCCCTCAGCAGCCGTACGCCGTAGACGATGCCGGTAGCGCCGGTGATGCCCACCACCATGCGCCTGGGTACGCTCCCCATTGTCAGGCTCCCAGCGCCGTCATGCCGACGTCGAGCCTACATGCCGCGGATCGAAATTGGACACGGCCGCCGGCTTGGCCTCGAAGGCGAACGGCCGGTCGGACAGCGTGTAGCGATACCACGGCGCGTCGTTCATGCGGCCGAGCTTGTGGCGCAGGCCGCCGAAGGCGCCATAGATGAGCTTGTAGGGCTGGCCGTGGAAATGCTTAAGGATGTCGAGCCAGGCGCGGGGTTCCGCGCCGATGAAGGCCTCCATCTCCCGCGCGATCTGGTCCTCGCTCATCGGCACGAGGTCCGCCGGCGGGTCGCCGAGATCGGTCACCGCGCTCTTGATGAACTCGTCCGGGTTCCAACCGGCCCCCATGGGCTTGGTGCAGTCCATGCCGATCTTCGAGGCGACGCCGGGCTCGGCGCATTTCGGGTCCACCGTCATGGTGTTGCAGTCCTTGATGATGACGGTGTCGCGGTCGGGCATGTAGCGGAACGCCATGGCGGCGAGCACCGCCTGGTCGTCCCAGATGTCGACGTCGTCATTGAACACCATCGCCACCTTCGGCAGGCCCTGCTTGGAGCAGGTGAGCATCAGGCCGAGCGCCTGCTTGGCATCGCCCGCGCCGAGCGGGCGGATCTTGGCATAGGCGATGTTGGACAGGCCGCCGGCGGGGCTGCGCACCTCGACCACGTCGATGCCGGCAAGGCGCAGCGCGCCGTAGAGGTCGGCCTCGATGGCGGGCAGCTGCAACATGTTGTCGGTGTACCAGGGATGCATGCCGCCGATGGTGCAATGCTGGTAGATCGGGTTCTTTCGGTAGGTCATCGCCTTCACCTTGAGGCGATAATTGTGCTTCATCCCGCCGCCATACATGCCGGTGAACTCGCCATAGGGGCCCTCGTCGAAGTTCAGCCCCTCGGTCGCCATCAGCTCGCATTCGAGCACCAACTCGGCATTGGCCGGCACCATCACGTCGATGGTCTCGCATTTCACCATCTTGGCCGGCGCGCCGTAGAAGCCGCCGAGCACCTCGAAATCGTCGGTGTCGCCAGGCACGCCGACCAGGGCCGAGATCTTGTCGAGGGTCGGCCCGCCGATGACCATGGCGACCTCGAGGTTCTGCCCCTTCGCCGCCGCGGCCATTGCGTGGATGCGCTGGCGGTGCGAGGTGCAGGTCATGTCCACCGACTTCTCGTTCTTCGAGCGGAACATGGAGCGGTAGATGCCCCAGTCATAGACGCCGGTGTCGGGATGCTTGCTGATGAGCAGGTTGTCGTTGGTATAGGCGTGGCCGTCGCGGTCGTGATGCAGGAACAGGGGAAGCCGCGTCAGGTCGACCTCGTCGCCCTTCAGAATGACCTCCTTGCAGGGCGCCGTGTCGACGACCTCCCATTTCACGCGCGACTTCGCCGTCTCGACCATCTTGCGGCCAGTCTGCGTCTTGTCGCACTCCATGGCCCAGGCATACATGTCCTGGTTGGAGTAGGCATTTGCGAGGACCGAGAACTCGCAATCCTTGATCTTCTCGATCAGCACCGCCTTGGTCGGATTGGCCTCGAGCGTGACAGGGATCTGGTCGACGCGGATCTCGTCGGTGATGCGGACGAGGAACCCGGCATCGTCCATGGCCCGGACGAATTCAGGAAGCGACTGCTGCGACGGCATGGGGAGAGCTCCGGGGCGGACTTAGGCAAACGCCGGGTTGGAGACGCCGGATTCCACGTATTCGCGCAGGTGATGCATCAGCGCGCCCCAGATCGTATTGCATTTGATGAAATTGGCTTCGTCGTGGGGCCAGCCGCCATGGGTGACGCGCACCCGCGTCCGTCCGTCAGGCGCCGACGCGAAGGTGAAAGTCGCTGTGGTGCCGACGGAGTCGCCGGGACCCTTGGTGCAGGTCCACAGGATGTCTTCCGGGTTATCCTGGTCGATCCTCCAAGAGAATTCAGGGCGTCCCGAATATTTCAAATTCCAAAGCGTTCCGAGGTCGCCGCTTCCCTCGACATGTGGAGTATTCCATCCCCGGAGGCCTTCGGCGGTGCTCAGCGCTCTTCTGACCTTTTCTATATCGGCCGAAATGAAGATTTCATGCTTCAGCGAATGTGCACCGGCCATTTGGCCCTCCCTTGGCGTTGCGCGATACTGATCCGAATGTCGCGCGCGATGCAAGCAACCCAGCCGCGTCTCGATCCGGCGCGCATGCGTCAAGCCTCGCTCTCGATGCGCGGTGCGGCGAGCAGCGCGAGAAGCCTGCTGCCGACAAGGATCGCCACGACGGCCACGGCAGCCCCGAGCCCGGCCTCGGCCAGCCGCTCGACCAGCAAGGGAGACCATGGGAGATTTCGGCCGAGATTGCTCATGCCGATCGCCAGCGGCGTGATGAAGACGAGCGCCAATGCGTAGTTACGAGCCATGAACAGTTCCGCCACCGCCTGGCAGAGCGCGATGCTGATGATCAGCGCCAGCGGTCCGGGCTCCTGTGCGAACAGGACGGCGCCGATACAGACGCCCCCCAGCGTGCCCAGCAACAGGTAGATCGCCCGGCGCATAGCGTCGGCGGGAGTGAGAGCCGGCATCAGCGCCGCCACCGCGATGGGAGCCCAGAAGGGATGGCCGATGTCGAGGGCGAGAGCGAGCAACCATGCGCCGGTTGCTGCCATTGCCGCGATCGTGATCGTGATGGCGTGGCGGGTCCGGTCGAGGGTGGCCAAGCCGGCCTGCATCCTCAGGCGAACGCCACGCGCAAAGGGCTCTGCGTCAGCCCTGCCGCCCCGCTCCAGCAGTGTGAGCAGAATCGAGAACGCGGCCCCACCGGCGCCGACGGCGATGACCGGCAGTATCTCCTCAGGCGTCAGCGGGATGCCGGCGACGACCAGGAAAACCAGAATGAAGAAGATCTCGCCGCGCGGCACCCAGCGCATGATGGTGCCGAGCGTTCCCGCCCCGACGACCACCGCGGCGAGCATGACCGGCAGCAGCCATTGCGGCCCCTGCGTGACCGAATAGAGCGCCCCCGAAGCAAGGGTGGCGACCAGAGCGGCGCCGGCCACGACCTGCGTCTCGACACGCCGTTCGACGATTTCGCTATGGCCATAGAGCGAGGTCAGCGCTCCAAAGGCCGCATAGACGGCAAAATGGATATGTCCCGATGCATAGATCGCCCATATGGGCAGTCCCACCGAGACGCCGACACGCAGCGCGGCCCTTAGGTCCTGCGTCTTTACCTCGAAAGGAAAGCTGCGCATTAATCACGCCCCTGCGGGCAGCGAGAACGGTGGAACATGCCTTACAAGGACCTGCGAGCTTTCCTCTCGACGTTACGGCAGGCCGGCGAACTCGTCGACATTACCCGGCCCATCGCCCTGCAGTATGACGTCGCCAAGGCCCTCGCCAAGACCAGCGCGCTCGACGGTCCGGCGCTGATGTTCAAGGAAAATGGCACCCAATTCCCATTGGTGGGCGGTCTATACGGCAATCGGCGGCGCGCCCTCATCGCGTTCGAGGCGACGGACGAGACCATTCACGAACGCGTGACCAAAGCTATCGACAATCCCATTGGCCCGGTCGACTTCGACGGGCCCGCGCCGTGCCAGGAGGTCGTCCTGACTGGCGAGGACATCGACCTCAGCAAACTTCCTGTGCCGACTTACAGTCCGAAGGATGGCGGCCCGTACATCACCGCCGGCATTGTCGTTTCCGAGGACCCGGACACCGGCGTGCCTGACATCGGCAATTACCGGTTCCAGCTGCACGATTCGAAGGTGCTCGGCGTGTGGGCCGCGCCGAGCCACCGATTCGGCAAGAATATGGCGAAGGCTATCGCGCGCAAGGTTCCTCTGCACGGCGCCATCGTCATCGGCGTCGACCCGATGACCGCCTTCTCCTGCCAGGTGCAATCAGGCGACACCACCAATGACTGGTTCGTCGCCGGCGGATTGCGCGGCGCGCCGGTCGAACTGGCCAAGGCAGTGACCAGCGACCTGAAAGTACCCGCCCATGCGGAGTTCATCATCGAGTTCGTGGTCGATTCTGACGACCAGCGCGACGAGGGCCCGCTCGGCGAATATACCGGCTATTACACGCCGGTCTCGCCGAAGCCGACGGCGAAGGTCACGGCGATCACCCATCGCAGGGACGCCATCTTCCAGGGCCTGCTCACCGGCAAGCCGATTACCGAGAACCATGTCCTCAAGCAGATTCCGTTCGAGGCGTCCGTGCTGCGCCAGTTGAAGGCGCAATTTCCCACCATTGCCGATGTTTCGATCACCAGCTCGGGCGGTGTTCAGGTCTATTTCGTCATCGCCATGACGCCGCGCTACGAGGGCGAGGCGCGGCAGGCGATCCTGGCGGCCATGGCCCTGAACATTCATCCGAAGTGGGTGGTGGTGGTCGATCCCGACATCGACATCCGTAGATCGTCCGAAGTCGAGTGGGCGATGTCGTTTCGGGTGAAGCCGCGCGAGGACGTGTTCGTGGTCGACCGCACGGCGGCAGCACCGCTCGATCCCTCCACCGATGGCGGCTATTCTTCCACGGTTGGCATCGACGCGACGCGCCCCTTCGGGGTCGAGTTTCCCGAGGTCTCGGAAGTGCCGGACTGGAAGATCTTCGACCTGCCGGAAATCACTCCGCAGTGAATAGCGCGTTCCGGCATCCTCTTGGTTAGTTTGGCGGCCCGTGTTCCGGAAATCACTCCCATGAATGCTCCTGCGATCAACGCTGTTCCAGCGGGCCCTGGAAGTTCGTCGTTGTAGCCACGCAGCGGGTCGAGCAGGCTGCTCGTTGGCCTTTCAGGAGCCAAGCCGGTCAGTGGTAGAGCTTGGAAAGGGGCACCTTGGGCGGTGGCAGTGCGGACTTGCCGAGGCGATACCAGCGACTGAGAGTGCGCGCGATCGTCCGGTCCTCGCTGATCCACAGAACAGGACTGGTCGTGATCCACTGATCGCCCAGATGCGGATGGCCCACCGACTCCCCGATCAGCACCGGCATCTCGCCGTCAATCGCCACCATCCAATTTTCCAGACCGACGGCGCCGATGAGATCGGTCTCCGAAGGCCGCCATCCTTTCGCCAGACGACGCAGGTCGGCGGTCGCAGAAGCGACTCTTTCAGCCAAGCTGGGCATCGCTCATTCTCCTGTCACGTGCATGGGAGGAATGCCATTCCCGTCAGACGGAAGGCGCGCCAGCGCCGCGCCGGTAGTGCGGCGCCGCCGAGAACTGGGCTTATCTTCGCTCGCGTTCGCAGAGCGGCGCCGAGCGCCGACCGGCCGAGATGTCGGTCACGGGATTCGGGCGCCCGCGCCGAGTTCGGCTTTCGCTCGCTCAAACGCGATCCGTCTTCGGATTATGTCCGCCAGCGCTCGGATAACTGTCTCGGGCTCGGCACCCAGCATCACCGCGAGCTCGCCCGCGGCGCCGAGCAGCCTCTCGACTTCCGGTCCGGCGTCTGCCTGTTCGTCCAGCATGGACCTCCATCGAGGAGAATCAGGGCACGCTCGGCACTTGCGTGGGCGGCGCGCGCATTTTCGCGGCACGGCGCATGTGCACGTGAGAAATACCCACGGTCCCGGGCTATGCGCGTGCGTCGAGAGCAGAGCCCATGCGCCCTGCCCTCCCTAACCTACAATCGGGGATGATGATCAGAGCTGGTTTGCCAATCTCAGCAGTGTCTCAGGCTCGCACGTCAGTTCATCGAAGTCGGCGTCGATGACGTCGACGATTTCGTCATCGATACGAACTGGAACCCTGCTTCGCTCTCTCGCCCTCTGGCGTTGACGCTTTGCCAGATTTCTTTGGCGGCGGCCGGTATGTCCGCGTTCAGCGCTGCTGGCGGCCAATAAATCATGCGTAACGTGAAGACGTCGGTCCGTGATCATGCGGCTCTCCAACGGTTCATTGACGCCAGGTCAGCCAATCAGATGGCCGCCAAAGCCCTTGAATGATGGAAACGAAACGCACTTCCGGTGAACGGATGGATGGGGCGCTCGGCTGGATTGCTTCCAGCGAACCTGACCGCATCGCCGAGGCAAATGAGACGCCTCCAACCTATGAACTAATTATACCATTGATATAAATCTTGTCCGCAGATTCCGTTAACTATGGTTAACGCCCGACGTCACCTGGTCCGCCGCTTGGCCGATCGCGAACTGAGGCTCTCTTCCTCGTTCGAACGATATACGACGACTCCGAGGACGTCTTCTCCGAACACGAACTGTGCGCCCCCGGCTTCGAGTGCACGCCGAATACGGCCGATTATCTCATCGCTTGGCTCGAGAAAGCCGTTTTCGAAATCATTGATCGTCTTCTTCGACACGGCAGCCTGATGCCAGAGCCACGCCTGGGAAACGTTGAGGAGGGTCCGCGCGGCCTGGCAAAGAAACCCCGGAATTGGCATTCCCGGCCGCAGAGGCATGAAGCTTGCCGAGGTCAATGGAAGCGGAGAGGCATTATTCAGGTGAAATATTTTTATAGCACTGGTATAATGCCAGCGTCGCTTCTGCCCGGACTGATGTTCCAACGGGCTCGAGTGAGGATCACCTTTCGAGTGGGGTGTTTTAGTCGAAATCGCTCGCCTCATCGGATCGTCGTCGCTTTCAATCAAAGCACCGGCGCGAACTACCAAGCATATCAACGCTCGAACGTCGACACGCGGCGCGGGGTCGAATCCCTAAGGCCTGCGTGATGATACATCAGCGAAGCCTTATTGCGGTCGGGCAAAGGATTTGAACCCTTCCCGGCAGCAGATCACGGAGCGCACTCACGACTGATCCTGCTTGTCGACCTGTGAATCCTGCCTCGTCGATCCCCGAGATCAGGTAGGCCGCGGAAGGCTGGTGAAGATACTGGAACTCGTGCGCCTTTCCTCGGCCACCAGCACCGCGTCTGGGCGCTCCTGTGGTCGCTCGCAGCCTCAGGCTGACTTTGGGCTCGTATCGTCAGCACCCGGGAGCGTCGGCCGTATAGAGATCGCACGTCCACAGCTTGTGCCGAAACAACCGAGGCATCCGTAAATGGGAGCCGGAGAATTTTCAGTGTATTCGCGTTTCGGATCTTGCATTGGCTTTCGGCTCCGGGTATGAGGGCCGCCGCTCTTCAAGAGGTAACCATGCGCCCCCACGACATCATAACGATACGCGACCGGCGGCACGTCCGCGGTCGGATCGATGTCTGGGCAGTGCGCACTGCCTGAGAGCGACCCGATCCGCAACGTCCCGCCGTCCAGGCCCCGGTTTCGAGCCGTGGCCCGTGCGGGAATGCGAAGCTGATCACTTCCCTCCCGGACTGACTTCGAACCCCGCGGGCGACCGCGGGCTCGTCTAGAGGATGCCGTGCCCGCCGGTGCCGATCGGCAGATCGAAACCGGGCGGTCCGACCATCCTCCGTCGTCTGCAACCAGCGCCAAGCGCTCACCAGGAGGAGTGGTCAATGTTCGACGTCATCGATTTCCGCCGCGCCCTCCCCAGCGTTCATCTCTCCATAGCGCGCTCGATACGCATCGCGGGCTGAGTCCCGTTCTGCTTCGACCGCCGAAACCTCCGCGCTGCTTAAGCCGCGGAACGAGGAGACATGGCATGACTATTGGGAAGATCTCGATTTACTACCCGTCGCCGCGTCGGCAGAGGCCCAGGCCCGCAACCACTTCGTGCGTCGCTCCGCCTGCCACTGCGGCTGGCGTCAACGCGGATGCTGCGGGTCATCCCAGCCGCAGCGAGGACGCGACGCAGCGGCCCCGTACCGAGAAGATCTGGATCGCGCCGTCGGCTTCGGTGGCGAGCCGCAGGCCCGCGAAGAGGTCCCGCGGCGCATTCCGGGGGGCGATGGTGAATCCCAGGACCAGGCGGGAGATCGTGTTCGAGAGCACCCTCGAGCGCGATCTGGCCTACATCCTGACCACCACGCCGTCGGTTGTCGATGTGCGCGATCAGGTCGGCCCTGTCGAGTACGTCGACACGGACGGCGTCGTTCGGCAGCACACGCTCGATTTCGTCGCTGACCTCGAAGACGGGACCAGGACGGCATTCGCCGTGAAGCCCGCTCGGCGCGTTGGCCCGAGTGGCATCGGGCGGACGCTGGAGTTGATCCGGGATCAGCGGCCCGGCGTCGCGGACAGGTTCGTGGTGCGTACCGGCGATCACATCACCCGGGATCGCGCCGTTAACGCCAGGTTGCTGCACCGCGCCCTGCGGGGCCGCGACGAGGCCCACATCGCCGACGTCAAGGCGGTTGCGTCGACGCTCCGCGGATGCGTGGCCATCCGCGAAATCCTCGCCGCCTCTCGGGATCCCGGTCAGGGGTTCATGGCGGTCGCCTGCCTGATCGCCGACGGCGTGCTCGAGCATGTGGGACCCGGCCGCCTTTCCATTGACAGCTTCGTGCGCCCGCGCCGCACGACCGGCACCAACCATTGAAGGAGATTGTCATGACGAATGCCATCCAGACTATCCATGTCGAGCCTGCCGCCTACCCGACTCCGCGCTGGAGGCTCGAAGCCCACGACAAGGTCACCGTGGACCGGGAGATCGACTATGTGCCGGTCTCGGATGATGAATCCGGCCACGTACTGCGTCGCGTCGACAATCCCAATCTCTGTGAGCGCTTCAGCCACGACGAGTTCGAGACCCTGCGGCGCGAGGGGCGCGTCAGCATCAGCCGGGGCTTCTATCTGGCGACGAAGGCGAAGCTGCAGTCGCCCGGGGACGTTTCCCGGATCACTGACCTGAGCAATGACCAGCAGATCAAGGTCCTCTGGCAGAAGTCGATCTGCGACGGTTTCCTGCGTATGGAATCCGAGGGCGCCGCAAATCGTTCCGACAGCTCCATGGCAATGGCAATCGCCAACATCATGGCCAAGCTCCTCGCCACTCAGTTCGCTAACGGACGCTGCGGCAGTGCGGACGTCGCGGTAAAGCGTCCTCCGAGCCCGAGGACGCTGCGCAGGTGGCTCCGCCGTTATGAGGCGTGCGGCTACAACGCAATGGCCCTCGTCGACGCGTACCACCGCTGCGGTGACCGCCACACCACGCGCCTCGGCGCCGATGAGAAGGCGTTGATGCAGGAATTCGCCGAGAAGTATGCGAGCAGTCGCAGGCCCACCAAGGCAAGCCTGCTCAGGGATCTGCACGGCGAAATCGAAAAGCGTAATGCAGACCGGAAGAAGGGTGGTCAGCGCCGTCTCGTTAAGCCGAGCCGCAAGGCCTTCGAGCACGTCATCGACGCCCTCGACCCGTTCCATGTCGAAGCGGGTCGGACCTCGCCTGAAGCCGCTCGCAAGAAGTTCTACATCGTCCGCGGTGGGTTGGATGTCATCCGGCCCTTCGAGCGCCTCGAGTTCGATGAGAGCAAGATCCCGCTCCAGGCGATCCTGATGGATGCGGGCCTCTGGGCCCAGCTGTCGCCGGAAGAACGGGCTGAGATCGGACGGGCCCGCTACTGGCTCTCCGTCGCGGTCGACGCCGCCACTCGTTGTTGCGTTGCGGCCCTTCTCGTTGAGAAGCTGTCGGCCTCGACGGCCGTCGCCACGCTCGAAATGGCGGTGAATGACAAGTCGGCTTACGCCGCCGCGGCCGGATGCTCCACGCCCTGGGACATGTGCGGAACGCTCGAAACGGCGGCGCAGGACTCCGGCTCCCAGTTCCTTAGCCACGAGTACTGGGCGGCGAATACGGACCTCGGCTCGGAGGTGATCTTCCCGCCCGCGGGCATGCCGCAGATGCGGGCCCGGAACGAACGGTTCTTCCGCTCGATGAACAAGGGCCTGTTCTCGCGGATCGACGGACAGACGTTCGAGAATGTGGTGATCAAGGGCGACTATGATTCTGAGGCACGCGCCGTTCTCGATGTCGCGGAGATCGGCCGGATGATCGTCCGCTGGATCGTCGACGTGTACCATAATACGCCGCATGCTGGCCTTGGAGGGGAGACGCCTCGCAATGCCTGGCTGCGTCTGTCCAAGACGTATCGCGTGATGCCGCCGCCGGACGTCGACGTGAGCCGTCACATTTTCGGCGTCACCATCGAGCGGAAGATCGGGAACGAGGGCGTCCGCGTTCTCGGCCTGCGCTATCAGAGTCTCGAACTTCAGCGCCTGCGTAGGGACGCCCGGCTGAAGCCCGTTCTCGTCCGCATCAATCCCGCCGATCTGGGCTACGTTTCGGTCCGCACGAACGAAGGTTGGCTGACGGTCCCCTGCCAGCGCCCCGGCTTCGACGGCGTCTCCGTGACGCGCTGGCTCGAAGCGGAGCGCAGCTTGCGTCGCACGAACGCGAACATGGCCAAGCTGTCCGAACCGATCGTCTTCCAGGCGCTGCAGGACATCCAGGAGATGTCCGATGCTGCAACGAAGCGGGCGGGCATCGCGTCTCCGCTCCTGGCGTCGGCCGACATCGACGCTTTCGAGCGCAGCCACTTCCACAGTTTCGAGTTCGCGCGCGGTCCCGAAGGCGGCCCTGTCGTTCTCGACGAGCACACGCTGGGTGACAAGGTCACCGACACGGCGGATGTGCACGCCTTCGAGGAAATCGGAGGAAGCGCGACGGGTGCCCCGGCGAACGACGTCGGTGATGACGATTTCTTCGTGGAGGACTGATCATGGACACGACTGTTCCTGATCTCGTCACCCACGAGGATGCCATTGCCCGCATGCGTCGTCTTCAGTCGGAGCGGCGCGCCCGCGGCGGCGACGTCATGGCGAGTGTCCTCTCCGCTTATTTCGGGACGTCGAGCGACCGGCTGCTCGAGGCAGAGCTCGACAATCTCGTCGACGCCTTCCTTCTTTCCGAGGACGCCGGCAACAGCGATGCTGCCCGTCGCGTCGGGCGGCTCCGGGAAGGCCGGGCGCTTACGATTGTCGGGGAATCCGGCACCGGAAAGTCGAGAACGTTGGACCGTCACTTCCTCAAGCGTGAGGAGTTCGCGGGATATGGCGCCCCGAACAGCGACTGCATGCTGATCTCGGTTACGGCCCCCTCGCCCTGCACGCTCCGTCTCCTGGGCATGAGCGTGCTGGCGGCACTCGGCTATGAAACGACCCGGGAGCTGAAGGAGAATGTGGTCTGGGACCTCGTCCATCATCAGCTCGAGCTTCGGGGCGTTCGCTTCCTGCACATCGACGAACTTCAGCATGTTCTCCAATCCCGGAACCAGCTCGAAATTGCGAAGGTGCAGGACACCCTCAAGGGGTTGATGCAGCATCGGCAGTGGCCTGTCTGGCTGATCCTGTCGGGTCTTCCTGCCGTTGCGACCATGCTTTCCGGTGACGAACAGATCTGGCGCCGCACCCGTCACGTGACTTTCGAAGATCTCACCCTCGAGCGGGATGTGTCGCTGGTACGCCGCCTCGTCGCGTTCTACGGCGCCGAGAAGGCAAGTCTCTCGATCGGGTCATTGGCCGATGACGAATTCGTCGCGCGTCTGCTCCACGCTGCCATGTATCGGTTGGGCGTCGTTATCGAGCTTGTGCAGGATGCGATCCGGCATGCTGTGCTGCTCGGCTCGAGCGCACTTGAGGTCGAGCATTTCGCGGCCGCCTTCGCCGCACGCACCGGCTGCGTTCCCGATCGCAACATTTTCACCGCGTCCACCCTGGACTGGCACCTGATCGATCCCCGCGAGGGCCTTCAGCGCAAGGATCCGGCCGACAGCACGGTGAAGGACAAAAAGAAGAAGCCCCGGGCTCCGCGCGATACGAGGAACAAATGACCCAGCTTCCCATCCAGATGACCGTCGCGCTGGCTAACGACGAGACGCCCGCGAGCCTCTGCTCGCGCAACGCTCTGCTCGTCGGCCGCACCGCCCGCGACTTCTGCCGGGACGCTGGGTTCACGTTCCAGAATGTCGTCGACGGCACTCCGTCCGCACTCGAGGCCTTGGCCGACCGTTGCCGGGCGAACGTCGATCTCCTGGCAGCGACCGCGGCGGTAAAAGTCGCCGAGCGCCGCTACATGATCGGTGAGCAGATCCTGGTGCGGGAAAGCCTGAGCCGCAAGACGCTGCGGGTCTGCCCGCGCTGCCTTTCGCAGGATATCGAGTCCGGCCGGGGACCGGAGCGAACCCGCCCCTACGGTCGCCTGCTCTGGCAGATCGAGCCGATCCGTACTTGCCGCGAGCACGGTATCGCACTGGTTGCAGTCTCGAACGACGACCATCCTCATCGCGTCCACGACTTCGCCATGCTGGTTCAGTCGAGTCTGTCGGATATCCATCGTCTGGCCAGCGAAGCGCCGCGGCGACGTTGGTCTCCCTTGGAGGATCATCTTGCTGGGCGCCTCAAGAACCCGGGATATGGTGAAGCGCTCTGGCTGAGCACCCTGCCCTTTTATGCCGCCGCGAAGGCGTGCGAGATCCTCGGCGCCGTCGCCGCCGCGGTATCAGCTTCGTCGCGGACGCCCTCTCCGATGCGGATTGGCATGAGGCCGGGGCGGTCGGGTATGACATCGCTGCAGCGGGAGAGGCAGGCATCCGGAGCTTGCTGACGCGCCTTCAGGACGGCTTCCAGCAGCGCAAGGGCGACTGGGGCCCCCGGTCGGTCTTTGGCCGCCTCTATGAGTGGCTCGCCCATGAAACCAGCGATCCCGCCTACGATCCGCTCCGGGATATCATCCGGAAGCATGTGATCGAGACCATGCCGGTTGGACCGGGAGACCAGATCTTCGGCCGAGAGGTGACGATCCGGCGCCTCCACTCCGTGCGTTCGGCTTCATTGGAGACGGGTGCCCACCCCAAGCGGCTGCGGAAACTTCTCCACGCAGCTGGCCATATCCCGGCTGAAGTGCTTGCACTCTCCGACGAGCGTATCGTCTTCGACGCCGACGAAGCTCACGGCTTCCTCGATCGCATTACGGAAGCAATGTCGCTCAACGAAGCGCGTGAATATCTGAACATCCCTCGCCCGCAAGAGAGACATCTTTTCGAGGCGGGACATATCCGCCCCTTCGTCATGGGCGGCACCGAGGTCCTCAAGGATCACGCCTTCGCAAAACGCGACCTCGACGCGTTCCTCGACCGGCTGCTGATCGATGCTAGCGAATTGGCTCCCGGTGACGACGGGTTCCTGCCGATTTCCGCTGCCGCGCAGAGGGCGACCTGCTCCGCCATGAAGGTGGTCGAGCTCTTGCTGCGCCGACGGCTGACGCGGGTTCGGTACCGTCCCGACGTCGCCGGCTATCTCTCGGTGATGGTGGATCCCGACGAGGTCAAGGACCTGCTGTACGAACGGACCGAAGGTACCCTGTCGCTCAGGGAGGTCGAGCAGATGCTGAGGTCTTCGACACGGGTCGTGGCGGCTCTGATTGAACTCGGTCACCTGGGCGCGAGCGTCGTCGTCCACCCCGTGTCCCGCTTGAAGCAGCGAGTGGTTTCAGAACAAGAGCTCGATCGCTTCACGAAGCGGTTCGTGAATCTCCACTCGCTCGCCAAGGAAAGCGGCGTCCACTTCCGGAAGCTCGCGAATATCCTCGATGACAGAGGGATCGAACCCGCATTCGACCCGGAGGCGGTGCACGCGACCTTCTACGAAAGGCTCGTCGTTGCGGATGGTGTTTCCCGGCTCGACGGGTAGCCGAACCTCTCAATCCCCACTCATCTTCAAGCACTGGGACCCTCGGCTTGGGCCGAGGGTTTTTCTTTGGTCCCTGAAGTGTGCCTCAGGCTGCGGCACACTTCAGGGGACGAACCTGCGGCAGACTTCGGCGGGCAATCGGCGGGCAATCGGCGGACGCCGCGGCATTCTCCGAATATTTATATAGCTATTACAGTTACTTATGAGGACATCAGCGGCATCCTTTGGGTACCGCTACACACTCGTCAAACGACGAGTGGGCGTTTTTGTGCAGTTAACTGCAACCGACGATGGAGGTGAATCGAGATTGAACCCAAACAATTCGGCAAAAGAAAACACCACGCTGGTGGCAGCCAGCGTGGTGTCACAGCACATTCACGACCCCTCACGCGGAGCTATGAACATGGCAGATATCATTTATCTGACAGGCAATATGACTCAAGAATCCAAAGAAACGATTAAGCTCGCTTCGAATGATAATGCAAGCGTCGCCTATATCGTTCCGATGTATGTATCGGAAACCGGCGAAATTCTCATTCCTAAATTTGAGAACGATAATTTCATTCTCAAACCCATCGGAATCGATACCCGCGGTCACCGACTCTCTTGACGAAATGGATATAACATCGATGAGCAATTTCATCCACTCTTAGCCCACATAGCTCACAAAAAAGAGCTGCAAAAAAGTGGGGCGTATCAGCCTTCCTTCGGTGACGTGCGCCTCCTCCATTCTTGCCGTTCGGCAGCCGTCGTGACGCGTTGCATGTGCGGAATGAGCGCCCGCCCGCGGCGGAACAGTCTCCTATCGGAGTGGTGAACGATCATACTGGCCGTTCGGAACATCGGCGGGGGCCATCATGATCTTGCTCAATTCGCGGAGCCACAAGACCGAACTTGAGACCGCCGCACAAAACAGCCAGTCTCCGGCGCCAAGGCCGACGGTCGAGAACGCCTGCTGAAGGAGGGGCGTGTAAACCACGAAAGCGTGCAGCAGCAGTGAAAGCACGACCGCGCTCCAGAGCCAGCGATTGGTGAAGAGGCCGTGAAAGGCGCTGCGATCGTCGGAGCGCGCGTTGAAGACGTTGAACAGCTGGAACATCACGAGCGTCGTGAAGGCCATGGTCCGGCCATAGGCGAGAGTGCCCGAGCCTTCGATCAGTCCCCCGGGCAGCGCGGCGTCGAGCACGAACAGCGTGCCGACCGCCATGATCGCGCCGACCAGGAAAATGCCGGCCCACATCTGTCCCGTGATGACGCCCTCGCCGCGCGGGCGGGGCGGCCGGTGCATCCCATCCTCGTCGGCGGGATCGATGCCGAGCGCCAGCGCCGGCGCCCCGTCGGTGACGAGGTTGATCCAGAGGATCTGCGTGGCGAGAAGCGGCAGCGCGATGCCGCTGGCGGCCGTGCTGGCCAATCCGATGACGTCGGCGAGGAGGATGCCGAAGAACATGGTCATGACCTCGCCGATGTTTGACGACAAGAGGTAGCGCAGAAACTTCCTGATGTTGGCGAAGATCGCCCGCCCCTCTTCCACGGCGGCGACGATGGTGGCGAAGTTGTCGTCCGCCAGCACCAAGTCGGCCGCCTCCTTGGAGACGTCGGTGCCGGTGATGCCCATGGCGACACCGATGTCGGCGGCTTTCAGCGCGGGAGCGTCGTTGACGCCATCGCCGGTCATGGCGACCGTCTCTCCCCCGCGCTGCAACGCCTTGACGATCCCCAGCTTGTGCTCGGGATTGACCCTGGCATAGACGCAGACCTCCCGGACGGTCCGGTCGAGCTCGGCCTCGGTCATCGCCGCAAGCTCGGCGCCGGTGACGGCGCGGCCGTCAGAGATGATGCCGAGCTCGGCGGCGATGATCGCCGCGGTCACCGGATGATCGCCAGTGATCATGATGCAGCGTATGCCCGCCGACTGCGCCCGCGCGACGGCTTCCCGCGCTTCCTGGCGCGGCGGGTCGATCAGCCCGATCAGGCCGAGAAAGACGAGATCGTGTTCCACATCCTCCGCGAAGGCGCCATGGTCAGCGTGCTCGGCCGGCAGCGAGCGGAAGGCGACGGCGAGCGTCCTCAGCGCCTCATGGGCGAGCGCGTCATTGCTCGCCATGATCTCGGCCCTGCGCGCCTCGGTGAGCGCGACGGCGTCCCGGCCGACAAGCTCACGGGTGCAGCGCGCCAGCAGGATATCAGGCGCCCCCTTGGTCACCGCGATCAGACGCTCGGACTGCTCGGCATCCGTGTGGACCGTGCTCATCAGCTTGCGTTCGGAGGAAAACGGCACTTCGCCAACCCGCGCGAAGCGCGCATCGAGGGCCTCCGGGAACAGACCGGCCTTGCGCGCCGCAACGAGCAGGGCGCCCTCCGTCGGATCCCCCTGGACGGTCCAGTTGCCGTTGCGCTCCTGCAGCACCGCATTATTGGCCCGTTCGGCGGCGGTCAGCGCGCGCATGAGCTCGAGCTGCAACGGTGCGTCGGGCGATGGCGACCCGACGAACTCTATGTCGCCATGCGGCGCATAACCGGTCCCCGACAGATTTGCGCTCCCGCTCGCCGTCACGACCCGGCGCACCGTCATCTCGTTTCGGGTCAGCGTGCCGGTCTTGTCGGAGGCGATGACCGTCGCCGAGCCGAGCGTCTCCACCGCCGCCAGCCGGCGGATGATGGCCTTGTTCTTCGCCATGCGTTGCATGCCGAGCGACAGCACGGCGGTGACCACCGCCGGCAGTCCCTCCGGCACCGCGGCGACGGCCAGCGCGACGCCGAGGATCAGCACGTCGAATATCTCGGCGAAGCCGTGGATATCGCTGACGAGGAAGATCGTGCCGATCATCGCGAGGGCGATGAGAACGACGGTGACCGCCAGCGTCTTCCCGACCCGACCGAGTTCCCGCTGCAGCGGCGTGATCTCGTCCGGCGCCTTTTCCAGCATGCCGGCGATGCGCCCCATGGCGGTCCGCATCCCGGTCGCGGTCACGACGGCGCTGCCATGGCCATAAACCGCCGCGGTTCCGCTAAAGACCATGTTGTGCTGGTCGCCGAGCTCGGGCGTGCCGGAGAGGACGGCGATGTCCTTCGAAACCGGGAGGCTCTCGCCGGTGAGCGCGGCTTCCACCGTCTGCAGGGAGGTCGATTCGATCAGCCGCGCATCGGCGGGGATGGTATTGCCCTCCGCAATCAGGACGATGTCGCCGGGCACGAGCTCGGCCGCCGGGATGCTTCGCCTATCGCCGTCGCGGATGACGGTCGAATGTGTGGCCGACATTTGCCGCAGCGCCGCCGCAGCTTGCTCCGCCCGGGCTTCCTGAATGTAGCCCATCAGGGCGTTGAGGATCACGATGGCGAAGATCGCCAGGGCCTCATAGGGGAGCGCCGTGTCTCGCTCCTGCAGCCAGATCGCGGCGGAAACCATCGCCGCGACGAGCAGCAGGAGCACCAGCACGTCGGTGAACTGGTCGAGGAACTTCAGCCATTGCGGACGCGGCGGCACCGCATCGAGCTCGTTGCGGCCATAATGCGCCAGGCGCCACGCCGCCTCCGTCCGGCTGAGGCCGGACTGGCGCCGCGTCTCCAGGATGGCGATGATCTCGTCGGCGCTCTGCCGGTAGGGCTCATCGACGAGCGGGGCGGGGGACGTCGCGGACATGCTGCGACGATACCCATCCGCGACCGATTGCATAGCTGGGTTCTACCGATGCGGCGATCGATTCCCGGTCGGCCGCGCGGCTTGGATCACGAGGGGCGTTCCTCGACCAGATGCACGATGCCGGCCACTTTATCGACCGGGACGACGAAGGCGAGGCCGTTACCGGGCATAGTCAGTTCCGCGGCACGCACGATCTCCTCAAGCATCACCTCCTTCAGATCCGCCGGCACGACGGTCAGGACGATTTCCTTTTCCGGCTCGATCTGGATACCGAAGACGTGCTGCTGCTCGTTGCGCCCGACGCCGCGCCCGAACAGGACCGTGCCGCCATGGGCGCCCGCGTCCATCGTGGCCTTCAGGACGGTGTCGCCCCAGCCTTTGCGCACGATGGTGACGATCAGGCACGGGCTCTGCATCGGGGCTGGTTGCGTCGAGGCTGGTTGCATTGGAGTCACTCCTAGGTGCGGGTCTTCAGCCGGACGAAGAGCCCGAGCACCATGACGGATATGATCGGCGCCAGGGCGATCAGCGCGACGAAGCCGAAGCCGTGGACGATGGGATCCTGATCCCCCATCGACGCAGAGGCGCCAAGTGCCAGAGCCAGGAGGAAGCTATTGGCCAGCGGCCCGGTCGCGACGCCGCCGGCATCCACGGCAATCGCGACGAAATCCCTGTCGCTGAGCCACATCAGGCCGATGGCCAGCAGATAGCCCGGCACGAGCAGGTATAATAGCGGAATCCCGTAGGCAATTCTGAACATGCCCAGACCGACCCAGAGAGCGACGCCGACGCAGATCGCCCACAGTACAAGCGATCCGGGAATGGAGCCGCTCGAGGCCTGCTCCACCTGATCGGCGAGAATGCGCACCGCGGGCTCTCCCCATGCCGTGAACAGCCCGAGCAGAAGCCCGCCGAGCACGAACAGCCAGGTTCGGTCCAATGCGCCGAGAGCCGCACCCACGGCCCTGCCGAAGGGCAGGAAACCGATGCCGATGCCAAGCAAAAACAGGAAAAGCCCCCCTGCCGCGATCGCTGTTCCCTTGAGGATATCGGCGACCTCCCGTTGCGGCAATTTCAGCAGGAAGACCTGAACGAGCAAGAAGAGCAGGACGAGCGGCACGATGGCGATCGTCACGCTCAGGGCGGTAGCCTTGATCTCCGCGGCCCATGCTCCGGTCACCATAGCCACATCCCGACCAGCAGCACGGCGATGATCGGACCGACGGAGGCGAATCCGAGAAGCCCGAAACCGTCGGACACCGCAGAGCGTCCCGCCAGCACCGAGCTCAACCCGATGGCGAGAGCAATCACGACGGGCCCGGAGAGGACCCCCGTCGTCACGCTGCCGGCATCGAACGCCAATGGCACGACCTCCCCCGGAGCGAGGAGCGACAGGGCGACGACCAGGCCATAGGCGACGGTCAGCATAAGCCGCAGGGACCACCCCAGAATGATGCGGCCCATAGCCATGGCGGCGAAGCCCGCGACCCCGACCGCAATGAGGTAGAGGATCGCCGAGCCGGCGATCGCGCGCCCAGAAACCGCGTCGACCTGCGAGGCCAGAACCAGCACGTCGGGTTCGGCGACCGTCGTCGCGAAACCGAGGGCGAAGCTCACGGCGACGATCAGCATGATCGACCCCTTCTTCGGCAGTTCGGCGCCGATGAAGCGTCCCATCGGCAGGACGCCGAGGTCGACGCCGACAAAAAGCAGCAGCATGCCGAAGACGGCGAGGATCGAGCCGGCGAGAAACTGGAGGAACAGGTCGAGCGGGGCGTGGACGATCGTGACCTGCAGCATGCTGACGAGCCCGACGAGCGGCGCGACGGCCTTGAGCACGTCGATGAGCTTGTCTTTCAGCACGGTCACCATGATCGATCAGACAATAGCATGGATCGGAAGCCTTGCCGCGTCATGCCAGATGCCGACCTTGCCGAGGCGACGGACCTCGCGGCTTCGAGTCTCATGGTGTGAAGCGGTTCAGGAATGCAGCTGCTCCTCGGAGAACAGCGACCAGACGGCAATGAACAGCGCGGCGATCAGGGGGCCGATGACGAAGCCGTTCATGCCGATCACCGAGAGGCCACCCACCGTCGATATGAGGACGACATAGTCCGGCAGGCGCGTTCCCCGGCCGACCAGAGGCGGGCGCAGCAGGTTGTCGACCGTGCTGATGACCAGCACCCCGACCGCAAAAAGCACGACCCCTCTGAAATAGTCGGCCGCGAGCAGGAAATAGACGGCCACCGGGACCCATACGAGCGCCGCGCCGATCGCAGGAAGAAGCGACAAGAACGCCATGAGCACACCCCACAGGAGCGCCGCCTGAATGCCGAGCATCCAAAACGCAATGCCGCCGATCCCGCCCTGGATCGCCGCTATGATGATGTTGCCCTTGACCGTCGCGGCGACGACGGACGAGAATTTTTCGAGGATATGATCGGTGTGGCGACCGCTGAGCGGGCTGGCCTTCCGGATCAGGTTCGCCAATAGCCTGCCGTCGCGAAACAGGAAGAACAGGAGGTACAGCATCACGCCGAGGCTAACGAAGAACTGTGCTGTGTTCTGGCCGATGCTGAGGGCGCGCGTGGCGACCTCCTGGCTGGCGTACATCAGGAAGGACGTCAGCCTGGTCCGGATTTCGACGAAGTCGCCCAGATTCAGCGTGGCGAACGCCTTCTCGACGAAGGGTGGAAGCGCGCCCTGGATCTCCCCGAGCAGGGTCGCGAGATCGAATTCCCGCGTGTTGATCCGGTTGTAAAGGCTGGCTGCCTCCTGGGCCAGAGAGGCGAGGATCGCCGCACCGGGAATGACGACTATGCAGATGCAGGCCAGGACGCTGAGCGCCGCCGCAAGATTGCGACATCCACCTAGTCGGGCCTCCAGGCGCCGGCGCAGCGGATCAAACAGGATCGCCAGGATGACGGCCCAAAGAATGGCACCGTAGTAAGGAAGCAGAAGCCAGAGGAAGGCCGCCGTCACCCCAATGACGAGGACGACGAAGCTCAGCCCCTGGATCGTCGCCTTGGTCACCAGGCAATGCTCCCGCCCGCACAGGCTCCCATCGGTACCCCGTGTGACATAGAGCACCATGAGGATGCTTGTCGATCGGTTAGCGCCAATCCGGACGGTACGAAGGCGCGATCGCGCGACCTCTTGGCCAATCGGCGATCTTCAGGCATGTGCCCTCTTCCAGGCAGCAATCTCCGGTCAGGTCCCGGCATGCGCCCGGCGGCCCTGCGGCTTCGCCATGAACCGGTGGGAGAACTCGTCCTGCCGCGCCGGCACGCCGCTGACGGTACCACAAACCTGCCGGATTTGGATACCATTAGCGAGGCGTCTGCCCTTGCGTCAAGAGACAAGGCCTGAAGGTGCCCCGCGAGGCGTCTCGATGGCCATCCGGGCCATCGGAACCGTGCGCGCGGCCAGATATCACGCCGGGTCCGATACCCGGCGATACTCCGCGGCCGGCTCCTCACGAGCAGAGGCGGCCACGACCCTATTCCGACCACTCGACTTGGCGTTGTACAATGCCCTGTCAGCCTTCTGGACGAGATCCTCGATGGTGCTCGCATCATCGACGCTTCGGGTGGCAAGCCCGATGCTGATCGTCACGCCGGAAAGGCCGGGTGCCTCGGCCTGCAAGTCCTGACCCTCGATCGCGCGACGGACCCTCTCCGCCAGGAACAGCGCCCCGTCCGCCCCGGTCGACGGCAGGATCAACATGAACTCTTCCCCTCCATAGCGCGCAGCATAATCGCCCGCGCGACGCGCGGTCGCCTCGATCGTTGCCGCTACGCGGGCGATCACCCGATCGCCGATCTGGTGGCCATATCGGTCATTGACCCGCTTGAAGTAATCGATGTCGATCATGGCCACCGACAGCTCGGTCTTGTCCCGCGCTGCCCGCAGGGCCTCGTGCGCCAGCATAAGATCGCACGCACGTCGGTTGGGCAGGCCGGTAAGGGCGTCGGTGAGGGAGAGGCGTTGGAGCATCGCCTCCATTTCGCGGCTGCGCAGCAGGGCCAGGTGCAGCGTCCTGATCGTGAACACGACGATCAGCAGGGTGCACAGGACGACCGCCGCGGAAACGGCCAGCTGCTGGTACCATCCTTCCAGAGCCCCGACGGAAGAAATCGCCATGACCAGGACGAGCGGGTAGCCGCTGATCCGATGGGAAAGCAGATAGCGGTTGCCGCCTTCATCGCCCGGGGCTTCGGCCTGCCAAACGCCGGCTTCGGAAAGACCGCCTCGAAGCGCCAGCCGTCTCGCGCCGTCGGCCGCCACGTTATCCGATGCGGGATAGCCGTAGATCGGGGTGCCGTCGGCGTTGAGGAGAACGATCGTATGACCCTGGCGGAGGGTTAGATTCTCGAAAAGGCTTCTGAAGTAGGAGACCCGGACCGTCGCGACGGCAACGCCCGCGAACCTCCCATCGGCGTCGGTAAGTCGACGGCTGATTGCGACGGAGGGTTCGCCATTGCTGATCCGGCTCGGAAAGGGAGCGCTTACGAAAAGCCCCGCATCCGGGGCGAGCTGGGCCTTGAAGTAGTCACGGTCGGCGAGGCTGGCGACGCGCGGCGGATCGGCGGCCGAATCCGCCAAGATCTGCCCGCGTGGGTCGATCACCAGCATGGCCCCGAACCCGCTGGCGCGGACGGAGCTATCGAAAAGTACCTTGCCGCGGATTTCCGGCGGCAGGGCAGATATGGAGGGGTCCACCGCGCCGGCGGCAAGACGTTCCAACGCCAGGCCTATGACATCGAGATTTCTCTCTATGTTGGCGGCGATCGTGCGAAGCGTGTTCTCGGCCGAATTGGTCTCGAGCTGCCAGATCGCCTGATACCTTCCCCAGAGGGCCCATCCCTGGACGACGACGATCAGGACGACCGCGAGTGCCGCCAGGACGGGCGGAACCCACAACTGGAGCTTGCCCTTCCCTGGAAAATGGCCTGCCCCGAACCTCATGATCTCCCGCTGGATTGCCGAGGTGGGCTGCCTGAGCCACCTGGACCACCTGCTCCCCCATGTCGCAGGACCGGACATGTTCTCGCAGGGCACGGAGAATTCGCCATGGGAGTCACCGCCAATCCCGCGATCGCCACATGATCGCCATTCGCGGCGCGGCGCAACATGCACGTTCTACCGTCAAAATCCAAGTCCGACCGATCCTTCTCTTGCTCGCGGGAGACCCGCAACTCATCGGCGCCTGCCGACGCCCTATTGTAACCCGGCGCCATGCTGGCGTGCTGCTGGTTCGTGGACACCGAGATAAGGTGTTCAACGGGACTGGTGAGCGGGAATGCAACGATGGACCGGACCTGAACGAAACTCTGTTGCGGCGCAACAAGGAATCCCGCGCTGGCTGGAAAACACTGGTCACACCTTATGTCAGGAAAAACGCGACTGCGTTTCTTGCGGCTGCTCGGCCCTTCTCCCGCAGGGTGACCGTTTGTTCCAACGACGGCCCGCTATATGCTCGCGCCATGAACCTGATCCGCATTCTCCTGGTCGACGATCATCCGGTCGTGCGCGAGGGGTATCGTCGGTTGCTCGGGCGCCAGCCCGGCTTTTCGGTCGTGGCCGAGGCCGGCGATGGCGAGGCGGCACGGGCGGCCTTCGCCGAGCATCGGCCGGACATCGTGCTGATGGACCTGTCCATGCCGGGCGGCGGCGGCTTCCCGGCGGCGGAGGCCATCCTCGCCGGCGATGCCCAGGCCCGCATCATCGTCGTGTCGATGCATCAGGGCGCGATCTTCGCCCAGAAGGCGATGGCCGCGGGCGCGCGCGGCTTCGTCTCGAAGAGCAGTCCGCCGGACGAGCTCATCCGCGCCATCAAGACCGTGATGTCGGGACGGCGCGTGCTCTCGGACGACATGGCGCAGGAATTCGCCCGCACTTCCCTCGACGACGATGTCGCCGGCCTGACGCCGCGCGAGCGCGACATCCTGCTCCTGCTGGTGCGCGGCATGAACGGGCGGGCCATCGCGCAGGATCTGGGCCTCTCGTCGAAGACCGTGCAGAACAACCTGTCGCAGATCCGCGCCAAGCTCGGCGCCTCCGGCGACGCCGACCTCGTGCTCAAGGCGCAGCGCGCCGGCCTCGTTCCGGCGCTGTGATGCGCGGGCTCCTGCCCCAGCTGGTCCTGCGCGTGCTGGCGGCCGGGCTTCTCACCGTCGTCGCCGCCGCCGGCTGGGTGCTGTGGGACACGGCCAGCGCCGCCCGCCAGGATGCGCAGACCACCGCCACGCTCGTCTCCGACGCGGTGGCCGCCCGGCCGAGCTTCGAGGGCCTCGCCTTCGGCGGCGTGGCGCCGACGCCGGTGTTCCGCGACTGGCAGGAATTCCCCGCCTGGAGCCTGATCGCGCCGGGAATCTGCGTCGAGCTGGGACCTCGGGACCAGCCGGTGCAGAGGCGCTGCGGGCCCTATCTGGCGGCTGACGCGCCCCCGCAATGGTTCGCGTGGCTGGCCCGGCATCTCGGCCTGGTGCCGGAACCGGTCGCCGTGCCGGTGAGGACACGCTACATCTCCGACGCCTACGTCACCGCCATCGCCGATCCCGGCGTCATCATCACCCGCGCCTGGGCACGCACCGGCGACCTCATGCGCGTGGCGGTGGGCATGGCGATCGGCGGCGCTGTTCTTACCGGCCTGCTGGTGATCCGCCTGCTGGCACCGTTCCGCATCATCTTGCGCGGCATCGAGCGGCTGCAGCGCGGCGACTTCGCCACGCGCCTGCCGCGCCTGCACGTCGCGGAGTTCGACCGTCTGAGCGCGGCGCTGAACGACACCGCGGCGACGCTTCAGGAGGCGCAGGCCACCCGGACGGAGCTGACGCGGCGCCTGTTCACCGTGCAGGAGAGCGAGCGGCGGGCGCTGGCGCGCGAGCTGCACGACGAGTTCGGCCAATGCCTCACAGCGACCCGTGCGCTGGCGGCCGCCGTCGCCCAGTCGGGCGAGTCGACCGCGCAGGAGGGGGTGCGCATCGCCGAGATCTCCGGACAGATGATGGACAGCCTGCGCGCCGAGCTCTCCCGGCTGCGCCCGCCCGACCTCGACGATCTCGGTCTGCGCCCGGCGCTGGAGCGGCTGGTCGCGGGCTGGCGTACGCGCGTGCCGTCGGTGCGCTTCGCTCTGGAGCTCGTCGGCGACCTCGACGCCGTGCCGGACGAGCTGGCGCTCAGCCTCTACCGCATCGCTCAGGAGTGCGTGACCAACGCCATCCGCCACGGCGCACCGAAGAATGTCACCCTGCGGATCGATGTCACCGGTGACACCGACGCTGCCACCGGTGGCGGCGAAAATGTCACCGAAAATGTCACCGGCGGAATCACCCTGATCGTCACCGATGACGGCTCGCCGCGCCATGACGGCCTGATCGGCGACGGCTACGGCCTGCTCGGCATTCGCGAGCGGGTGGATGCGCTCGGCGGCAGCTTCGCGCTGGCCCCGGTCGAGGGCGGCATGCGCGCCATCGCCCGGCTGCCGCGCTGAGCCGGGTGATCTTCCCGGGTCAGCCGGGAAGGCCTCTCTGGCGGCCCCCTTCCTGCCGGACGCATGCTCTCCCGATAAAGGGAGGCTTGCCGCATGAACGACATGAGCCATCCGATAACGCGCCTTGGCACCGAGGTCGCCGCCGGGCTGATCGGCCACGAGGAGATGGTCGAGCGGCTGCTGATCGCCCTGCTCGCCGGCGGGCACGTGCTGATCGAGGGCCCACCTGGCATCGCCAAGACCCGCGCCGTCAAACGGCTTGCGGCCTATCTTCCGGGGAACCATGCGCGCATCCAGTGCACGCCGGACCTGCTGCCCTCCGATCTCACCGGTACGCAGGTGTTCCGCCCGGAGACCGGCGGCTTCGACTTCGTGCCCGGCCCGCTGTTCCACGCGCTGGTGCTGGTGGACGAGATCAACCGGGCGCCGCCCAAGGTGCAGTCAGCCTTGCTCGAGGCGATGGCCGAGGGGCAGGTGACGACCGCGGGCGTGAGCCGCCCGCTGCCCGATCCCTTCATGGTGGTCGCCACCCAGAACCCGATCGAGCACGAGGGCACCTTCCCTCTGCCCGAGGCGCAGATGGATCGGTTCCTGCTGCATCTCTCGCTCGGCCTGCCGCTGGCGGAGCAGGAGCGCGCCATCCTCGATCTCGTCGCGGCCGAGCGGATCGCGCCGCCGGCCCTGGCGGCGGTTCCGCTGTCGGCGGAGAACCTGCACGCCGCCAAGGCCGAGGCCGCGCGGGTGCATCTGGCGCCGGCGCTGAAGGACTACATCGTCCGCCTCGTCATGGCGTCGCGGCCCGGCGGCGTGGTCGCCGAATGGGTCGAGCATGCGGTCTCGCCGCGCGGCACGCTGGCGCTGGCGGCCGCCGCGCAGGCGCGCGCCTGGCTGCGCGGCCGCGACTATGTGCTGCCCGAGGACGTAACCGCACTCGCCCCGGACGCACTTGCCCACCGGCTGATCCCGAGCTGGACGGCATTGGGTGAAGGGCGCACCGGGCGCACCCTGGTCGCCGACATCCTGCGCGCGGTGGAGCCATGGTGAGTGCGGCGCTGGACGCGCCGGGCATACGCCTCACCGCGGCGGAGTTGCTGGCGCTGCGCGAGGGCGTGCCGAGGACGGGCCGGCATCGTCCCGCCTCGCGCCGGCCCGGCGCGCTTCCCGCCAAGGCGGCGGGCGCGGGCATGGACCTGCGGGAGATCCGCGCCTTCGCCGAGGGCGACGATGCGCGCCGGATCGACCCCGCCGCCACCGCCCGCACCGGCCTGCCGCACATACGCAGCTTCCACGAGGACCGCGACGACACGCTGCTGCTGATCGCCGACTTCCGGCCCGCCATGCTCTGGGGCACCGGGGAGACGCTGCGTTCGGTGCGGGCGGCACGGGCGCTGGCGCGACGGGGGTGGCAGGCGGTGGCGCGCGGCGCCTCGCTATCGGCGATCAGCGTCGATGCCGCGGGTGTCGCGGTCATCCCGCCCGGTGGCGGCGTGCCGCAGATGAGCCGCATCAGCCACATGCTCGCTGGCCGCCACGACCAGGCCCTCGACGCGCGCGGCGATGCTCCCTCCCTCGCCGAGGCGCTCACCCGCGCCGCGCGGCTCGCCCCGCCGGGTGCCGACGTGCTCATCGCCACCGATGTCGAGGGCGTGGCGCCCGACGATGAGCCGGCGCTGGCCCGGCTCGCGCGGCGCCGGCGGGTGCGGCTTCTTCTGCCGCTCGATCCGCTGGATACCGCACCGCCCGCGCCGGCGCTGCCTATCCATACCGGTCCGCTGAGCCGGCTGGCGCGGCTGCGCCCGCTCGACCACGCCGCGCTGGCGCAGCGCATGCGGGCGCTGAATGTCAGCCTGGAGACGGTGGCCGATGACGCAGGCTGAGCTGATCGCCGCCCTTCCGCAGGGGCGCCTGCCGCCCGAACTGATGCAGCTCCACGCCGCCGACTACGCGCTGCTGTTCGGCGCCGGGCTGCTGCTGGCCGCGCTTCTCTCCCTGCTGGCACTACCGCTGCTGGAACGCCGCCCGTCCCGCCGCTCGCTGATCCGCGCCACCCGCGCCTTGCCGCCGCAGGAGCGATCCCTCGCCATCGCCTGCATCCTCGGCCACCTGCCAACGGGCCTGCGCGCCACCGCATACGGCGCCGCGCCGCCGCTCGATTCCGACACGATCGAGCGGATCGCGCTGAAGGCAGGGCGCGTGCGCCGATGAGCTTCGCCTTCCCGCTCGCGTTTCTCCTGCTGCCGCTGCCCTGGCTGATCCGGCGCCTTCTCGCGGCCCGCGCACCCGTGGCCGCGTCGCTGCGCGTCGGCCCCAAAGCCTTCGCCGCCGCCCTACCGGCAGGAACGCGCGACGACCGGCTGGGCATAGCTCTGGCAATCGCGGCCTGGGCCGCGCTGGTGTTCGCGCTGGCCGGCCCGCAACTGCCGGCGACGAAGGATGTCGTGACCGCCTCCGGCCGCGAAATCGTGCTCGCGCTCGACCTTTCGGGCAGCATGGTCAAGGAGGATTTCGTCCTCGACGGCAAGCCGCTGTCGCGGCTCGATGCGGTCCGGCGCGTCGCTTCCCGTTTCGTGGCGGCGCGACGGGGCGACCGGATCGGCCTCGTCATCTTCGGCGACCGCGCCTATGTGGCCCAGCCGCCCACCTTCGACGTCGGCTCCGTCGCCCACGCCATCGAGGCGGCGCAGATCGGCATTTCCGGGCGCTCGACCGCGATCTCCGACGGGCTCGGCCTTGCCACCCGGCGGCTCCTGCAGAGCGACGCTACCAGCAAGGTCGTCGTGCTGCTCTCCGACGGCGTCGACACCTCGGGCAAGGTGCAGGCGGGCGATGCCGCACGGCTCGCCGCCAGCCACGGCATAAGGGTACACACCATCGCGCTCGGTCCGGAGGATCTGGAAAACCAGCCGGAGTCGCGCGACGCGGTGGATGCGGCAGCGCTGCACGCCATGGCGGAGGCGGGCGGCGGCACCAGCTTCCGCGTCCGCAACATGGAGGATCTGGAGACGATGGCCGCCAGCCTCGACGAGCTCGAGCCCAATCCGATGAGGCGCCCGCCGCTGCAGTACTGGCAGCCGCTCTGGATATGGCCGGGCGGCGTGGCCATGGCGCTCACCCTGCTGCTTGCCGCGCGGAGGCGGGAATGAGCGACCTCGTCCTGCTGCGCCCCGGTTGGCTGGCTGCTCTGCCTCTCCTGGCCGTGCTGACGCTGTGGCAGTGGCGCCGTGGCCCGGCGGCCGGCGGCTGGGAGCGGGTGATGCCTTCAGTCATGCTGGCGGCGATGCGGGCGCTCGGCCATCTGCGCTCTGCGGCCGGCCGGCAGCGTTATGCGGCGCTAGCAGCCGCGGCGCTGATCGGCCTCGGTCTTTCCGGTCCGGCTTTGCCGCGCGCGGACACCCCGCTGCTGGCCGGGAGCGGCGCGATCCTGATCGCCATCGACATGTCCCCCTCCGTCGCCGAGAGCCCGGCCCTGGCCGACGCGCAGGCGGCCGCTGCCGCTATTCTGGCCGCGGCCAACGGTCGGCCGGTCGGCCTCGTCCTCTATTCCGGCGAGGCCTATGACGTCGCCGCCCCCACCGCGGACCCGGCGACGCTGGAAAGCCAGATCGCGGTGCTCGCGCCCGACACCATGCCCGGCGGCGGCAGTCGTCCGGCGACTGCCCTGGCGCTGGCGCGGCAGATGCTCGGCGGGAGCCGCGACGCAGATCTCGTGCTGATCTCCGATGGCGGTGGCATCGACGATGCGACGCAGGTGGAGGCCGGAAGGCTCGCCGGTGACGGCATCCGGCTTTCCACCCTGGCTCTCGAGGGAGCCATGGGCGAGGCGAGCGATGGCGCGGCGCTGGAAGCGATCGGCAATGCCACAGCGCCGGCACGTTCGCCGGAGTCGGTGCTGCGCCGCCTTGCGCGCGGCGGCGGGCTGGAACGGGACCCGGCGCTCGCCGCTTTGGAGTTCCGCGACCTCGGGCCGCTCATCGCCGGGCTGGCGGCGCTCCCGCTGCTCAGCCTGTTCCGGAGGCGCGCATGAACCGCGCTGCGCTTATGGCCGGCGCCGGCCTCGCCTTCATCCTCCTCGCGGGCCCGGCCGCCTGGGGCCGCCTCGCGCTCTGGACCGGCGTGCCTGTTGCGGGGCTTCTGGACGACCCCGCCGCGCGGGGGCTCGCGCTTTATCGCGGCGGCGCCTATGAGGCGGCCGATGCCGCCTTCGCGGAAGCCGGGCGCAGCCAGACCTTCAACCGTGCCCTGACGCTCGCCGCAACCGGCCGCCATGCGCTGTCCGTCGCCTATTTCGACGCCGTGCTCTTCGCCAATCCGGCCGATGAGGAGGCGCGCCGGCTGCGCGATCTCGTCGATGCCATGGTCGACAAGACCGGGGGCGAGAGCATCGCGCCCGGGCGGCTGCCCGGCGAGGGGGGCCTTGGACCGTCGGCGCAGGCGAGCGGCCAGATGATGGCCAGTACGCCCGATCCCAGCTGGAAGAAGCCGATCGTGGCGCGCGGCTTTGCCGCCTCGGATGCCTGGCTCGAAACACTCGCCGACGATCCCGGCGAGTTCCTGCGGCTGCGGCTGCAGAAGGAACATGAACGCCGTGCCGGCCTCGGCCTATTGCGGCCCGAAGAGGGCAACAGATGGTGAAGTGGATCGCCGTCTTTCTCCTGCTGCTCGCCGGCGGCGCCCATGCCGACACATTGCGCCTCGTGGTGCCGGAGGGCATGCGGCCGGTGGTCGGCGAGATGATCCCGGTTACGCTGCGGGGCGAATACACCAGCGTGATCGCGTTGGAAACGCTGACCTTTCCGGGCTCGGACGACTATGACTGGGTGCAGCTCGCGCGCGACCAGTGGCGGGACGAGGAGATCGACGGGCGCACCGTCCGCGTGTTCGAGCGGCGCCTTGCCGTGTTCCCGCGACGGGCGGGCGCGCTGACCATTGGGCCTGTCACGCATCGTCTCACCGTGGTCGGCGCGGACAACCTGCGCACGCCGCTGGAGGTGGTGGCAAGTTCGGTGACATTTCCGGTGCCACCGGTGGCATCCCTCGCCACCGAGGGGACACCCCTTGCCGCCCGCAATGTCACCATCGCGGACGAGCTGTCGTCGGCACCAGGAAACCTCCGCGACGGCGAGACGCTGGTGCGCCGCGTCACGCTCAAGGCCGAGGGCACGCTGCCGCATCTCGTGCCGCCGCGACCGGCCATGCGCGAGCCCTGGCTGATCAGCTTCGCGGCGCCGGAGCAGCGCGAGATGCAGCTCACGCCGGCCGGGCCGGTGACGACGGTCACCTGGGAATGGCATCTGCGGCCCAAGACCGGCGAGCCGGGCGTGCTCCCCGCCGTCACCCTTCCCTGGTTCGACACGGTCGCCCGGCAGATGCGTAGCGCCGAGATTCCGGCGATCCCGTTCGGCTATGCCAGCTTCCGCGACAATCGCCGCGGCATCGACCGGCTGCCCGCCGGGCAGGCGCGCGCCGGGCTGCTCGCCGTCGCGGCGGGGCTGGCGGCGGGTCTCGCCTGCGCCTTTGCGGGGCTGTCGCGCCGGCGCAGGGACGACATGCGGCGCCGGCTGCGGCGGCTCTCGCCCTTCGACCCGACGCGCCACCGTCTCAAGCGCGCGGTTCGCGGCGGCGATCTCACCGCCATCCGCCGCGCGGCCGAACACTATCTGAGCCGCCGCCGCAAACTCGGCCGGCCGGTGAGCGGGCGGGAAACTGCCCAGCTCGACGCGACGCTGTATGGACGGGCTGGAAATGCACCGGAAGTGGGGCCGGAAATGGCAGCGGCGGCGGTCTTTCGACATGGATGAGCGATAGGCCCGCTGGGCCCGGCAGCGCGGACTTGCCGAGGCGACCCCAACAACAGAGGGTGCGCGCGATTGTTCAATCCTCACTGGTCCACAGGGCGGGACTGGTGGGGATCGGCTGGTCCCCGAGAAGGGGTGGCCAACCGCCGCGCCAATAAAGCTATTGGGACGGCCGTTTTGATTGACGCAGGAGAGAATTGATCACCTGCGGTCAGGGTTAGCACGAGCCAGCAGCACCAATTGCCGCCAGGCGATTGATGAGGAGCGAGGGAAGGCGCCTTTTTCGTACCCTGGGGGCGGTCCCGAATTGGCCCGCCCGAAAGCAATCCTACGCGAAGTCTAAGACCTCAGCGCCGTAATGACGGCCTTGGCGACGGCCGCGCTGGAGGCCGGGTTTTGACCCGTGATAAGGTTGCCGTCCTCGACGACGAAAATGCCCCAGTTCGGCCCCTGCTCAAACGCCGCTCCTCGCTCGCGCAGTCGGCGAGCGAGGAGCCAGGGTGCATTCTCGGCCGTGCCGAACTCGATCTCTTCCTCATCGGTGAAAGCCGTCATGCGACGCCCCTCGAACGGCCAGCGAGCATAGTCATCGGCCGCCAGAAGGGCAGCGGGGCCATGGCACACCGAGCCGATTAGCTTCCCCGCACGGTTTGCTTCCACCAGGACGCGGCCCATGTCAGCGTCCTTCCACAGATCCTCGACCGGGCCGTGACCGCCGGGGATTACGATGGCGTCGTAGGTCAGCGGATCGACATCGGCGAGGACGAGAGGCGCTTTCAGACGACCGGAATTCGCGTCGAGGTAATCCCTGTAGCGATTGGCGGTGGCCTCGCCGATCAGATCGGGGGAAAGGCTGAGGGCGTCGATGGTCGGCGCTGCACCGCCGGGCGTTGACAGGTCGACCCGGAGGCCCGCCTGATGAAAGGCCTCGTCGATGACGATGAACTCCTCGGCCCAGACACCGGTCTCGTAGAGCGAGCCGTCCGCGCGAGTCCAGTGATCGGCGGCGGACAGCACGATGAGAATGGACTTCATGGGTAGTCTCCTTGAAAGGGGGGACGTATGACGCCCGCCGTCGGGAAGTACGGATCAGGGATCAGATGTTCTGGCCGCCCGAGATCTCGATGCGCTGGGCGGTGATCCAGCGGTTCTCGAGGCCGAGCAAACTGGCCACGGCCGGACCGATGTCGTCGGGAACGCCTACCCGACCAAGCGCGATCATCGCGGCAAAAGCGTCGTTATAGGCCGGGGTGTCCCGCACGGCGCCACCGAGGAAATCGGTGGCGATGGCCCCTGGCGCGACGACGTTGGCGGTGATGCCCCGGCCGCCCAGTTCCTTCGCCATATAGAGCGTCATGATCTCTACAGCGCCCTTGGCGGCCGAGTAGGCCGAGAAGCCCGGGTAGGAGACACGGGTGAGGCCGGACGAGAAATTTACGATCCGGCCGCCATCGGCCAACATCGGCAGCAAGGCCTGCGTCAGGAAGTAGACGCCCTTTACGTGAACATTGAATATGAGGTCGAATTGCGCCTCGGTCGTCTCGGCGAAGGCGGCCATCTCGCCGTGTCCGGCGTTGTTGACGAGATGGTCGAAGTTGTCCCGGCCCAGAGACGTCAGCGCGTCGCGCACCTGATCTGAGAAAGCGCCGAAGCCCGAGATGTCGCCAGTGTCGAGCTGAAGGGCGACGGCCCGGCGGCCCATGGCTTCGATCTCAGTCACCACCGCTTGGGCCTCGTCGGCGCGGTTGCGGTAGGTCAGGATCACATCGCCGCCATGGCGAGCGATGCTGAGAGCGGTGTTGCGGCCCAGGCCACGGCTGCCGCCGGTGACGATAGAGAGCGTGGTCATTGTCTTCGTCCTTTGAAGGTGAGGGTTAACCAAGCTTGATGTTGCGGAGCGCGACCTCGCCGTGCTCGCGATCAAGGCGCAGCAGGGCGCCGCTGGAGGCGCTCTCTATGAAAAGGGCCAGGGTCGCAGCCAGGAGAGCGGCGAGGCCCAGTCCGGCCGAGACGAACATCCCTGTCATCAGCAGATCGGCTCCGCCGTTGCGGAGACGGCGGCATTGAGCCACCCCAGGCAGTTCAACTGCAGCCAGACGCGCCGACGGATCAGCTGAAGCGCCTAGGTCCGTTTCACGTAGCGGACCGCGAGGCTCTGTCGATTGGTCTCTCAAGAGCCGCGCGGGTTTCACGCCGGTGGCTGATGGCCAGGTTGTAGCGCGTCGTGGCGCCGTTCTGGAGGATGGCGCTGGCGTTGGTCAGGATGGCCGGCCCGGCGATGAAGGACAGGGAGGCGAAGGAATCTTCGAGCACGTCGGACCTCCAGGCTTTGAGGAGCGCGCCGGATCAGGCCGCGAGGCTCAGATGCTTGGTGCGCTGATAGGGCTTGAGGATCTCGGGTCCGCCCTCGGTCTCCATGCCGCTCTCCTTCCAGCCGCCGAGCGCGGCTTCGGGATTGTGGGTAATGGGACCGTTGACGCCGACGACGCCGTATTCGAGCGCGTCGATCAGGCGGCGCTGGCGCACCGGATCATGGGTGACGACGTAGGACGCCAGTCCGAACTCCGGACGATTGGCGCGACGCAGCATCTCGGCCTCATCCGTAAAGGAGAGCATCGGCGCAATCGGACCGAAGGGCTCGTCGTTCAGGACCGAGGCTTCTTCAGGCACGTCGTCCAGCACGGTCGGCGCGTAGAAATAGCCTTCGTTGCCAAGCCTGCGGCCCCCGGTCAAAACGGTCGCACCACGCATCCGCGCGTCCTCGACCATGGCTTCCACGGAGCCCAGGCGGCGGGCGTTGGCGACCGGCCCCATCTCGACGCCAGGATCCTGACCGGGACCAACCCGCAGGGCTTCGGCGCGCTCGACGAAGCGGGCGACGAAGCGATCGCGGATCGAAGCCTCGACGAAGAAGCGCGACGGGCTGAGGCAGAATTGGCCGGCGTTGTGGAACTTGGCAGTCGCCAGCATGTCGGCGGCCCAGATCGGGTCGACGTCGCCGCATACAATGACCGGCGCGTGGCCGCCAAGCTCCATGCTGACGGTCTTGATGCGCGCGCCAGCCGCGGCGGCCAGGCGCTTGCCGATCGGGATCGATCCGGTGAAGGACAGCTTGGCCACTTCCGGCGCGGCGACGAGATGGTCGGAGATCAGGCTCGGTTCGCCGAAGATGACGGAAATCGCTGCCGGCGGCACGCCTGCCTCCAGCAGGGCACGAGCCAAGGTCAGCACGGATCCGGGCGTTTCCTGCGACGGCTTGCAGATCACCGAGCAGCCTGCTCCAAGGGCGCCGGCGAATTTCTTGGCGGCCAGAGCCATGGGAAAATTCCATGGCGTGAAGGCGGCCACGACGCCGACCGGATGCGCTTGGACCTCGGTGCGGCTGCCCGGACTGCGGCCCACAACGGAGTAATCGGCGATCCGTCGGGACTCTTCCCCACCCCATTCCAGAAAGTCTGCGGACCGCTGGACTTCAAGCCGGGCCTGGACCAGAGGCTTGCCCTGTTCTCGAGTGATCGTCCGGGCAGCGACCTCTACGTCGGCGCGCAAGATGTCCGCCGCGCGTTTGAGAATGCGGCCGCGTTCCCACGGCGAGGTAGTCGACCAGGTGCGCAGGCCCCGGACTGACACGCTGACGGCCTGCGTCAGGTCACTGGCGGTCGCGTAGGCGACGGTCCCGATCGCCTCGCCGGTGGCCGGGTCGACGACTTCGGAAGACCGTCCCGCCGAGCCAGCGCGCTCGACGCCGTCGATCAGAAGGCGAAACTCGTGAGACATGGATCGGCTCCTCGCGCCATGTGGCGCGACATGCCCGGCGGGTTTCGCCGGAGGTGATGGTCAGTCGTGAAAACATCGCAGCCGTTTGGCCGGATCGCGTGCGTCGCTCGCCGGAAAGATTGTCCGCGCTGGGCTGACCATCACTGAATAGGCCCAGCGATTGCGCATGAGAATGACTTCGTTTATTTCTCAGCCATACCTGATAGGTATGAGTCATGGAACTTAGGCATCTCCGCTACTTCGTCGCGATAGCCGAGGAAGGGAGCCTGACCTCGGCGGCGGAGAAACGTCTTCACACGGCGCAACCCTCGCTGAGCCGGCAATTGCGCGATCTGGAACATGAGGTGGGCGCGCAACTGCTGGAGCGTGGCGCGCGGGGCGTCACCCTGACTCCTGCCGGCCGAGCTTTCCTGGAGCACGCCCGTCTGGCGCTAAAATCCGCGGCGGAAGCGGTGGGAGCGGCCCGTCGGGCCGCGCGCCCGCCGAAGCCGAGCTTTTCGGTTGGCTTCCTCACGGGTCAGGAAGTGGAATGGCTGCGCCATGTCAGCCACGTGCTGCGCGATCAGCTGAAGGACATCGATTTCCGGGTATCGAGCGACTTCTCCGTCGAGATCGCTGCCTCGCTGCAGCGCGGCGACATCGACCTTGGCTTTTGCCGGATCGAGCCTCAGCCCGACGTGACCTACCGGGTCATCGCATCCGAACCGATAAGGGTCGTGCTCCCTCGCGACCACCCGCTGACCGCCTGCTCGGCGATCGACGTGCGTGACATCGAACCCGCATCCTTCATCGGCTACACCGACTCTCCCCACGTGTTGCGGGGCATTGTCGACCGCTATCTGGCGGATCGCAGCGTGGCGATGGCCCCGACGAGCTTCCTCGACGGCATCGCGACCGGGATTTCCCTGGTGGCCTCTACGGGCGGAGTTACCCTCCTGCCAGCCTATGTCGAGCCGCTCTTGCCCAGGTCCGTTGTCAGCCGCCCCCTGGTGGGCAATCCTCCCGTGATCGACATCGCAGCAGGCTATCGAGCGGACAATCCCTCACCCGTACTCAAGTACTTCTTGGAAAATATCGACAGTCTGGTCACGTCACGGGAAAACGATGCGAGTGCTTTTACCCAAGGCTGAATAACGCCCGGTCGGGAATTGGTTCGCAAATCAGCTATTGGCACACACCGACCGACTTCAGGCCATCAATCCAGGTCCGAAGCGGCTGGGGAGCAACGCGCCCTCCAATATAGCCGCTGCTAGTGTCGCCGCGAATGCCCAGGGTGAGGTCGGGGGTCGAATGGCGCTTAGAGGGGTTTCTCACCACAACCGGACTTTGGCTAGGTGCGACAGCGGCAACGAAATACTGATGCGAAAGTGCCAAGGACTCGAGAGCGGCCGCACACCGAATCTTCGACAGAGGGCCCATTAGAGGGCGGATGTCACGGCGTAGCCTCAGGTGGCGGGAGCGTCTGTCGGGCAAGCCTGCGCGCTCGCGCGCACGGTCGAGGGCATGGCGGCGTCGATTTCAGCGCCCTGAGCACTGTGCAGGGGACGATCCCTGCGCAAATCACGCGGGTCGTGGCGGACTGCTTTCTCGCCCTAGTTCGATGACGGCACGCACACCGGTGCGGTCCGTGCGGTTGGCAATGTCGAGGTGCGCGCCGAGACGACGAGTGGCGGCATCCGCGATGGCGAGGCCGAGACCCGAACCGGCAGCGGTTGTCGTGCGCCCGCGGTAGAAGCGCTGGCGCACGAGGTCGAGTTCCCCCGCGGGAATGCCCGGACCCTCATCCTCGACCACAATCCTGTCTGTCTCCTCCGCACGCCAGCGGATTGTCCCGGCCGGCGTGTTTTGGACGGCGTTCTCCTGCAGGTTGCGTAGCACCAGTGAGAGGGTGTCGCCATCGACCTGTCGCACCCAGCGGTCCAGCTCGGGATCGATGAGGGTCATGACGCCAGGGGGATGCGGCACGGCATCGGCAATGTCGCGGACCAGCGCGCCGAGGGCGACCTCTCTGACCGTGCCATCCGCTCCCGCGTCGAGACGCGCCAGCGCCAGAAGCTGGCGCACAAGCCGGGTGGTTCGATCCACCGAGACGATGATCTGCCGGAGCGCGTTCTCGCGCAGATTGGTCTCGCCGGCGGCGAGGGCGACCTGTGCCTGCGTCTTCAGCCCCGCCAGCGGCGTCCGCAGTTCATGCGCGGCGAAGGCGGTGATATCGCGTTCGTGTGCGCGGGCCGCCTCGACCTTGGAAAACAACCCGTTCAGAGCGCCAATCAGCGGCTGGATTTCCTCCGGCGCACCGCTCGGAGCAACCGGGCGCATGTCATCGCCCTCGCGCGCGGCGATCTCCTCTGCCGCCTTGCTGAGGGGGCGAAGGCCCCGCCCTAGACTGAACCAGATGAGCAGTCCCAGAAGGGGGAAGGCCAGCAAGGCCGGAGCCGCGAGACCGGCGACAAGATCGTGTACCAGTCGGTCGCGCAGCCCGATCCGATCCCCGACCACCACGCGCACCCCTTTCACGGGATCCTCGATCGTGTAGACGCGCCAGGTCTCGCCGTTGATCTGTCGATCGGAGAAACCGGTGCTCTCGCCCGTCAGCGCATCATTCGGCGCGCCAGCGGAACGGGCAATCAGACGACCGTCGAACGACCAGATCTGGCAGGAGAGCTGGCGCTCATAGCCGGCATCGGATGGCGGAGGCAACGACGCCGAGGCTTGCGGGGCCGTTCCGGCCTCTTCGGTGCCTGTCGCCATGGCCAACGAATGAACCATACGGGCCGCTTCCTGCAGGCGAGCGTCGAGGACATGCTCCAACTCGCTGCGGCTGCCGATGCTGATCCAGGCGATGGCGCAAAGCCAGATGAAGCCGGTGGCCGCCAGCAGGATGAGGAAAAGCCGCCGTCGCAGCGAAGTCATGCCGGTACCCGCAGCCGATAGCCGAGCCCACGCACCGTCTCGATCAGATCGCGGCCGAGCTTGGCACGCAGGTTATGGATGTAGACCTCGACCGTGTTGCTCTCGATCTCCTCCTGCCAGCCATAGAGCCGCTCCTCCAGTTCGCCTTTCGAGCGGATCACACCGGGCCGCTCCATCAGCATCGACAGTACGGCGAACTCCCGCCGAGACACCGGCACGGGAACTTCGTCGATGCTCACCGAGAGCGTCGCGGGATCGAGCGCGACAGTGCCATGGGTGAGAAGCGGGCTCGCCCGACCGCCGCCTCGCCGGACCAACGCCCGCAGGCGCGCGGCGAGCTCGTCGAGATCGAACGGCTTGCCGAGAAAGTCGTCCGCACCGCCGTCCAGCCCACGCACCCGGTCCGGCGTCTCGTCAAGCGCCGTCAGCACGATGACCGGGGTCGCGTCGTGCCGCGCGCGCAGCGTCGCCAGGACATCGAACCCCGAGCCGTCCGGCAGCATCAGATCGAGCACGACGGCATCAAAGCGCGACGAACCCAGCGCGGCCTCGGCATCGGCGCAGTTGCCCACCGCGTCGACGGTGAGCCCGGCCAGCCAGAGTCCCGCACGGATCCCATCCGCCAGAACGGCGTCGTCCTCGACCAGAAGTATGCGCATCACGCCCTGTTCATCTCCGTTGCTTCTCGCGTCGGCAGCATCCGCCGGCACCTTAAGGCTGGCTTAAGGTGAGGATAAGAGCGCTGCATCGCGATCAATGAGGAGCGGTGACGCGATGGCATGGCAATTCCTGGCTGGGGTGATCCGCTCGGTGATTCTTGGGCTGGCGTGCCTGTCGCCGCTGGGTGCCACTGCGGGCGAGAGCGCGAGCTTCACCGCGCTGCTAGCCCCAACGGCCGCCGCCGAGCCCTTCACTCTCCAAGCCGGACGGTCGCCTTCGGGCGCGCTGCTGCTGCGCTGGAAGGTTGCGCCGGGAAACTATCTCTACCGCGACAGTCTGGAGGCGTCGCGTGACGGCGCGCCCGTTGCTCTCGAGCGGCCCACCGGAGAGGCCAAGGACGATCCCAATTTCGGCGTGGTCCAGATCTTCCATCGCGATGTTGAGGCCAACGCCGGCGAACTCGCCCGTACCGGTCAGCTTCGGGTCAGCTATCAAGGCTGCTCGGACAAGGGCATCTGCTTTCCACCCCAGGCCCGTCTCGTCAATCTCGCCAGCCTCCAGATAGCTGAGGTGTCGCCTGGGCTGACGTCGTCTCCGGCGGATGCGGCCGACCCGGAAAGCCCGTCTCTGGCCGCGAGTGAAGCGGGCTCGACGCCGATGGCGATCGTCGAGAACGAGAGTGAAGGCATTGCCGCGCTGTTCCAGGGCGGGCTCGGCTGGACAATGCTGGCCTTTCTCGGTTTCGGCCTGCTGCTGGCGCTCACGCCGTGCGTGTTCCCGATGATTCCGATTCTCGCCGGCATGCTCACCCGCTCAGGCGAAGCGTTGACATGGCGGCGCAGCCTCGTGCTCACCGGCTCCTATGTGCTGGCCATGGCGGGCGCCTACGGGCTGATCGGCGCGGTGGCTGGCTGGTCGGGAGCGAATCTTCAAGCGGCGCTGCAGACCCCGCTTGCCCTCGGCGTAATGGCCGCGATCTTCGTCGCGCTGGCGCTGTCCATGTTCGGCCTGTTTGATCTCGCACTTCCGGCGGGGTTTTCCGCCCGGCTGGCCGGGCGCGGCGGCGGCGGCTCTATCAGTGGGGCGGCGGTGCTGGGCTTCGGCTCGGCGCTTATCGTCGGGCCGTGCGTTACTCCGCCACTTGCGGGCGCGATGCTCTATGCTGCTGCGACCGGCGATGCCGCCACCGGGGCCGCGGCGCTCTTCATGCTCGGCCTCGGCATGGGGCTGCCGCTGATGCTGGTCGGGCTGTTTGGCGCCTCGCTACTGCCGCGCGGCGGCGTCTGGCTCGAGCAGGCCAAGAAGGGTTTCGGCGTCGTCTTCCTTGCCGTCGCCATCCTGCTCGCCGGGAGGCTTCTGCCGCCGCCGGCCACGCTGGCCATGCTCGGCGTACTGCTGGTGGGCTCGGCGGCGTTCTTCGGCGGGTTTGATCGGCTTACCGCGTCGAGCGGCGCCGCTGCGCGCCTCGCGCGAGGCGGCGGCATGGTGGCGGCGCTCTATGGCGCGACGCTCGTCATCGGTGCCGCCGGTGGAGCGCAGGACCCATTTCGTCCGCTGGCCTTTGTCGCTGCGCCGGCTGCTGACCAGCCGGTGGCGGACACCGCTGTCACCGTCGCATCTTCCTCCGGCTTCGACCGGGCGATTGTCGAAGCGAGCGAAGGTCCTGCGCCGGACCGACCCATCCTGGTCGACTTCACGGCCGACTGGTGCACTGTCTGCAAGTCCAACGCGACGGTGATGGCCGCGCCCGAATTGCGCGCACGGCTGGTCGGCCTGCCGCAGATTACGGCCGACGTCACCGACTACAACGAAGCGACCCGCTCCCTGATGAAGCGGTTCCGCGTGGTCGGCCCGCCGGCGCTGTTCCTCGTCGACGCGCAGGGACGCGAGATTCCCGGCTCCCGCATCGTCGGCCCCATCACCGTCGAGGAGATCGCCCGCCGGCTCGACGCCGCGGGCGCGTGACCCGCTTCGCCTCTCATCCCTAAACGCTCAGGAGTTCGCATGCAGCGCCGCCACTTCCTTACGCTTGCCGGCATGCTCGTCGCAGGCGCGACCTTTCCGACCTCTCCCGTCCTCTCACAGGGCGTCGATGTCGACGCGATCTTGCGCGACCCCGCCGCACCGACGTCCGGCAACCCGAACGGCGACGTCACCGTCGTCGCCTTCCTCGACTACAATTGCCCGTACTGCAAGAAGGCCGCACCGGATCTCGAACGTGCCGTGAAGGAAGATGGCGGAATCCGGCTGGTCTACAAGGACTGGCCGATCCTCACCGAAGCCTCGGTCTATGGCGCACAAATGGCGCTCGCTGCCAAGTACCAGGACGGCTACGACAAGGTCCATCACGCCCTGATGGCCATCCCCGGCCGCGGCGTCAGCAAGGAGCAGATGGCGGCAGCGGTGCGCGCGACGGGTATCGATATCGACCGGCTCAATGCCGATCTCAACACTCATGTCGGCGACATCGCCGCTCTGCTAAGGCGCAACCTAGCCCAGGCGGAATCGATCGGCCTACAAGGGACGCCAACCTACCTCATCGGCCCGTTCCGCACCTCGACGCTGGACTATGCCGGCTTCAAGGAAGCCTTCGCCGAAGCGCGCCGTCGCCAAGCGGCGGAGTGATCTCATGCAGCTCAGAAATGACCGTCAGACGCTGTGCGGCGTGTCACGGCGCGGCGTGCTCCTTCTTCTTCCCCTCGCGCTCGCCGCCTGCGCCACACGCCGGCCCCAGTCTGCACCAGCGCCCGCTGTCTCCCCGTTTGCCTCGCGCTACGCGGCGCTGGAGGATGGCGGGTTCCGGGTTCCCGGCGTGCCTGTCGGCGAAATGAAGGAGCGCAACCGCCGCGCGCTGGTCGACGATCCCACCGGCCAGCTTCCGGGAACGCTGGTGGTCGACCCCAAGAACCGTTTCCTCTACCTCGTGCAGGAGAACGGCAAGGCCCTGCGCTACGGTGTCGGCGTCGGCCGCGAGGGGCTGGAGTTCAGCGGCACCGCCGAGGTGGCCCACAAGCGCGCTTGGCCACGGTGGACGCCGACCCCGAACATGATCGCGCGCGAGCCGGAGAAATACGAGAAATGGGCCGGGGGCATGGCGGGCGGGGAGAGCAATCCGCTCGGCGCCCGCGCCCTTTACCTGTTCAAGGACGGCAAGGATACGCTCTACCGCATCCACGGCACCAATGAGCCGTGGTCGATCGGCGAGGCGGTCTCGTCCGGCTGCATCCGCATGATGAATCAGGACGTGATCGACCTCTATCAGCGCATCCCGGACGGAACGAAGGTCGTGGTCCTGCCCGCCAACTGAGCACACGCAGCTCGGTAGTATCAGACACGGATGTTGCTGGGCCGCGTCGCCGATTGTGGTGGTCTCCCACGCCACATGAGCCAGCCGCTTAAGCCTCGCTTAAGCTGGGTTTCGCACCAGCCGAGCTTCAGCCGTCCGCGCCTGGAGCCCGATCCGTCATGAGTGCCTATAGCCTCGGTCCCTTCGTCTTCGCCGGCGACCGTCTCGCGGCGATTGTTGGCATCTTTGCGTTCCTGCTGGTGGCGACCTTCCTTGACCGCCGCTTCGCGCCAGGGCTCGGGCGTGCGGCGTGGTGGGCGCTGCTCACGGGCCTCATGGGCGCCCGGCTCGGTCATGTCGTGCAGCATTGGGGCAGCTTCTCGCAGGAACCGATACGCGCCTTCGCCTTCTGGCAGGGCGGCTTTGCACCATTGCCGGGGGCGGTGCTGGCGAGCGCCGCCGGTGCGATGGCCATCCGCTCGTGGCGGGCCGCGGCCGCGCTAGTCGTCTCCGCGGCGTTCGGCCTGCTGTTTTGGGCCGGCACCGGCGAACTCACCCGGGCAACGATCGGCAAGGCCGCGCCGACCGTCGCTCTGGCGCAGCTCGATGGACCGCCGCTGGCCATCAGCGATCTGCGCGGCCGTCCGTCCGTGGTCAATCTCTGGGCCACGTGGTGCCCACCCTGCCGGCGCGAGATGCCGCTGCTGGCGCGCGCTTCTGCCGAGAACCGCGAGGCGGCGTTTGTTTTCGTCAACCAGGCCGAAGGGCCGGACCGCATTCGCGCCTATCTCAAGGATGAAGGGCTCAGGCTTGACCGTGTGCTGCTGGACCCAGCACTTGAAGTGCAGCGCCATTACGGCGCCGCCGGTATCCCGCTCACCCTGTTTCTTCGCGCCGACGGCACGCTGGCGGATCTGCATGTCGGGGAGATTTCGCCAGAGCTGCTGCAGGCCGGTCTCGACGCGGCCGCCGCTCGCTAAATTCGCCCACTTTCAGCAGGCTTTCCATGAACCCGATCGATCCGATACATCTCCCAGATCGGCCGGCGCTCAGCCGTCGGGCTCTATTGCTGGCGCCGATAACACTGACCGCATTTTCGACCGCTGCAACCGCGGTCGTGAGGCGCACGCGCGTCGCCAGCGTGGCCGATTTCGGCGCGGCGCTGGGCTTTCTCGGCCAGCGCCATCCGAATGTGCTGGTCTATGTCTCCGCTCGCTGGTGCCCCATCTGCAGAACGATCGATGCGACCGTACTGACCTCCGCCCGCGTGCGGCAGGCTCTGCGTGACGTGCCGCTGCTGGAGGTCGATGTCACCGCCATGGGCCCCCAAGCCCGCGCCCTCATGCAACTGGTTGCGGCGGAAGGGCCGCCGACACTGTTCGTTGTCGATGCCCGTGTTCGCGCCGAGCGCCCCGGCACCCGGCTCGTCGGTGTTTTCACGGAAGCGGTGCTTTTGGAGCGTCTGCGGCCCTTCACCGGGTAGCCAACAGCGAGGAGTTAGCCAGGGTACCTTCCCGCCAGCTGCGATGTTCGGCTGATTCAGAGCTGGGTCAAGCCGCCCGCTTCATTGCCGTCGAGTTCAGCGGCAAAGCGACGTCGTCGAATTCAACATCGATGACGAGCCGCCGCAATTCCGGGCAGCCAGCCATGACGCCCCAGCCCAGTGCGACAAGCGCCGCCTCATCGTAGTCGGGGACGATCGGTTGGACTGTCACCGCCAGCTGCCGAGTGCCGCGATCATAGGCGAGGCTGGTGCCGTCGATATCGAACTTTCGCGCAAGCATGGGCATTCCCCCTCTGTAACAATCACTAATGAAGTGTGAACGAGGTGGTTCCACGAGTCTCACGAAAGATATGACCCGAAGCTGCGCTCATGCTGCGGCAGCGGTGTTGATTTCCTCGACATCGACCACATGCACGCGGCCGGCGTCCTCGAGGTCGGCCTGCCAGTCGACGCTTATCTGTGCATTGCCATGAACCCCTTGGCGGGCCACCCGCTCGGCCTCTCCGAGATCGGTAGCGTCGACGACGACGCGGCCGATCTCCCGCGTGGTGACGGTCCGCTCGAGCGTGATGGTGAACTGGGTCATGGCGCTGCTCCGCTGAAGACTGCGCGCCGCATATGCATCCGCCGGGGCAGAGCGGTCTTTGAAATTTGCACCCCGCTTGCCCATGGGCACGCCCAGCCGGGAAACTCCATTCACCGTCCGCGTGGAACGATAAAAGTGCTCTGTACCATGCCGGATGTGGCTGCGGCGGCAGGCGCGGTTGACCTGAGACCCTGATCCTCCTCCAGATTTAGGTAGAGGCCGTCGACCATGGAGACGGACGATGCGAGCCTCACGGTTCACAGAGGAACAGATCATCGGGATGCTGAAGGAGCAGGAGGCGGGCGCGAAGACCGCTGACGTCTGCCGCAGGCACGGCATCTCCTCGGCGACCTTCTACAAGTTCAAGGCCAAGTACGGCGGCATGGACGTGTCCGATGCCCGGCGGCTGAAGGCGCTCGAGGAGGAGAACGCGCGGCTGAAGAAGCTGCTGGCGGAGCAGATGCTGGATAACGCCATCAAGCGCTCATCTGGCGGTCGGTTCCGCGGCCAGTCCAGCAGGCGCGCCTGGCAGCCTTGCCGATAGGGATGGTTTTCCCGGCGATGGTGGCAAGCCCCGTCGACATCCCCCGAGACTTCCAGCCGACGGCCGATCTCAAGGGCTTTACCCGGCAGCCGACGCGCGAGGCGAAGCATAGCCTGTCCTCGGACGTGGGAGGCGAGGATCTCGACGCCTAGGGAGAGGACTCATTGCTTATTACCAGAAGACGTGGCGGCGAGAGCGATGGCAGACAGGAATATGGGTGGAGCATCGGCTGTAGAGTTGCGACCCGACGCCAGTCCCTCGGCCTGCCGAACAGCACGCTTCCCCGAGTGCCGCACTTTGCCATAGTTACGCTGTGAGCTCGGCACGCGCAGCCGCGGTCCACAGCGCGGCGACATCTGGCTCTTGATCGAGCGCGCGCAAACGGCGCAGAAGCCGGTCAGCCGCCTCCGGCATCATCGCGCGGGATGCGCACGAGCGGAACTTCGCGGCGTGATCCTCCGCGCTCATCGGGCGTTCGGGGTTGCCAATGGCGAGGTCCCGTGCGCCACGGATCGTCCGGCCATCGCGGAGAAGGAACGTCATCCGGACTGGCGCGGTGCCGATGAAACCCAGCGCCGCAAGCTCGGGCGAGAGCTCCTGCCGAACGACGGCCATGAGCCTTCGCACCTTGGGGTCGGCAAGCGTCTCGGGTACGAACAGGTCCCATGTGAGCGGACCGCGGGCGAGCGTCGCCGCCAGCGCGAACTCCATGGAGAAGCGCGCCTCCTGGGGCGTGCACGGCGCGTGGACGACGAGTTCCCTTTGCGCGAGCAGGCTCACGCCGACATGGACCTCCGCCACATCGTCCGCGCCGAAACCGTGCTCGGCCATGAGGTCGAGCGTGAGGTCACAGGCGGGGTGCGATCCGCTGCAGCACGGGAAGCGCTTGAACGCCAGCCCGCGCGCGGCAAGGTCGAATGGCGTGCCGAACGGAAGGTAGCGCCCGTCGAGGCGCGCGCGGGAGGCGGCTCCGGCGAGGCACGCGACATAGCCGTCCTGGCCCTCGATGGCGGTGCGCGAGGCGGTGACGCCGGCGCGCGCGAGCGAGACGGCTTCGAGCCCGTTGCGAGCCGCCATGCCGGCGTGCCACGGCTTCGCCTGCGTGCCGAAGTTGGAGCGGATGCCGCCGGAGCGCGAGGCCGCGAGGCCGAGCGCATGGACGCATGTGGTCCGGTCGAGGTTCAGCAGCAGGGCGGCCGCGGCGGCGGCGCCGAGGGTGTAGAGCGCGCCCGTCGTATGCCAGCCGGCCTCGGAGGCCTCCGGCATGCAGAGCTCCGCGATGCGGTGCGCGACCTCGACGCCCGCGACGTAAGCGCGGAGGGCGTCCGCACCGGAGCCGCCGACCTGCTCGGCCACGGCGAGCGCCACGGGCGCGACGACGGTGGTGGGATGGCCGATCGTCGTCCAGCTCGTGTCGTCGAAATCGAGCGCATGGCCGGCGACCGCGTTGCAGAGCGCGGCATTCTCGGGATCGAGCCTCAGACCGGCCGCGCCGATCACCGTCGCGCCGGTGCCGAACGCCCGCTCGGCCGCCCAGGCGCGGACATTGCGCGCGACCGGCTCCGCCGCGCCCGCGAGGGCGACGCCGACATAATCGGTGATCGCAAGCCGCGCGATGGCAGCCACTTCGGCCCCCAAGGGCCGGTGGCGGAGATCGATCAGGAAGTCCGCCGCCTGCTCGGTGACACTGCGCCCGGCGGCCATCACAGCACCTGCGAGAGGAATTCCCGGGTGCGCGGATCGCGCGGATCGCTGAAGAAAGCCGCAGGCGGCCCGTGCTCCACGATGACGCCACGGTCGGTGAAATAGATGTGGTCGGCGACATCGCGGGCGAAGTTCATCTCGTGCGTCACGAGCAGGCAGGTCATGCCGTCCTCGGCAAGCTCGCGGATGGTGAAGAGCACCTCCTTCACCGTCTCCGGATCGAGCGCGGCAGTGACCTCATCGAACAGCATGACGTCGGGCCGCATGGCGAGCGAGCGGGCTATGGCGACGCGCTGCTGCTGGCCGCCGGACAGCTCCCCGGGATAGCTGTCCTCCTTGCCGACGAGCCGGACCTTTTTCATCAGGGCGCGGGCGCGCTCCTCGACCTCGCGCTTGTCCTGATGGAGCACGTGGATCGGAGCCATCATCACGTTCTGCAGGGCGGTCTTGTGCGGAAACAGATTGTATTGCTGGAAGACCATGCCGACCTTGCGCCGCAGGGCGAGCTTGTCGAGGCCCGGATTCGCCACCTCGATACCTTCGACACGGATGGTTCCCGAGGTCACGGGCACCAGCGCGTTGATGCAGCGGATAAGCGTCGACTTGCCCGAGCCCGACGGGCCGATGATGCAAATCACCTCGCCCTTCTTCACGTCGAAGCTGACCCCCTTCAGCACCTCCAAGGCGCCGAAGTATTTGTGCACATCGATCAGCTGGACGATGGGCTGGTCGGGCGTCCAGGTTTTGGGAGCAGTCGCAACGGCCATGCTCGAATGGTCTTTCAGCGGATGTGGAATCGACGCTCGAGCCGGGCGGTGAACCGGTCGATCGGGTAGCAGTAGAGGAAGAAGCAGAACAGGGCGAAGCCGTAGAGCGGCGCGAACAGCTCAGGCCGGCCGCCTTCGGCGGTGTGGACCTGGGCGGTAAGCGTCAGCATCTCGGAGACACCGACGATGGAGGCCTGCACGGTCGCCATGGTGACGAGCGAATAGAGGTTCATCCACGGTGGCAGCATGCGTTTGACGCACTGCGGCAGGATGATCCGCCACATCGTCTGGCGCGGCGTGAAGGCGAGCGATTCCGCCGCTTCCCATTGCGTCGACGGCACGGAGCGCACCGCGCCGCGTACGATCTCGGCAACGTTCGCCATCACCGGCAGAGAGAAGCCCACCGTCGCCTTCACCCAGTCGGGCAAAGGAATTTGCACGCCGAAGATCGTGACCTGGAAGGGCACGAGGAACATCACGAAGAACAGCAGCACCAGCCAGGGCGCGTTGCGGAAGAACTGCGTGAGCGCCCAGCAGATACGGGCCAGCAAGGGGTTCTCGGAAATCATGCCCAGGCCGACACCGAGGCCGGCGCCGGTGCCGATCGCCATCGCGATCATGGAGATCAGGATGTTGAAGGCGAAGCCGGACAGCAGCAATGGCGCCCATTTGACGATGACTTCGAGCGGCGGCAGCTGGGCATTGTCGGCCTGCGCCCAGGCGGTGCCGGCGAACAGCGCGAGGCCGGCACCGAACAGGAGGGCGTGCACGGGCGCGAGGCGCGGCGTTCCCAGCCGGGTGGGCTCGATGCGGAACGGCAAGAGGACCGGAAGCGGCGCGTCCGCCCTCATCTGCGTGTCCTTCGTGCTCATCGGCCATACCCCGGGATGTGCAGCGACTTCTCCCAGCGGTGCATGATCCAGACCAGGATGCCCACCAGGATGCCGTAGGTCACGAACAGCACCAGCATCATCTCGAACACATTCTGCGATTCCGACCAGATCTGCTTCACGGCGTAGAGCGTCTCCGGCACGGCGATCGCATAGGCGAGCGTGGTGGTCTTGAGCAGGTTGACCAGGTTGTTGTTCAGGGCCGGCAGGCACACCCGCAGCGCGAGCGGCAATATCACGTAGACATAGGCCTTGAGCCGGGTGTAGCCGAGCGCCTCGGCCGCCTCCACCGTGGTCTTCGGCACGGCCTCGATGCCGGACCGGAAGATCTCGACGTTGAACGCGCCGGCGAACAGCGACAGCGCGATGATCGCCCAATCCACATTGTCGATGAAGGGCTGGCGCAGGCCGAACTGGTCCTGCCCGGCGGGCAGGATCGCGCCGATGCCGAAATAGAAGAAGAAGATCTGTACCAGGGGCGGTGTGTTGCGGAACAGGACGACGAAGCCGTTGATCGCGCCGCGCACGATGCGCGAGGGCGCGCCTTGCAGAAGGGCGCCGACCGCGCCGATCAGAAGGCTCGCCAGAATGGTGGAGACCGTCAGCACGACGGTCATCCTCACGCCGTCGACGTAACGGTTCCAGTCATAGGGGTCGTAGAAGACCGTGAAGTTGAGACCCGTCGTTTCGTAGAGGTCTTTGAACCAGGCGGGTATGACGTCCATCGCGCTATCCGGTTGGCGATCCGCGCAATGCGCGCCATCTCAAAATCTTGGAACGGACGCAGCCGACCCGATGGCAGGTCGGCCGCGTGAGCGATCAGTTGGTCGCGCTCTTCATCTTCTCATGCATGCCCTTCGAGTAATCGGTCGGCTCGATGCCGTACTTCTTCTCTTCGGCGACGATGAAGCCCGTCTTCATCCAGTCTTTGGTCGTATCCTCAAGGAATTTCTGGAGGGTGTCGTTGCCGAGAGCAACTGCCATGATCCACGGGGCGTCCAGCACGCCCTTCAGCGGCATCTCGTAATCGCCGCTCCACTCGGCGTCGAGCAATTTGCCCTGAACGAACGTCTGGTCGTAGACATAACCGACACAGTTCCCCTGCTTGAGCGCGAAGAGCGGCTTCTCGGAACCGTCGAAGGCGACGATCTCGACGCCGTACTTCTGGGCGATCTCCTTGTTGTACCAGGCGCCCGAGGTCGCGCAGAGCGGCTTGCCCTTCAATTCGGACCAGTCCTTCACGCCGGCCTTCTTCGGCAGAAGCACGTTGACGAAGTCGGAGTAGTAGGGCGGGTCGATGGCCTGCACGACCTTCCGGCGCTCCGGCTTGTCCGACATGGTCGCGATCAGCATGTCGACCTTGCCCTGCTGCAGGAATTCGATGCGGTTCGACGATACGACCGGCACCAGTTCGAGCTTCACGCCCAGACGCTTGGCGACGTCGGCCGCGAGGTCGGGCTCGATCCCGACCACGGCACCCGACGGGTCGCGGAAACCGAAGGGCTTGTAGTCGGCCTTCACGCCAACGATCAGCGTACCCCGCTGCTTGATGGCGTCGACACCATCCGCCGCCTGCGCGGCGAAAGGTGCGAGCACGCCGGCGAGGAGAAGAGCGATCATCGATCTGCGCATGAGGAGGAACCTTTCATCGATGTCGGGACGACAGGTCCCGGTTCAGGGAATCGGCGCCGGCAGCCGAGGAGCGGCCGGTCGTCAGCTAGCATGCCATTCCGGGCTCATTTCGAAACGCCCGAGCGAAAAGGGAGTGAGGTCGAACGAGCTCGGGCCACCCGTGACCGCCTCCGCCACGGCCTGGCCGATGCCCGCCGAGTGCTTGAAGCCGTGGCCCGAGCAGGCGGAGACGACCATCACGCGGTCCTGCTGCGGGTGGCGATCGATGATGAATCCGTTGTCGGGCGTTACCGTGTAAAGGCATGCGGCAGCTTGGGCGACCTCGGTGGTGACGCCGGCGACGCGGCCGGCGATGTGCGTGCGCCGCATCTCGGCGGATTCGGCCGACGAGACCTCGCGATCGAGAGTCTCGGCCGTCGTGGCGGCCACGTACTGTTCGGTCGCGACCTTGAGCCGGTCGTCGCCCGGCAGCGGCGGAAAACCGTAGAAGTAATCTTCGTCGCCCGTTCCATGCATCCAGATGATAACCGGGCCTCCGGCATGCGGCGTGACATCTTCCAGCCGAAACCAATGCAGAACCTGCCGGCTCACCGTGAGCAATCGGTCGAACGGCGGGCCAAGGAGCGGCGCCGTCCAGGCGCCGGCCGCGACGACGACCTGGTCGGCGACGATCTCGTCTCCGTCGACGCCGATGCGGACCACATCGCCCTCCTGCCGGATCACGGTGACTTCCGAGCGCAGCCGGAGGCGGGCCCCGAGCGCCCGCGCCTGGCTAAGCTGGGCAGCGATGCAGCGCTCCGGCCGCACGTAGCCGCCATTGGGTTCGTAATAGACCTTGTCGTCGCTCGCGAGTCCCACGAACTGCGGGAACCGCCGGCGTGCTTCGGCGCCGTCGAGAACCTCGTGCGGGATGTCGAACGCCCGCGCCGTTTCGATGGAGCGACCTACGAAATCCGGCTTGCCGTGGTGCGACGACGCGCCGGAACCCGGCGCGACGACCAGAACGCCGCAGGCCTCCAGCAGCGGCTCGCCGGTGGCCGCCTCGAGCTCCCGCCAGATCTCGTGCGAGGCAAGCACGAAGGGTACGTAGTCGGCGCCCTCGCCGACGGCCTGCCGGGTGATCCGCGTTTCGCCATGGCTCGAGCCGAGGGCATGCGGCGGCTCGAAGCGATCGATCCCGATCGCGTCGACGCCACGGCGCGCGAGCTGATAAAGCGTCGCCGCACCCATGGCGCCAAGACCTATGACGGCAACCTGCGTCCGTTCCAACGGCTAGCGCCCCCTCACCTGCACAAAATTACGCCCTGTCTTAAAAACCATCACGGCGTGGTGCGGAGGTCAATCGAAACGCGGCATATTCAGTAGATCTACAAAGAATCATTCCCTACACTAATAAAATCGTGCTGGACCTTGATTTGCATACGTTCCGCCTAGTCGCTGCCGTGGCGGATACGGGAAGCGTTACCGCGGCCGCGGAGCGGGCCGGGGTCACCCAGTCGGCGGTCTCGCAGGCTCTGCGGCGTGCGGAAGCGCTGATCGGCACCCCGTTGTTCGACCGCAGCCGGCGGCCGCTCACGCCAACCCATGTCGGGCGCATGGTTGCCAGTCGGGCTGATGAACTCGCCCGCGCGGCCGAGCGGCTGCTGGCAGATGCGCGGGCTGCCGCGGAACTGCCGGGAAGCATCGATTTACGCATCGGCCTTGTCGATTCGCTGGCCGGCACCGTCGGCGCGCGCATCGTAAGGGAGCTCGCCGACGGTGCACTTGCCCTTACGGTAACCGCCTGGTCAGGCCTCGCCTTCTCCCACACGCAAGCTCTGATGCGCCACGAGATCGATGTTGCACTGACCTGTGACCCCATGGAGGGCCTTGGCGGTGTCGAGCGGATCGTGGTCTTTCGGGAGCCCTATGTGCTGATCGCGCCGCGCACCGAGGTCGATGTGGTGCGCGGCAGAGATTTGCAGGCGGTGCTCGAGCACTATCGTTTGGTGCGTCACAGTGCCCGCTCCTACGCCGGGCAGCATGTCGAACGGCATCTCGGCAGGATGGGGCTTCGGCCGCCACGGGCATTCGAGTTCGATACTTCGGACGCTCTCGTGGCCATGGTCGCAACCGGCATGGGCGTCGCGATCACCACGCCGCTCTGCATATTGCAGGGGGCGGCGCATACCGCAGGCATCGTGGCAATGCCGCTGCCGGGTGCCGCCTTCTCGCGCGAACTGCTGTTGACGACTCGGCGCGGCGACTTCGACGATCTGGCGCCGCGTATCGCGGAAGTTGCGCGAAGCGTGGCGCGATCGCATGCCCTCCCCTCGATGCTCGCAATAGCACCTTGGCTGACGCCCGAAGCCCTCGCGCTCGGCTGAGATGCCAGCGGGTGGGCGGCCGATATTTGGGCCTAACCCGTCTTCGGTTCGCGCGGCGGCTCGGCCCAGGTCTGCTTCCTGGCACAAGTCTAATTTCGGCTCCTGGCGCGTTCCGGAAATCACTCCCATGAATGCTCCTGCGATCAACGGTGGACGTTCCAGCGGGCCCTGGAAGTTCGTCGTTGTAGCCACGACAGCCGGTCGGGCAGGTTCCTCGTTGGCCCTTCAGGAGCGACGCCGGTCAGTGGTAGTGTCTGGAAACGGGCACCTTGGGCGGTGGCAGTGCGGACTTGCCGAGGCGATACCAGCGACTGAGAGTGTGCGCGATTGTCCGGTCCTCGCTGATCCACAGAACAGGACTGGTCGTGATCCATTGATCGCCCAGATGCGGATGGCTCACCGACTCCCCGATCAGCACCGGCATCTCGCCGCAGCGGCGCGTCCGATGCCGGATGAAACACCGGTAACGAGGACGACTTTCGAATTCGACATGATCATTCCTTCGGTGAGTGCTTTGGGATGAGAGGGGCTGAGGCGTCTGCGTGCTCTTGATCCCCGCGCGCCAAGTCGGGCGTCAGCCCCTCATCCGGCGGCAAGGGCTGCGTGCCTGCCCGGTTTTCCCGTCGCGTCCGCATGGACCTCGTCGTCCGTGGCCTTGATGCGGAACCAGGCGGCATACAGCGCGGGGAGGAACAGGAGGATCATCACTGTGCCGACCGCCGTTCCGCCGATGAGCGTGTAGGCCATGGATCCCCAGAACACCGAGTGCGTGAGCGGGATAAAGGCGAGCACGGCGGCCAGGGCGGTCAGCATGACCGGCCGTGTTCGCTGGACGGTGGCTTCGATGACGGCACGATAATCGTCGAGCCCGGCCGCTTTGTTTTCCTTGATCTGCTCGGTCAGGATCAGGGTATTGCGCATCAGGATCCCGGCGAGCCCGATCAGCCCGAGAATGGCGTTGAAGCCGAAGGGTTGGTTGAAGAGCAGCAATGTCGGGACGACGCCGGCAAGGCCGAGCGGCGCGGTCAACATCACCATGGTCATCGTCGAGAGGCTGCGGACCTGCAGGATGATGACGATCAGCATCGCCGCGATCATCACGGGGAAGATATTGGCCAGCGCGACGTTGGCCTTGATGGATTCCTCGATGTTTCCGGCCATCTCGATGCGGTAGCCGACGGGGAGCGAGGCGATCAGCGGCTGCAGCGCCTTCATCACCTGCTGGGAGACCTCCGGCGGCTGCGTCGCCTCGTTGACATCCGCACGGACGGTGATGATCGGCGTGCGGTCGCGCCGCTTCAGGATCGGCTCCTCGAGCCGGATCTCGGAACGCCCGACCTGGTCCAGCGGAACCTGCCGCCCGTCCCGGCTCATCAATGAGAAGTCTGCCAGCCGGGACGGATCGAGCCGATTGTCGCCGGCGCTGCGGGCCACGACGGGCACGTTGCGGATGTTCTCGCGAACCTGCGTGACGGGAATGCCGGTCAGCAGCAGCTGCATCTGCTGGGCGGCCTCGGCGGGCGACAGGCCGATCAGGTTCAGCCGGTCCTGGTCGGGAATAAAGCGCAGGACGGGTGCGCGGTTGCCCCAGTCCCTGTTGGCCTGCCGGACGTCGGCAATGCCGGCCATGATGCCGAGGGCTTTCTCGGAGATGCGGTACAGCTCAACTGGGTCGGGGCCCATGATGCGGAACTCGACCGGGAACGGCGTATAGGGGCCGAAGACGAGCTGCGTAACCCGGACGAAGGCTTCGGGAACGAGACCCTCGGCGATGACCGCGCGGAGCTCATGCTTCAGCCTTTCGCGCGCTTCGGCATCCGGCGTCAGCACCACGATCTTGGCGAAGGACGGATCGGGCAGTTCCGGCGCCATGGCGAAGAAGAAGCGCGGAGCGCCCTGGCCGATATAGCTCGTGA